>JAGVXY010000010.1 GCA_018303545.1 Candidatus Woesearchaeota archaeon | reverse complement strand
TTTTTTGCAGGAATTCGACCAATATACATATCTGGAACTCTATCGTCCCCAACAATACTCACAAACCAATTATCTGAGGGGACATAATATACATAACCGTCACTAAGTTCAGTATAATGAGTGGGAAGAGATGAATTTTTTTTATTAATACTTGCGTCACCAACCAATACAACGTATGTTGGAACAGTTGCCCAGTTGTTGTAAGAATAGTTGATATAACTTTTTATTGCGTTATCATCTATTAATCCATAAGTATAAAGATCATATAAATCTTCCACGTCGGTTAATCTAGTAGTATATTCTGCATTTCTGAACTCAGCTAATTGTTGTGAATTGTTGCAAAAGTCACTATGGCAAATTATAAGATATTCTGCACCTGTATTATTCTCATTTACGCTTCTCATAGAGATATTGGGAGTTATTGAATCGTTTTTGCATAATGCAATATATTTCGCAGAGGTTGTATTAAATTGAGAAGTATTATCAGTTATACTTGTTCTAACAATGCTAAGATTGTCTACGTTAAATACATACATATCAGAGCAATTAAAAGTGATTTCCACACTACGATTTGGCTCACCCTGAAATTCAACATATAATGCCGGATTGGAAAAATTTTTTTCATAATTAATATCAATATAATTTATATAATATAAATAAAAATTAGGATTAACACTAAAGTAATTTGAAATTACGCTGATGGTATTATTGCCATTTGTCATAAACCCACTTATATTGCCCCGCATAATATCAAAGTGACTTTCACTCCAATTTAAGGTGCTGTTCCAAATGTAATCGCCAGTGGTATAATTGTTTATTTTTATAGTCATATTATGCGAATTATTATAACTCGGATGAGTGTATAAATAAACACTAATATTTCCATCTCCCACGGGATCTGAAATGTTTATCGTATAATTTAAATGATTCGAGCTTTCTCCAGGATTTATATAAGTCATGAATGCAGGATCTTCATTCTTTGTAATATACTCTGTAAGCCATAGGTTATCAAATTCATAGTGGATATTTGACATATAGGTTGTTATATTTTCTCCTCCATCATACTGTTCTGTTTCCATCCTAGCACCATTAGACTCACTATATTCTAACCAGTAAGCGTTTGTATAGCTGAATTGATTAAATACCTCACTTTTATTTGCATCAGCATAAAATAATATGAAATCGTTAATGTCAAAACTGCCATCATCTTGACCTTCAATATAAATTTCAATTTCCTCGTTCTTATTTGTCATCTTTAACATCCTTGGATCGTAACTTAGATTGAACCCTGCACTATTGAGATCCTGATAAGTTAATTTATGTATTCCACTTTTATTAATATAAATCTTTAAGGCTTCTGCTTTTACTTGATTTTGAATTCCTAATGTTAAATCAAAAGTGATAGGGCTTTCTTTATAGTTTTTAAATAGAATCGAATTAATTTCTTTGAACTGATTATCTTTTCTAATATTTTCTTTTTTAACGGAAACATAACTTATATTAATTTTTAATTGAGGATAATGCCTCAGTTCCTTATTTACTGGATTGTACTGATATGGAAAGAATCTAATATAAGCAAACTTTGTGTCGCGGAAATATGCTTCACTGATATCATAAAACTTCCCAGGAGTAAATACATTAGTTTCATAAAATTCTAAATCATAAGAAAAAACATTATTTGTTAAAATCCCGCCTATAATACGTTCCTGTTCTTGTAGGGGATATAAGGTAAGATTACTATATAAAATATATTCTCCTTCTTCGATGATTATTTCAATTTTTTTATCATCATCAAGATAATAATGCTCTTTTGTGAAAGGAATTTGTGGTCTTCCAATTTCAAATGTGAGAGAATCAGAAATAAATGCATCATAATCTCCCATTTTTTCAAATACAGGGGCGTCTGAAGTAATAATCAATTCTTCAGAATAAACTAGAGGTATTGAAAAAACGAATAATATTGCTAATAGTAAAAACTGCAAATACCCCCTCTTTTTTTGATTTATCATATGAACTAATTATAAATTATTCTATCCGGAGTTCCATTTCAACAAATGAAATCACGATACGGGTCTATACCTCTAACTCATTATTATAACAAAATCAATTTATTTATATAAGTTACGCTTATGTTGGCCTCCTATTAATTAACCTGCAAAATAATGTTATCCATGATATGTGGTAATATTGAAGATTATTTCATAAAACCAAAATATCTATAAAATAATCAAATTAATGGATGTTGACCTGGACAGATTTAAGAAAAACTAAAGTTTTTTAAAGTTCTTTATCTTTATTGGTTTTTATGATACAATACTTTTTATTGTCAATTATCGCATTTTCTGGATTAATTGCCGGAATTATTATAGGCCATTACACTAAAGAAGAGTATTCCGAGCAGAACAAATATTATAAAATCGTTATGCAAGCAACTTGTTTGATTTTAGGCGCAATAGTTGTCCTAAGGTATAATTTTTCTCTTCTAAATTTAGCTTTAGTTGTTATTGGGCTAATTACAGGATTCTTCCTTTATGACTCAATATATCTATTCTTAGGAATGATATTGGCAACAGGCTATAACTGGGAATTTTCATATATATTATTCTCCTTAGTTTTTGTTATTGGCCTGCCAGCAGGAACATTGTTAAAAGAAAAGAGCATAAAAAATATAATCTTCATAATAGCATTGTTTGTTTTACCTTTAATGCTGATTTTTGTCCCTCAAGCTAATATTTTAGGATTATTTGCAGGAGCAGCACTATTCAGCATAGCAATAAGAAAAAAGCTAGGACAGCAAGATTTAAATAATAATAAATAGGAAATAGGGTAATATGTATGATGTAATAATAATCGGAGGAGGACCTGCAGGAATTACCGCGGCAATATATTGCGCTAGATACAGGCTTAAAACCATGATGATTGCCAAAGAGATCGGCGGGACTGCAAATAAAGCGCCGCAGGTGGATAATTTTCCATCTTATCCGGGGGTTTCAGGCTTTGAATTAATGATGAAGTTCAAGAAACATCTTGACATATACAAAGAAGTTGAGAATATCTATGATGAAGCTATTGCTATAGCTAAAAACTTAGAAATCACAACCAAAACAAATAAAAAATATAAAGCGAGAGTAATAATATTCACGACCGGAATGCAGAAAAGAAAATTGAATATTCCTGGAGAAGATGAATTTTTGGGGAAAGGCGTTTCATATTGTGCCAGCTGTGATGCGGCCCTTTACAGGGGCAAAGAAGTTGCCATTGCGGGTAGCGGTGATTCTGCTGTTAAGGCAGCCATTCTAATTGCTGAATATGCAAAGAATGTCTATCTGATATCTAGGGGCGATAAACTTAAGGCTGAACCCCTGAATATAATAACCATGAATAAGGCAAAAAATATACATATAATATACAATGCGAATATTATTAAAATAATGGGCAAGAAATTTGTAGAAGCAATAGAACTTGACAATGGAAAAAATGTGAAGATGGATGGTATATTTATTGAAATCGGTAGCATTCCTTCTACTGATCTTCTGAAACAGGTTGATGTGAAGCTTGATGAAAACAATTATGTAAAAGTAAATAAAAAAATGGAGACTAATATTAATGGCATTTATGCGGCAGGGGATATAACAGATAATCCATTCAAGCAGATAATAACTGCCTGCGGGGAAGGAGCGGTTGCTGCATGGTCTGCCTATTATTATCTAAAAAAGGAGGAATAAAATGAAAAAATTATTTTTGGTTTTTGTAATATTAATGCTTATGCCTATGTGCTATGCATTAAGCGATGAGCTGAAAGAGCAATTTTTCAATAATATGGACGCTTTTAAGAATGATTATAATGGCAATATCGAAAACGTTCCTGGGCTGGTTAAATCAATAATCAACAACCAAAAAGTAAATATTTATGTCCAGGGGCCAGAAGGGGATACTGTATTTTCTGCAGCAATTGATAATAATGCAATGATAACAGACATATCTGAAGAACTTTATGATGAACCTACATTGGATGTTTCAACTACTGAAGAAGTCGTTGATGCAATGATTGCTGGCAATTTGGATGTTGTTGAAGCAATAAATTCTAAACAGATAATAACCGATTCACACGGGGTTGGAAACTCAATTGTATTCGGCGCAGCTAAAGCGGGAATGAAAGTTTATTCCTGGTTCACCTAATAATCTTTTATTATTTTTTTATGTATTAATAACAGCTTACATAATCCTTCTATATGGTCTGCATCTAAAACCAAAGATTTATCTTTCTTATATCTCGGTATGACATTCTCTCTAGTACAGAACATATGCGAGCCTGCGAAATAATCCTCTGTCTCGCAGATATGGATGATTTCTTTCATAACTTTGTCTAAATCTAGGTTTCCTGCGTACTTGCGAATGTCTACCGCAAACTCAGAAAATTCAGAACGAACTAAATTTTTCAGTTCGAATAACTTGTAAATATCTATTCTTGAAATCATTTTGAAGATAAAAGTAGGCACGTCCCAAAGTGGATAGAACCGCACTTCGAAAGCTTAACCCTGGCTGTTCCTCCTTCCCGCGACCCCAAAAGCGCCAGTATGATCAGTTAGGGCTGCTCTGTTCCCAGCCTGACCCGGTTCCCAAAGATGCCGACCAATTGGGACAGGAGATCGACGGAATGAAGCCAAGACTTCCAATGTACGAAACTACCGCCTAAAGGACTTCGACCCTGCTATTGTATCCCGTTTGCAGTAACAGCGGAGGGTTAGCCCGCCAGCCTAGCCTACAATGTTTATGAGATATAACTGCTTTTTAAAACTTTGGTTTTTAAACCCCTATTGGCCATCTTATCGAACAAGAATTTATAAATTGGCAATTGATTTGAGGGATGAATAGGGCACTCTAATGATGAGGATGAAAACCACTTATCGAATAAAGGGAATTCAATAAATCCTTTTATTCTTTCTTTTTTTCCAAGCTTTAAATGGTTCCAAACACTCTTTCTTCATAAAATTTGAAACTATCTTTATTTTTAGTCTGCCCAAACTTTTCAATTTCTTATCATGAATCATCAGTTCATTGAACCCTGCTTTTTTTGCATCATTCTCTGAAGCACCATATATTATCTTGGAAATTTTAGCCCAATGGATAGCAGAAAAACACATAGGACAAGGTTCAACTGTTGAATAGATGATGCAATCTTTTAGATTAATTGATTTTAACTTTTTGCATGCTTTTTTGATAGCATTCATCTCAGCATGAGAAATAATATTGGTGTCTTTCAAAACAGTGCTATGTTCACAAGAGATTACTTTATTATTCTTAATTATACAAGCGCCAAATGGAGCCTGACCTTTCTTAACGCCTTTAAGTGCTTTCTTTATAGCTAATGACATAAATATTTCATCGGACATATTATAAGTATAAGGTAATAATGATTATAAAAGTTTCTAATTTGCAAATACATAGAGTTTTATCGCGGATATATTCAGATATAATTATAACACCATAAAAGATTTAAATAAAAAAACAATATATCTAGTAGATAACTGGAGGTGGAAGATATGTGTGGTACTTGTGGCTGTCAAACAAAGAAAAAAAAGAAAAAGGGAAAATAATTTAAACCCCTATTTTTATTTAATTTTTCTATGAGAGATAATAAGTGGCTTGAACAAAGACTGGATCAAATTTGGATTCTTCTGTTTCCCGAAGTGGAAAGATTGAACCAGGTTAATGTGCAGTTCAAGGGCAGATGGAGAAATAAATTTGGGCATATAAAAAAACTTAAAGATGGGAACACGGAAATTGTTATAAATGCGGTTTTCAAAGATTTGCGAGTTCCAGATTATATAATCGAAATAACTTTAGCGCATGAACTTGTACATTATATGCATGGATTTAACTCTCCCCACCTAAAAAGGTATAAGCATCCGCATAAAGGGGGAATAGTCGAAAAAGAAATGATAAGAAAGGGCTTCGGGCATTTAATCGCAAAAGAAAAAGAATTTCTAAAGAATGATTGGCCAAAAATTGTCTCTAATTATAAAAAGCCTAGAATAAGAAGAATTTCTTTACTTGATTTGTTCAGAATAGGCCGCGCTCGCGTTTAGATTCTCTTTCTACTTTTTCTATCTCTTTTAGGATTGTACGCTTATAATCTTCGATTTCTTGCTCTTTTGTAAGTTTAACGTAAGGTTTTTTTTGCATTCCCTGTGCGTGATTTGATGCAGGATGATGAACTTCTGAAGAATGCTTCTTGAAAAGAGTTATTTTTTTTCTTGGAATGCTTGATTCATACCCTGATTTATTTAATGATATATGGTCCCGCCTTAATTTAAGGAACATAATTATTAAGATTATAATAAATACCAAGATCATTATCGCAGTTACAATGGTCTTATACTTGAATGGTACTGCGCTGATTAAATCTATGCTAGAAAATTCATGATCCTTGCCTGCTACTGAAACCTTAATGTCATAACGGCCTGTTGCCAATCCATTAGATAGGTCAATTGTCTTATTTTGCCCTGGTTTTAGGGAAAGGGATTCTTTTATCTGTATTCCTTGATTAAATGTAATCGTAACCATATCTGAAAATTTTATATTCCCCACATTGGATAAGACAAGATTATTGCCGTCTAAGTATGGCATAATTTCGGATTTTTCAAGAATGGTGATATCAAACTTTTTCCTTATGCTTCCTGAGATTAAAGATAATTTGTAAACCCCTGGATCAGTTTTACCTGGAATAAATATACTTATGCTTTCACCAGACATTACTTCAGAATCAAAAATAGAATCCGAAAGAGCGACACTAATTTTTTCATTTATTATATCCCCTGCTTGATCAACTAGCGTGGGATTAAACCTCATTGTTTCTCCGGGCAGAAAACTCATTGACCCAAGATTGTGTGTTATATCTGTAAGAATGGGGGTTATAATAACTGAGACTGAAGATTCACCTTTATTGCCGTAATTATCACTTAGTCTTATAAGCAATTGATGTGTGCCCGACTTAATATTTTTTGGAAGTAATAATGCATATTTGAAATCTTTTCCTTCAAAACTATAACGGTAATTGGCATCGAGAATTGAAATTTCAAAATCGCCATTAAAAATCTGACCTTCAAGCTCTGTCTGCGCTGTGCCATAAAGCATAATTTCTTTTCCAGGCAGAACCTCTGTTGATTTTACTGAAGGGTTAATCTCTAATAACGAAGTTATTTCGAACCCATTTTCATCGATGAAAATACCGGAGTTGCCATAAATATCAAAAACAGTAGCTTCAAAAGTAACCTTACCTGCAGGATAGCTTTCCAATTTTATTTCAAATGTAAAATCCCCATTTTTTATATCCGTTGAATCAGAATAGAAAACTTCATCACCCTGCTTTAGATTTATTAGAGCGTAACCATTTACATTTTTTCCACTTTGGGTCAAAACATCCCCAGTATAACTAACAGATTGACCTAATTGGGCCTTTTCTTTATTCTTTGTAAAATGACCTATCAATTTTTTTGTAATTTCGAAATTATTTGATGATGAAGTCTCAATAAAACTATTGTTTGCATCTTTTAATGTAATATCCACTTGACAAGTGCCAGATTCGAAGCCAAAAATCTGTAAGGTCTGATTGAAATCTTTTGGTATGTTAGAATAAACAGAAACAACTTTTCGCATCATAACTCTTGAAGAAGAACCGCAAGTCATTGCCGTTTCCATAAAAAGATCTGTATTTACAGACAAGGTAATACTTCCTGATATACTTAATGAATCTCCTAAGTTGTAAGAATTACTCAATCCTGAATCTATTTCTATATTTGCAAAAACATTAGGCACTAGCAGGAACAAAGCTATTAAAAACACTGCACCCCTCTTATTCATAGTGAAAATTAAGAGTTTAAGTATTTAAATAGTTTACTATCTAAAAATAATAAATGGTTTATTTTTTCAGTAACATTTATATATCTTGCTCCAACTATTTATGAAGAATAAAAGGTGTTGAATAAAATGGTAAAACTAAGATTTCCAGATGGTTCTGAAAAGGAATATAAGAAAGGCATAACCGGCATGGAAATCGCAAAAGAAATCAGCGAAAAATTAATGAAAGAAGCGATATGCATATCTTTAGACGGCAAATTAATCGATTTAACAACACCTATCACTACAGATGGAAATTTCAAGATTCTAACTTTCAAGGATAAGGAGGGAATCGAAGTTTTTAGACATTCTACGGCCCATGTTTTAGCAGAAGCAGTTATAGAAATGTATCCAAATGCTAAACCTACTATTGGTCCCGCAGTAGATGAAGGGTTCTATTATGATTTTGAAATGGAATCTTTAACCCCTGAGGATATGGAAAAAATAGAAGAAAGGATTAAAATCATAATCGGCAGAAATGATAAATTCGAAAAGAATGAAGTAACTAAAGAAGAGGCATTGAAATTATTTAAAAACAACAAGTTCAAAACAGAAATGATAAATGAACTACCTAAAAATGAAAAAATAACAATTTACAAATGTGGCAAGTTCCTGGACTTATGCCGAGGGCCGCATGTGCATTCAACAGGAATGATTAAAGCCGTGAAATTAACAAAAATTTCCGGTTCATACTGGAGAGGCGATTCGACTAAAGAAAGCCTGCAAAGAATATATGGCATAAGCTTCAATGATCCTAAAGAACTTAAGAAATATTTAGAATTTTTGGAAGAAGCAAAGAAGAGAGACCATAAGAAAATAGGGAAGGAGTTAGACCTTTATTCTTTTCATGATGAGGGGCCAGGGTTTCCATTTTGGCATCCTAAGGGCACTATTATTTATAACAAATTGGTTGAGTTCGCAAGGGAAGAAAATACTAAAAGGGGATATAATGAAATAAGAACTCCAACCATACTGAACCAGAACTTATGGAAGACTTCTGGACATTGGGACAATTTTAGAGAGAATATGTATTTCACAAAAATAGACAATAATGAATATGCTGTGAAACCAATGAACTGCCCTGGCGGATTACTGATTTATAATTCACGATTGCATTCATACAGGGAACTTCCATTAAGGAATGCTGAGTTCGGATATGTACACAGACATGAATTATCAGGGGTATTGAATGGCCTATTTAGAGTAAGAGCATTTACTCAAGACGATGCACACTCTTTCTGCGAACAAGAACAGATAGAAACTGAAATAATAGATATGATTGAATATGCTATAAAGATTTATTCTACTTTAGGATTCAAAGAGTATGATATTTTTGTGGCAACTAAGCCATTGAAATCAGTTGGAAGCGATGCTGACTGGGAAAGAGCAACTGAGAATTTAAAGAGCGCACTGCAAAAGAAAAAACTGCCATTCAAAATAAAAGCAGGAGAAGGAGCATTCTACGGGCCAAAGATTGAGTTCAATATTAAAGATGCCATTGGAAGGAATTGGCAATGTGGAACAATACAAGTTGATTTCTCAATGCCTGCAAGATTCAAAGCAGAATATGATGCAAAAGACGGAACTAAAAAAACTCCTGTAATGATACACAGAGCGATTTTGGGAAGCGTTGAAAGATTCTTAGGTGTTGTTATAGAAAACTTTGCAGGGAAATTACCTCTATGGTTGAGCCCGGTGCAAATAAAAGTTTTAACTGTTGCCGACAGAAATGCAGAATATGCTGAAAAGATAAAAGAAGCGATGATTAATGCTGGATTGAGGGTAGAGATTGATAATAAACATGAAACAATAAACAAAAAAGTCTTAGATGCACAGATGCAAAAGGTTAATTATATGATAACTGTAGGAGACAAGGAAGAAGAAAAGAAAAAAATAGCAGTAAGGACCAGAGATGGGGAAGTCAAGTTTGATGTTGACCTGGACAGATTTATATTAAATCTAAAAGAAGAAGTTGAGAAAAAAGAGATAAAATAAGATGGAAGACGAGAACGAGTTAATAACAATCAGGAAGGAAAAACTGAAATTCTTTGAAGGCAAGAAAATTAATCCCTACCAATACAGCTATGAGGTCAAAGATTATGCTGCAAAATTAAAAGAAGATAATAAAGATTTGAAACAAGGTGATAAGGGGAAAAAAGCCAAGATTGCCGGAAGAGTAATGGCTCTGAGAACGATGGGCAAGGTTACATTTTTCCAGGTTGAAGATGCTTCAGGACAAATCCAAGTTTATATAAAAGAGGATGATATCGGCAAGGCTAAATATGAAATCTTCGGAAAGATTGATATTGGCGACTGGATAGGCATTGAAGGATTTGTCTTCAGAACAAAAATGGGCGAAATCACTGTGCATACTGAAGGATTTGAATTACTATCTAAATCATTAAGACCGTTGCCGGAGAAATGGCACGGATTGAAAGACACTGAAAAGAAATATAGGCAGCGATATTTGGATATGATAATGAATCCTGAAGTGAGGAAAGTTTTTGTACAGAAATCTATCATTGTAAATGAAATAAGAAACCAGCTGATGCAATATGGGTTTATAGAAGTTTCCACACCAATACTGCAGACAGTTTATGGCGGAGCAGAAGCTGAACCTTTTGTCACGCATATGAATGCACTTAATATTGATTTATTTTTAGCAATATCTCCGGAACTTTATCTTAAAAGATTCATTGTCGGTGGAATGGGCAGAGTATTTACCATAGCTAAGAACTTCAGAAATGAAGATTTTGACAGGTCACATAATCCTGAATTTGAAATGCTTGAATTTTACATAGCTTTTGAAGATTATGAATGGATGATGAAATTTTTCGAGAAAATGATTGAAGGGATATGCTTTAAAGTTCATGGAAAAACTAAAGTTAAATATGGAGAGCATGAACTTGATTTTAAAGCACCTTGGGCAAGAATGACAATGATTCAGGCGATAAAAAAATACGGAAAGCTTGATATTGAGAAATTAAGCGACGCTGAATTAAAGAAAAAGATAAAAGAATTTGAGCTTGAGATTGGAACTAGAGATGAAATGATAAATGCGTTGTTTGAAAAATTCTGCGAACATAATTTAGTGCAGCCTACTTTTATTACCGATCATCCAAAGGGAATTTCACCCTTGACTAAAGAAAAAAGAGGAAAACCTGAGCATGTCGAGAGATTTGAAGTCTTCGTCGCAGGAATGGAATTATCTAACGCCTACTCTGAATTAAATGATCCCATTGAGCAAAGAAAAAGATTCGAAGAACAACAAAAGAAAAAAGAAAAAGGCGATAAAGAAGCGCATCCAATGGACAAGGACTTCTTAACTGCGATGGAATACGGCTTTCCGCCTTGCGCCGGGCTTGGTATGGGTGTAGATAGATTAGTAATGCTTTTAACCGATAGCCACTCAATAAGAGACACTATAGCCTTTCCTTTCATGAAACCTGAGGAAGAAGAGAATGTTTGAAAAGCTCAAAAAGAACTATTCTGCACTTTTGAAAACTAAAGAGTTTAATTCGTTAAAGAAAGAAAAACCTGAAATCTATCTCTGCTCCGCTTTCACTGTTATGGAGGGCAAGGAATTTTCTGAATGGCAGCTGGATTTCTTTGATACAAAGGATAATAAAATAACTTCTTTTATTCTGAAAAATGGTAAATTTGAGATGACTGCAGCACAAGAAGTTTTCCAGGAGAAAGAGAGTAAAATCGATGAACTTGAACTTGGAAAAGTGAAATTAAATCTAGAAGAAACATTTGAAATAATAAAAAAAGTCAGGGATGAAAAATACAGAGGGGATAATCCTTCAAAAATTATAATCATATTACAAAATATGGACAATCATGAAGTTTGGAACGTGACTTATTTAACTGTTAATTTCAATGTTTTGAACTTTAAAATTGATGCTTCTAATGGTGCAATAATATCGGAGAAATGCGAACCTGTTTTTGGCTTCAAGGTAAAAGCTTAATTAATTTGTTCTTTGAAGTAAAACCGGAAATTATTTTAACTTCTTTTTTAAAATGCTTGCTTAAGAATTTAATTAATTCTAAATTTGCTTTGTTGTCTTCTGCAGGTGCTTTTATGTTGATGTGATAAACGTTTTCTTTTATTTCTTTGATTTCTGTTTTCCTTGCGTTCGGCTTTACTTTAATTGATAGGATTTGCATGAGATCAGCTCCTCACAACTGCTTTTTCAGACTGCTCGTTGAGATATTTTTCATTTGTTTCTTTAACTAAACTGTCATGAACTTTTATTATCAATTTAACAGACTTATTTTGAACGTTTAATTTAAATAATTTAGCTCTGCCGATCTCCCTGGTTGGAATAACAAAACCTGCTGATAATAAGCTATCCCAAATGCGGTGCAGAGTCGTCCAACCAATATTTGAGTTTTCAGCTATATCTGTCAGTGAGTAATCCAAACCTCGACCCTCTATTAAAAAGTCTAAAACTCTTATTGTCGGGGAGTTTCCTAATGCTTCTACAAATATTGAGTCCATAAATGTCTTAACAATATACTGATTTATATAACTTTCTATTTTGGTATATTGATATTCCAAAATAATAATCCTTAAAAATAGCTTATCTTCAAGAATATTAATGCTAAAGTATGAAATTCAGAAGAAGATATTGTTAAAAATGATGAAAATCCCCTAAATGGGGCGCATCGCATACTGAAGAAAAAAATCTTGTCAAGAGATTGCCAATGCATCTTAGAGGAACAAAAATTGTCAAAGCTGCTATTGAAGAACTTTTTAAATTAAATTTTCTTACGAGAACAAAGAAAACTCATGAATAGCATGTTTCATTGAATCCTGAAAAGAAAGCAGAAATTTTTAACTTTCTTGGATTATAATCGAAAGATATAAGAATAAAATTAATATAATAAAGTTCAATGCAAGAAATCATTGAGTTAACAAAGAAATTAATTGAATTTGAAACTATCAAAGACAAACCTGAAAAAATAAGAGACTGCTTAGAGTTCATAAAGGAATATTTCTCTTCTAAAGATTTTGTGGTAAAAGAAATGCAGCAAAATGGAAACTTTTCACTATTCATAACATATAGAAATACAAAAAATCCAGAAATTATTTTCAGCGGGCATATAGATGTCGTTCCTGGCGAACCTGAACAATTCAAACCTAAAGTAAATGGAAATAAACTCTACGGCAGAGGCGCTTCAGACATGAAAGTCGGAATAGCTGCAATGATGGTTTTGATGAAGCATTTCAAAGATAAGAAACCAGATATTGGTCTCATGATGACTTCAGATGAAGAAACAGGTGGATCTGATGGCGCAGGTTATTTAGTTAATAAAGGGTTTACCGCTAAATTTGCAATAGCTTTTGAACCCAACTATACAGATGATTTTAAGCAACTAAATCTTACTGTTTCACATAAGGGAATAGTATGGCTGAAAATAAAAACTAAGGGGAAATCAAGCCATGGCTCCAGGCCTTGGTTAGGAGAGAATGCGATAGAGAAATTGGTTGAAAAATATGAAATAATAAAGAAGATGTTCCCCAAGGCAAGCGAAAAAGACGGATGGAAAGAAACAATAAATTTAGGCAAGATTTCTGGAGGAGATGCGCCAAATAAAGTACCAGATAAGGCAGAGATGATTCTAGATATAAGGTATACTGAGAAAACCACTGCTGATGAAATAATTGAGAAAATAAAAAATATAAAAGATATTGAAGTGGAAATTATAGAAGCTGAGCCCATGCTCAAAGAACTGAAAAGTGAATATATTTCAAAATTAAAAGAGTTAATTGAAAAACACACTGGGAAGAAATGCGAATTAAATAAAGAGTTTGGATCTACAGATCTAAGATATTTTTCTGCAAAGGGAGTTCCTGCTGTAATATTCGGCCCTGTTGGGGAAAATATTCATGCGGACGATGAATATGTATATATAGATAGCATAGAAATGTTCTATAGAATCATGTCAGAATTTATAGAAAAAAATATAAATTATTAAAGTTTTAGCTTGTCAGCGATATCATCATTTGGGTTCTTTGATCCTTTGTTCTTGGACATCTGCTCCTGAATCTTCTTAGCTTCTGCTTCTAGATCAACGCCTAAATCCTTCAAAGCCTTGACATGCATCTGCATAATCTGCTCAACAACCTGAACGATTTTTATAAACTCTTCGCGCTCTTTTGCCAGAGTAGCCAAAGCACCTTTGTGAAATCCAATCTGTTCTTCTTTTGCCATGTTTTTTGCCTCCTGAGATTTTGTAGGTTGGGATTATTTTATAAAGATTTGGGTAAATTACATCTTTTTGAACTTGGAATGACCCCATTGAATCAATAAGTCTATGCCCTTTACATTTGGAATATCACAGGCACCGAAGCAGGAACCTTCCCATATATAGATTTCTGCTTTAGTATTAGCTCTAAGATAATCTACTATTTCTAAGGCTTTTGGTTTTAAACCATCTGGTAACTGGATTAAAACCTTCTTTGCCTTGGCTTTCTTTATCTCTGATGCTGCTTTGCTTAATTCCAAATCATAATCCATATAATTTAAAATAATTTTGAGGATATAAAAAGGTTTTGGAAATACTAAAAAATATTTACTCTAGAATCTCATATAAATCAGTCAAATTCAATTCGAAAGCAGAAACAGGCATCTTCAAATTGAAGTTATCAAGAACTTGAGGATGAATCTCGCCAATGTAAGCAACTTTTCTACCTTTAATTAAAACACAGCCTACACGGCCAGAAATGAAAGAATTGTGCTCTGCATCTTCAACAGTATAATCTGAAATGCCCAAGGATCTTAAAACATAATCTAGAACTTGCCTTGCTTTGGTATAATTTGTGTCGGCATTTATCTCAGCCCAAGCCAACCTTTTTATTGTCTTTGTGTGAGTCTCGGCTTTCTGGTCTATTATAACAGAATCTCCGACTTCGTAAATCTGCTGAGGATATTCCTGAGAAACATTCTTCGTAAAGAATTCTAAAAGTGAAGGGATATTCCAATTTCTTAATGAAGACCAAAGCGCAGAAACGGGATTTGCAATTTCAACTATTTCTGATTCTTCTAGATTCATCTTTTTGAAAAGCATGTCCTTATTTGTTAAAGTAAAGTTCAATAATTCCTGAGCGCCAACACCTGGAAGCAAATTTCTAACTTTTTCTGCAAAAACTTCAAATTCATCCAAATCGCCCACTGTGGAAATTTCAGGAATTATAGGTTCAATAGAATTGTAGCCATACGCGATTATTATATCTTCTACAATGTCCACTGGATGCATAATATCCTGTCTATAAGAAGGGTACTCTAATTCCACAATATTGTTTGTTATTTTGACATTGTAACGAGCTTTCTCCAACAAGATTTTTATTTCTGAATTTTTAAGATTTAATCCAGAAATCTTATTTATATAACTTATAGAAATTTTAGCTTTCTTCGGCGTGAAGTTTGGAGATATAACTCTAGCATCAGGATAATCGATCTCAACGGATTCAAGCTTTGCGCCACGATCAGACAAAGCTGCAACAACAACATTTAATGCAGTCATAACTACCCCTTTATCCAAACCAGTAACTTCAATAAATAGATTTTTGGTCTTGTCAGTAACTTTGCCCGTATAATCTGAGTTTATCACTGGAGGCATGGATGCAACTTCATTTTTAGAATCCATAACTATTGGATACTTCTGGAATGATTCCAATAGATGCGAATATTCGATGCCTTTTGGATGCCTCTGCAATATCTCGCGGGGAGTCATTAATTTATCTGATTCCAAAGGAATGAATTTTATTCCGTCTGGAGCAACAGCCTTATAAAATATTGGAGGAGATAATTTATCTAAATCATAGATGCCTATTGCGGCTTCTCTTCTTTTTCTTCCGTAAGTTAAGCAGACTTTTTCTTGAAGCTGAATCATCTGAATCAATAAATCTTCTGTAATCTTAATATCTCTAGCTACTGCTGCAACAATGTAAGGTCTTATTTTCTCCATGCCTTTTTCAACTTTAACTTTTATGCCTGAAGGTTTCAATTTAAATTGGGGGATGCCTTTTTCAATTCCATGATTTCCTTTAAGCTGACGAGCAATACCCTCTGTTGACCAAAGATCCGGACGATTAGTCTCTTTGCAATCCACCTTTAATGTGTCATTATCAATACCATCGAATTCACCTTTAATGAACAATAGACTTTCTTCTTCTAATTCCCTGATTGATATATCTCTGCCAAAAAGTTGCTTCAAGTCCTTGTACGAAATATCTAGCTTGGGCATTTTATACTAATTTCACCTCTCTCAACCATTTCAAATCTGAACTAAACAAGTAACGAATATCATTAATTCCTAACTTAAACATTGCCAATCTATCTATACCTAAACCCCAGGCCATAACTGGAACTTTGATACCTAAAGCTTCTGTAAGTTCGGGTCTGAAAATTCCCGCACCACCTAATTCAATCCAACCTAATTTAGGGTGCTTGGCTGAAATCTGAACGGAAGGCTCTGTAAATGGATAATAATCCGGATAAAAACGAACTTCTGTTGCGCCTGCAATCTCAATGGCAAACTGTTTTAACATACCTAATAAAGTCTTGAAATTGATTGTGTCATCAGCAACAAAACCTTCCATCTGATTGAATTCAATTAAATGCGTTGCATCTAAAACATCTGGTCTGTAACATCTTGCTATTCCAAAATATTTTGCAGGAATTTTGATTCCCTTAGCCATTTGTCGCCCTGACAATGCTGTTCCATGAGCACGAGGCATTAACTGCTTCGCGATTTCCGGATTCCAATTGTAATGCCATCCAGTCGAACCTGTACTACCTCCATTTTCGTGGGCAGATTTTACTGCATTCACAATTTTCTTATCTGGCAGAATTCCGTGAGTCGGATATTTCAAATGATATGTATCTGTCCAAGTTCTTGCGGGGTGATTCTGAGGCTGAAATAAAACATCAAAATTATAAAATTCAGACTCTATCAACGGACCAGTCATCTCTTTAAATCCTAAACCGACTAATTTCCGTTTTATATCATTCAAGAATTCCAAATAAGGCTGTCTTCTTCCAGCTATGATTTTTGGAACATTAATGGAAACATCAAATTTTCGAAATGATTTATTTTTCCAGGACGAAGTTTGAAGCATTGCAGGATCCAACCGGTCTATAGAAGAAGAGACCTTTTTCAAATCTTTTAAAATTATTTCTTTTCCTACTGAAGTAAGAAAAATTGTTCTTATCTTTCTTATGTCTGTCTTGATTATTCTTTTTCTTTGCTTTAAACTCTCCAAAGCAAACTTATCTTCATCTTTCAAATCTTTTAATTCTATAGGGAGTTTCTTTAAGAAAGACTCTTCCAAAGACTCCTTTTGCAGGGATTTTTCTCCAGCCGGAGTTATTGACAAGAATAAGCCTTCACTCTTCTTTTCTATCGTAATTGCCGCTTTTTTTCTTAATATGCCCAATGCTGCTGAGAGTTCATCTTTAGTTATATCAATATCTGCGACTTTTGTATTCTTTTTAACTTGTGATAGTAATCTTCTTTCAGGCAATCCTTCTGCAAGGTAGTTCTTACCATTCTCATCCAAATCAACAACCTCTTTGATATCCACCTTTAAATCAATAACTTTCTTATTTTCAAGCCACTGCAATGCGCGCATAAGCTCAATTTCTTTCATAGACGTGGCTTTGGCTAAAAGAGTGTCAAAAGAAATGCCCTGCTCAAGCAAGGGCAAAACCTTGCGTTCTAAAGGGTGCAATTTTGAAATAATATCTTCATGAGACATTGTATTTTAATAAGAAAGCGCAGATTTAAATAATTATCTCTTTATAAAACCGCATTGTAATGGCAATATAACTTTTGTCCCGATATAATTAAACCTATCTAAAGCCATATTTCTTTTGGAATAAATTCCAAAAAATATTTAAATGCCCGTTCCGTTAATATTTTTAAGAATGTTTAAAAGGGGTTTATATCTAGTTGTATTTTTATTTATGATAGCTGCTGCGAGCTTATACATTGTTGAAAATGCGAATGCCGTATCTACTCTGACAAATCCCCCCGATGCAACAATATACACCGATACAAGAAATGTAACTTTCACCTGCACATCTAACCTTAACCCAAATACGAATATAACTATCTACACAAACATGTCTGGTTCATGGGCACCTGCAAGCACGCAAAATGCTGCAAAAGATGCGACAGCAGTTTTTATTATAAACAATCTAGCTAATGGGTGGTATTCATGGAACTGCCTTGGAGCAAACGATGCAATAAGCGAATATGCCATTGTAAACAGAACTTTCGAAATAAACATTAATAACGCTCCATCTTTCTCAGGGGTTATCCCGAATCTAAACATGAGTGAAGATATAAGGTACCCAAACATAATCAACCTATCGCAATATTTCAGCGGAGATAGTCTTACTTATTCTGTTTCTGGAAACTCTAAGGTAGCTATTTCGATAGCTAATGCTTTGGTTACCTTAACACCGCAAGCAAACTGGTCAGGAATAGAAGATGTTGTTTTTACTGCATCTAACGGCGGACTAACAAGTACAAGTAACATGGTTCGACTAAATGTCGACGCAGTTAATGACCCCGTAACTTTTTCGGGGAGCATACCTGGAAAAAATTGGGCTTATGGGCAAAGCATAATTATCAATCTCTATAATTATTTTATTGATGCAGACAATGAGACATTATCATTTTATCATTCAGCTGTGAATAATGTAACTATCAGCATATCTTCAGGCAATGCAACATTATCCTCACAAAGCGGATTTTCCGGCACAAGATATATAACGTTTTATGCTAATGATACAGAAAGCTCCGCTAATAGTAATAATATCACACTTGTTATCTCTGCAAATAATACGGCTGTTCAAGGCACACCTGTAATAATATTTTACTCTCCATCCCAAATTGTTTCTATAACTGAGGGAGGATCACAATTGTTCCAAATAACTGCTACAGGAATGGGCTTAAGCTATACCTGGAGTTATAATGGGGATACTGCAAGTGAAACTGGCCCAACAAAGAACATTGTAACAGAGATTGGCGACAAGGGAAATTATACTGTCCTTGTAACTGTAAGCAACACTCTTGGATCCGCATCCTTCAGTTGGAATCTAATTGTAGAGGATTACGATAATTCATCTATGGATGTAAACACAAGTCTGACCGCTGGAGCAACAGTTGAAATAATTGATGACTATGAAATAAAAACCTGCGGCAATGGCCAAATAGACGAAGGCGAGAACTGCTTTAATTGCGATGAAGATGTAGTATGCACCTCTGATGAAGTTTGCATGAGCGGACAATGCGTGCCACAAGAGGACAAATTTCCATTAGTGCGAACGGTTGTGATTATAATAATATTCTTAGTAATAGGCGCTTCTGCAATCATATGGATTATGCAGAGCAAAAATAAAGCGATGATTGAGCTTGGTCTTAAAAGAAATGTTCCTCCAGCGCAAAGAAACTATGATAAATCCTACAAAATAATTTCTGATAAAGACAGTGGTGAAAATCTTTACGGTAAGAGACCGGATGCTCAATGATAAGCAAGAAAGACATCGCAGAGATAAGAAAGATTTTGGCAAAGAGTGAAAGGCCATTGATATTCTATGATGACGATACAGACGGAGTATGCAGCTATTTGCTCATGAGTAAATATTTAGATCGTGGCAAGGGGCTTCCTCTGAAATCTTCGCCTATGCTTACAAAAGACTTTATGTACAAAGTAAGAGAAAATTCTCCTGATTTGATAATCGTTTTAGACAAACCGCTTATTGATCAAGATTTTATTGATGAAGCAAACGTACCCATACTATGGATAGATCATCATCCGCCCGTAAAGAGGGAGTATGTCAAATACTACAATCCGCAATTAAGAAAAAAAGACGATAATAAACCAACATCATATTTATGTTATAAAATAACTGAAAATAATCTTTGGCTTGGCTTTTTAGGCACCTTGGCGGACTGGAATCTACCAAAAGATATCACCAAAGAGTTTCTTAAAGAGTATCCAGACCTGATGCCTGGAAACGTAAAGGATCCTGGGCATGCAATGTTTGGCACAGAAATAGGAAAATTAGTCAGGGTTTTTAATTTTGCAATAATGGGCATGACCAGTGATGCGATAAAATACACAAATGTTCTTAGAAAGATTGAATCACCTTATGAACTTTTAAGAAATGAAACACCCAGAGCAAAATTTGTTAACAAAAAATGTAACAAACTGCTTACTGTTTATAATAATTTTTTACAAGAAGCAATAGGCTCTGCAGAAGATGGAAAATATATTATTTATACTTATGCTTCAACTAAGTACAGCTTCACAGGAGAATTGTCTAACGAATTAATGCATAGATTTCCAGGTAGATTAATACTGGTTGGCAGAATTAAAGGCGACAGGGTTATTATAAGCATGAGATCGCATGACCATAATCTGCCAAAGCTAATAAAGAATGCCTTGGAAGATGTTGAAGGCTATGGCGGGGGACATATCGCTGCATGCGGAGGCAATATTGCAAAAAGAGATTTCTCAAAATTTACAGAAAAAATAAAAGAAAAAATTTAATTTGCCCTTACTGTCACAACAATTGGTTCACCCAATGGCTCGCCATACAATCTCGGAGTAATTCTATATTGCGATTTATCTGCGCAATTACCCCAAGCATCCATTAAACATTTTGCATCAATTGTGAAGCTGTTGCTTTTTGGCACAAATTTAACATCATCATATGGATTTATTTTATAGTCTGATTTTGGGGTCAGAGGATAAAATTCCAATGTTATATTAATGCCTTCGCAATCTTCTGGGGCAAAAAACATATCTATAGGGAATCCATTTTGTGTGTCAAACCTTTTAGCCGTGAAATTTTCAATGCAGCATCTAGTCGGAATGACATAGAGAAATGTAGTTGCTGTGTCTTCCGGAGTAAGCTCAATTGTGACCAGATATTTTGAATAACAATCTTTTGAATTCTTTAAGCACGCAGTCTCTGCAGTCTCATTGAATATGACAAAGTTGCCGTTCAAATAATATTCCTTTGGTTCGTATTGGATGCCGTTATTCTTGTTTTCAAATGTAATTTTTGCCTTCCATCCTTCACATAAACCATTTGTGGGGGCATAGAATTGCACAAATTCTTTATTTTTAGTCCAATAGCCTGCATTTGCCTTGAAATATTCCTTGTCTTTTACAACTATGTTTTCAGATTTTAACTGGCAATCACCTTTTACCCACAAGGTCTCATTGTTTTGAAATTTAATATTTCCTTTCTGCATTGCCCTTAAAATATATCTTCCCTTGTTGTAAATCTGCGGATAATATATGAAATATCCAGATAAGCCAAATGAATCTGAAACAAGCTCTTCACCTGTATCAATATTCAGCGCAACAATCTTAAGCCCTGAACACTGGCCAAGAACTTTAATTTTCGTTGAACCACCAGTAATAACCTTATCATCCATATACCAATTCAAACCAACAATCTGGCATGGATCAAAAGATTCTTCATTTAGTTTATCAGATGTTTCATTATTTTCATCGGAAACTACCATTGCAGTTAATTTATTTCCGAGATAACAACCTGAAACTATTAGTATGCCCATCAATAAGAATACTATTGTTTTCCTCACCATTTTTTAAACACCTTCCTTGAAAAGATTAAATTGAAAGAAGTTGTATTTAAAGCTTTTTGTTTGGAAAAATTTATATATTTATACTGAAGAATTTAATACGTGGAAAAAATATTAATTGGGCTGGACAGGGATGGAACGATTATAAAAGATGTGGGCCCTTTGGGAAAAGAAAAAAATTGGCACGAACAGATTGAATTTCTTGATAATGCTATAAATGGATTGAGATGGTTCAATACCGACAAAAGAATAAAATTAATGGTGGGAACAAATCAATCATGGGTTGCATATGGGGATTACAGCGAAAATAATGTCAAAGAGGTGCATGAAAGTTTAGATAAAATATTGCAGTCCAATGGGGTGGTTGTAAACAGTTGGCAATACTGCCCATATGTTTCAATAGATTATGCGATAGAACATGGGATTAATTTGGAAAATAATTATGTTTTATCCAAATCTGATTCCCGGCTAAGGCTCAGGAAGCCAGAAATAGGGATGCTTGAAAAAGCCGCAGAAGAATGGGGTTTAGAATTGAAAGACTTCTCGAAGATATTTTTCATTGGAGACAGAGAAAGCGATGTAATGACTGGAATAAACGCAGGCGGAATAGGAATACTGATTAATCCTAAAATTAAATGCAAATATTATATGGAGCCTGGAAATATTACCGCAAGAAATTTATACGAGGCTGCCGAATGGATAATGAAGAGAGTTTAATATTCTAAAATTTTGTTTTATATATAGCTTCAATATCAATTATTTCTCCAACAACAGAGTTCAAAAGCCCATCTTTTGTATAATGACCTAGATTGTCATTGAAGTAGAAAGCAAGTCCGATTTTAGCTTCTTCTGTTTGAATACCAATACCTTCAATCATTACATCATGCTTCTTGCAGAATTCAACTATTAAGGGTATTGATTCAAATAACTCTTGAACCAGATTTCGATCTGAGGCTATTACATCCACAATTGAACTTATATTTGTCATGGAACATTAAAAAATAAGAAGTAATATAAAAAGATTACTAAAAAATAAATTTAAAGCTCAGTCTTTAAAGGCAATGGTCTGACTATTGTTATAGGGATGACGTTTTTCTCAAGCTCTAACTTGGCAATATTAATAGGATTGTAGCCAAGCTCCTCATAGCTTTTCTTTGTCATCTTAACAAGTATCGGAGCACCCATTGCAATCTGCAATGCTCTTGCACCGATTATCCTTGCCTTCTCATACTTTGTCAAACGCTGTTCAGTCATATTAAAGCACCTTCCTGAGTTCTTTGACCTTTTCTTTTGCCAGGGTTATCATCTTATCGATGTCTGAGGCACTTAATGGAGCATCTCCCCCCTTCTGTATTGCGCAGGGATTGTTTGCTTCATCTATGCCTATTGTAAGCCTAGCGTCGAGAGCATTGAACTCTTCAACTAAAGGATCTACGAGCAGATGCTTGCCTATCTTTATAACGGTTACGGAAATTGGCGTCTTCTTCAAAGGCAATCCTTTGCTTGTTTTTTCATGGTAATTAACCTTGTCATTCTCGATTTTAGGCATTTTAGCGTCTTTTATTGCCGCCAAAGCGGCTAAAGCGCATGCATCAAATAAGTTTCCTGCATCGTTCATAGGATAGATGTCTACATTTACCATCCATATTTTTTCGCCTTCCTTTATGCAAAGCTTATTGACATCAATCATGCCGGACTCACGAACAACTCTGTCTGTGACGCGGGCCAACTCAATTGAATAATCGTTTGGTGGTCCTGGTTCAAATGACTCAGAAGCCATTGGACTCAATTCAACGTTCACAGTTAAACTTCCTTCATCAGGTGTATCTTCATAGGGTTTGCCTATTGCCATTTTAACACCAGCAATAACCATTGTTTCACCAATATGAACAATGGCTGAACCTTCCGAAGATTTTGTTGAAATACCATACTCAATCTTTATCGGTTTTCTGAACTCGTCAAGCTTACGTCCATCCATACGCTCGCCTTTGCTAAGCAGGCCCAAAATGTAGTCTTTCATAATTTTATTCATCTTTAACGCCCCCATATTTCTCCAGCAAAGCTTTCTTCTGGACTTCGTAAATCTTCTTGATGGATTTCTTCATCAATTCAACAGCTTCAATAATGTGCTCTTGAGATGCTTCACCATCCATCTGCATCAATGTAACTTCACCAGAACGAGGAAGCATAGCCATAGCTAAATCTGCTACTGGTCCTTTGTCATAATCCTCTTCTGCCTTGTCCAAATCAGCAACGACAGTTCCGTCGATGACGCCCATTGCAACAGCACAGACCATATCTTTCATGCTGAATCCTGCATCGGCCAAAGCTAAAGCAGCTGCGCAAATTCCTGCGCATCTTGTTCCTGCATCAGTCTGAATGAGCTCAATAAAAACATCTATACCTGATTTTGGAAACTCAGTCAAATCTAAAACCGGCTCCAATGCTTTTGCAGTGACCATCGAAATTTCTTTTGAACGCCTGCTTGGTCCTGGACGTACTCTTTCTCCTGCACCAGAAAATGCCATCATATCATAATAGCATCTTAGAACAGCAGTATCTGGCTTTGCCATAGATCTTGGAAAAACTTCCCTTGGACCTCTAACTGCTGCGTAAGCAATTGTGTTACCCATTCGGAACATTGCTGAACCAGCGGCAGTCTTTATTACGCCTACCTTAGCTTCGACTTTACGAAGCTCATCTAACTTTCTTCCATCAAGCCTCTTGGTGTACGCCATGTTGCTTACCTCCTGTTCTCTCTTTCAAAAATGCTTCTGTCTGCTCTGTAAGCCCCTGAGTATAAGAACATTCATTGATGCGCATTATCGCTTCAGTTGCAATGAGCTCATTTTTCAAGTCTGGGCCTTTTAACCAGATGATTCCATTCTGACCGACGGTAATCATGCAGCCAGTGCTGTCTTTTATAATTTTGATCATGCTACCCTGCTTTCCAATAATTCTTGGAACACGAGCGGGATTAACTTCAATGATCTTGCCGCCATAAAGTTTTTTCAAACCTGGCTCACGCATTGTAATATCCACAGCTTTTGTCTTTGTAACATTGGCTATCTTTGCGACCATATAATCGCCATGCGAAAAGTACTGCGTCAAATCAGCGCCACGCTCAATAAAATCTGAAGTGGCATCTTTCATTGAAAGTACTGCATCATTTGAATAACCAATATCAATAAACCAACTTGAATAAGTCAAATCCTTGACAAATCCAACAACTACATCTCCAATTTGCGGGACATAACGTTTCGTGAGCGGTATAATTTTTATTAATCTTCCGCTAAGAGAAACGACTCCCATTGAAGTAGAGATTATGTTGTCTCCCTCACGAATGGCACCATTGCTAGGCAGATAGTCCATTCCTTCGGCCAATATTTGACCGGGGATTACTACTTCCTTGTCTTCTATTAATAATTTAGACATTTTAAATTCCTCCTAATTACATTTCTTTTATCAACACATCACCATGAGTCAATTTATTCAGCTCATCAAAAAGTTCTTCTTGAGAACCTGCTGAAACTTCCAACGTTGCAGATAAAGATCCATTGGCTAACCAGTCTTCCTTTTTTATGCCCCCAAATCTTTTCAGTATGCCGTAAGCCTGGGAACCAAACTTGGCAGGGATACTAATGGATAATGTTTTCTTTTCAAAACTTATCGGTAAAATCGGTCTAAGCTGGTCAACTATGCCTGCTATCTGTTCTTCAGGCTTTTTGAACTCATCGATATTGACTTTAACCTGCTGCATTGCCAACTCTATTCTTTTTGGCGGCAATGGCGCTTTTGTCCTTGGGTCAATACCTTCTTTTGCTATTAACGCAATGATCTTTTTCTTTTTTTCTTCTCTTATTTTTGACTTGTAGTCTGTTGTAAGCTGAATGCTACCATCTCTTAAAATTATGGCGGCAATTTTATTAGAATCTGCTGTGCCGAAAATCTCTTTCAAGACATTATCTGGAGCCTTGTCTCCCTGTTTGACATTCGTGAAAATGTCTGTTACAGCCAAAACATCATTGATGTCAACTTTCCTGCCCTGCTTAAATTCCATGGCTTTTTCGCAATCCACTAAAATTTCAAATTCCATGCCTACATGGCGCTGGATCTTTGTGCCTTCTTTTAACTTAAGCTTTGCAATCACTGCTTCATCTACGCTTACCATTTTACTTTACCTTGTTGATTATGTTTCTTTCTATTCTTGTAAATTTCTTGTTTTCCATATCTATGGAAGCTGCGTCTATCCTGTTAATATCAAAGTCTTTTGTCAGAACTGCTTTCAATGCTTTTATTGCCAATGCTAATGCTTGTTCTCTACTCATGCTTTCTTTGTATTCCTTTTCCAAGACTTCTTTTATTTCTGTTTCATTTTCACCTACTGCAGTTGCTTTGTATTTGAAAAATATTCCCGCCGGGTCTGTAACATACAATTCCGGTTCTTGGTTCACTGCGCCTATCAATAACGAAACTCCGAAAGGCCTTGCACCACCATATTGAGTATAAAACTGCTTCATGTTGCAGATTTCTTTAGTTAAAGTTAAAACATCCAAAGGTGCGTCGTAAGTTACCCTGTGCTGCTGAGCTAACAATTGCGCTTTTTCTATCAGGATTCTTCCGTCCATAACAAAACCTACTGCTGTTGCGCCTATGTGCTCATCAATCTCAAAGATTTTTTCAACACTTGAGTTGACTATAAGTTTATCATTTATCCATTTGTCTGCTACGAATAGAACTCCGTCCTTGTAAACGATACCTATTCCAACGGTACCTCTTTTAACTGTCTTTTTTGCATATTCCACCTGCAATAACCTACCATCAGGACTAAACATTGCGCTTGTCCTGTCATATCCCATCATCTGATGCTGTGCTTGCTGCTGCATATTCAATTCGCCTCCTTTTTTAGCTTGTTAATCATACCGGATGTTCTTTTAGTTTTTATGTCTTTGGTCAATGCCAAAGCAGAGATAACCTCATCAACATAATTGCTGTTAACCTGAATAATATTATTGCTCATAAGCCTAATTCCCGCTCTAGCAAAGCCCAATTCACCAATAAATGACTTAATGGCATCCTTCAGGTAACTATCTGATATGTTTTCTCTTGATTCGTACATAATATATCTCTTTCCTTCTTTTGATGAAGGTAAAATCGGTTTCAACATCTTATTTCAACCGAGAAAAAAGCTTTCTCCTTCTTCTCTCTCTTACCTTAGTAAAGAAAGAGGTTTTCTTTTTAAATTTAACGGTTTTATGATGAGAATCAAAGCTTCAAATCTTTCTTAAAACCGGCTTTGTATAATCCCTCTATTAGATCTGTCCCTGCGTAACCTGCCAACAAAGAAATCCTGAAATCGGCACTTACTAATAAACCTGTAAAAGTACCAATAATTCCTGAAGTCAGAGAAGTGAATAATATCCTTCTAATATCTATCTTGCCTTTCTTGTTCTTTGAATAGAACTTTAATAAACCAACACAGGCTCTTGTCAAGCCACCGATTAAACCGCATAATGCTGAAATTATCAATTCCATTTTGTTTATAATACTCTTTTGAATATATAAATTTATTCCCAACAGAATTTAAAAAGAGATAATTAAATAGAGTAGGAAAATGGAAAACAAAAAGAGGGTATATCTTGAATCATGGCTGCAAAATCCTGCTAATAAATGGGATGCAGAAGACCCCGCTTCGTGCGGAGCAAGAGGATGCTTCAGTGAGCTGTCCTCAAAAGATATACATGATAAAGAAATAGCAGAAAACGGAAACTATGAAAAAAGAAAAGAAAAAATATTTGAAGAAACTTCTGGAAGAGGACATGGGGCAGTTTTGGACCAATCATATTTCTTGTTCTCAATGGATAATATAACAAGAATGTCAACATTATTTCTGTGCGCACCGCAATATGCTTCGCATCTGCAGCAGTCGTTGAGAAGAGCGACAGCCGAAAGAGGGTTTCATCTGCCTGTAAGTTTGGAAGAAAGTTTAGCTCAAGTATTAATGAGAATGCAGTTTGACCTTTATGAAAAAATGCAAAAAGAAAATGTCCCTGCTGAAGATGCAAGATTCATTCTGCCATTGAACACTAAAACAACGATACAAACCGCATTGGATGCAAGAGAACTTATGCATTTAGACTATATGTCCAAAAGGAAGGGTATGCCTGAAGAAGTAAGAGAAACTGTTTCAGAAATGATAAATCTTGCGAAAGGAATTGCGCCAAGATTAATGAAAGAAAGGGCAAATAATTATGAAGTACTAGCATGGATGCCTGCACCACAATTATTCTCATTGGAAAATAAAGGGATTGAGACGATAATTGACCTTGAAGAAATTGATAAGGCTAATTTGATAAATCATTCAGATATATATTTTCCTGCAGAAATAATACGAAAAGCAATTATGGAAAGAGATGAAGCTGAATTGGCTAATTTGAAACATTATCATTTCACATTTATAACCGGAATGTCTTTAGCAACTTTCCACCAAGCAACAAGGCAAAGAACATGGGACCAAAGTGTACAATCTATTTATGACGCAGTGAAAAGAGAAGAATATGTAATTCCGCCAAGCATAGCTAAATCTAAATGGTTGAGGGCATACAAGAATTTAACTGAAGAATCTATAAAATTTGTAAAGAATAATTTCAGCAACTCAGATTCATTGGGTGTGCTCCCTCATTCGCTGAAAGTTTATGACTTGATACATGTGAACGGATGGAACGCAATACATTCAATAGGCAAGAGAACATGCACTGAAGCACAATGGGAAATAAGAAAAATTGCAAAAACCATGGCTGAAAAAATAAAAGAAGTTGCACCAGAGCTTGGAAAATTTGCTGTTCCTCAGGGTGTGCTTTACGGAAAATGCCCTGAGAAAAAATCCTGCGGGGTTTGTGAGAAAATGATTGAAAAATCTTATCCTTAAATATTTTTAATTCATTCTTTTTTTAATGGTTTATCGATTACTAAATCATCGTTTTTGTTGCGATTGAAAATGCCCGAAGTAAAATTAACATATATGTAAACGCATAAAACAACTATGGCAAATACACATAATACTGCAATTAAATAAATCATCAAGCATTTATAGCAGAATAAACTTTCTGATGCAGGAATTTCTGAGGTTAATTTAGAATCAGAATAATTCACTACTAAATTTTCATCAACTTTAGGAACTAAATTTTCTGGCTCTAGATTTGCGATTGCAAAATAACTGAATCCTGGAGAGACTGCCTCATAGAAAAGATAAACAATATCTTGAGAAGTCTGCTTGGTTTCCAATGCATTCCACGAACCAGTAAAATGGAAGAGCTTGATATTATTCTTATTGTAACCATTATCAATGACCCATTGTTTGGTAACACGGAATTTTATTGTCGCCGTTTTGATATCTGCATTTCCAAGGTTTACTGTCTTGATTTCCAGATAATTATATACTTCTGCTAATGCCGAAACAGATGACGGAGGAGAAAACATTGTCTTGCTTATTATAACTTCTGCATTTTCTTTTATGACAACTGGATTTATACTAATCTCACTCACACCCCCGTAATTTTCAGGGATGCCCACATAAAATGAAGATGACGTGCCAGGGGAAAGAGATTCAAAAACATAAGAAAGACCTGTTTCAGCGGCGATTTTTGTTTCCGAAGATCCGCCGCCACCCCCGCCCCCGCCTGGAGACGTCGGAGTTAATACCGCATTATAATCTGTTGAATTTGAAGAGGACATTGTATTACCATATATATCGATACATCTAACATAATACGTACCTGATGCACCAGGGGTATAAGTTTTTTGATATGAATGGGATGTTGAGCCCGTAGTATTCATTGTCTGCATGCTTGAATATGCAACATCTGAAGTTGAAACACGGCAAGTTGCTACTTCGTTTGTTGTTACAGATAAAGTTACTAACGCAGTAGAAGTTCCTGCACTGGATGTGCTGATTGAAGTTATGACTGGAGCAAGAGTATCGATTAAGGTAAGGTTATATTGTGAAGTTGCAGATGAATAGCCTAAAAAATCTGTACAATTAATCGACCATAGATAAGCGCCATAGGCTGAAAATGTATGATTAATTTGAGAGGAAGATAAAGAGGTTTCTGAAATTGCACCATCTATGAACAATGAACAATTTGCAATTGAAGATAAATCTGTTAGGCTATAATTAAAACTGATGGTCAAGGAATTATTTATTTGAGAATTATTTGAAGGAACAAACATAGTAAATACCGGTGAAGAAGAATCCACTAAGAATGTATGATTTGAGGATATTGCAGATAGATTACTGGAATCTACCGCTGAACAGGACCACAAATAAAATCCATCTTGATCAACAGTCAAATTCCACATGTAGGATCCTGAAGAACGGTTAACATTAATTGTGCTGTTTAAAATATATTCTCCAGAAATATTTGAGTACAATGAAATATTGCTTACTAAAACATTATCTGAATAACTGCAGTTTAGAAGAATGTTCTGCCTTCGGGAAAAGTTTGCATGATCTGCGGTTATCTGCGTTATTAAAGGCGATGATGAATCGTTAAATATTGTTACATTTATTTTATCGCTTATGTTGTATCTGTAAGGTGTTTCTGAAATTACAAAAAATTCATAGGTTTCGGAAGGAGTACCTGAAGCATTTACTGTCCAGGTTATATCGCATTCATCATTCTCCTGCATTGAAAGCAGACATGAACTGTTGCTAGGATTAGGATTTATTGTATAGAAAGGTATTGCGCCTGTGACATTTGAAACGTCCCCTTTTCTCTGCAAAGAGGAAGAGACATTAATTCTTGAATATGAAATTAAAGAACCTGAGTCGTATTTACTGACACCATAATTCCTAAGATTATGCTTAATGGAATCTGGAGATAAATTCATATTGAATTTCTCAAGATAATACTGCCTAAGCAAAACTGCTGAACCCGCTGCATGAGGAGTTGCCATAGAAGTTCCGGAAATTGAACTGAATGCATTTCCGCGAACTGAAGAAACTATAGTTTGGGCTGGAGCAACCAAACCAAGAAGATATCCTCTATTATAAATATAAGTTGAATCATCATCTGAAATCCCACCAACCGCAGCAGCATATGGCGAACAAGCAGGATAAGAAATGCCGTCAGTAAACCCATTATTGCCCGTAGCAACAGAAATAAAAATTCCTGCTTGATGAGCCAATGCGAAAGAGCTATCAATCCACTGAGGGCAATCTGCAGAACCATAATCTCCATCATCCCCTATACTTATTGTGATTACTGAAATGTTAAATTTTGAAGCATTGGCAACGCACCAATCCACTGATGCAATCATATTGGAACTGGAGCAGCTGCCTGCCGCATTACAGGCTTTCAGAGCAACAAGCATGCTGTCAGGAGCGACACCTTTGTAGGTATTATTTGACGAGGCAACTATTCCTGCAACGTGCGTTCCATGATTGTGATCATCAATTGGATTTATATCTGTATTAACATAATCATACCCCGAGATAACCTTACCGCAAGTACCATTCTGGAATTGGGCCTGATTGCAGGACCCAAATGCGGAATGTGTATAATCTATACCTGTATCGACAACACAGACGGTTTGATCCTTGCCAGTTATGTTATTTGTGACTTGGACTGGCCAAACTTGTTTAGCACCAATCTGCCCTACTGAGGAGGCTAAAGAAATGTGCAACTCTTCATCCAAAATAATTGATTCTACATTTGGATCAATTTGAAGTTTAGTTAATCCTTGCTGAGAAAGATCCCCTGCAAATCCTTTTACGACTGAAAATCGTTTTTCTAAATTGAAATCATTTTTTGACAAAGATTTTAAGGCTTTATCCTGCATAGATTTAACATTAATTTTTCTTTCTTTAATATCATTTGACGGCAGATTATCTTTTAGCAGAACTATGACTTTTACTGAAGAGTTTGACTGCAATATCTTATTTATACGCTTGTCAATATTCGGGGAATTAACTTTTGGATCTAATGTAAATTTGACATTTTCACAGACCCCCGAAAGGCATTTAATTCTTGCGGTAATATTAAAAAACTGATTTGAAGTAGCATTAATGTTTATTACTGGTGAAATCAATGATGGCTGCAAGAATCCAATCTGCTTAACATCTACCTGATATATTCCATTTGCAACATTATAAAATTCAGAAATATTTAAATATAAAATATCATCTGAGACTGCCTGCCATTCCAATCTTGAAGTTCTATTGACACCTGAAATGATATCATCATTTTCTGCTAAAGTTGCTGTTGCATTATACAAGGTTATTATTGTATCGGTAATATCTAATTCTGTTAAATTGTAAGTCTGGATTCTGTAATAATAACCTTTTGTAACATTGAACTTTACAAAATCATTGTCTGATGCAGGGCTGAAATCGTGCTGCTGTGCTGTGCCGTTTGTTAAAATCCATTGCGCACTTGCAATTGAGTTATCTGGCTCGTAAGAGTCTACAGCAATAGCTATTGGAACCAATAAAATAATAACTAAAAAGATTATTGCGCACCTCATTTTTCCTATTGATTAAAGAATTATTAGAGTTTAAAAATATTGCTGTTATAAGAACGCTTCTTTTGATTCTTTTGTGCTCATTCCTAGAACTTTAGTGAAACTTAAGAGCATATTGTAAGGCCTTATGTCTTCCTCTTTTTTTGCAAAAGATGCGAAAATCATCTTAACTTTTGCTTTCCTACATAATCTGATATTCTGCATAATTCTTCCTAGGGTTACTGAACGTTGCTCCCAAGAACTTGCTTTTAAGAGATCATTGAAATTGAAAGCTATCGCTATATTGTTTTTCTTTGCTAAGTTGCATAATACCTGATTTAATCCTGAATTCCTAAAATGCATAAAATCTTTCTCTCTTTCCTTTTCATTTGAAACGAAAATCTTCACTTTCTTTGACTCTAGGGCCATACGATTGACTTCATCTGAAGAGCCTTGAACTACTAACTTTTCTTTTGCTCGGTTTAATGTATTTCTCAATTCTTTAGAATTCTGACTAATTAAATTTACTTTTTCTAGTTTAGTGAAGCCTATATTTTTATCTTCATACTCAAATTGTATCAAATCTCTTGCCATAGAGAATAATATTTAGAATTAAGTATTTAAATATTGGTGATTAAAATGGCGCGTTAAATCCCTTTGCGACAACCTTTTATAGTCTTTTAATCATATATTGAGTTATGGAAAGGAAAATTGGTTATGTAATCTCGTTCTTAATTATCTTAGCAATTGTTATTGGGGCTATTTTGTTTTTTCAACCTGAGAAATTAAATCCTCAAATTCCCCCTAACGAAAGGTTATCTGATGAGCAATTATTACAGTATGCAAGATCCTCTTTTGACAAAGGGGAAATGTGGGGTAAGCACTTAATTATTGGTTATCATAATGAAGTTCCGGTTGAAGTTTCTTTTCCGTGTTCTGATGTATGCCCTGATGCTACAATAAGGATTATTAGATATAATGTTACTCTAAAAGATTGCAAATCAGTGAATGGAAAAATAAAATCTATCTATGTCCCGAGGGGAATAGGAATCGAACTTGCAGAGTTTTGTTTCCCTAAGGTTATTGTAGAAAATATCATTTATACTTTTGTTGAAAAATAGTTGACTTATTGTTAATGTAGCAAATATATCAAATATGCTTCAGAATAATCTTAAGGATGCTTGTCTTACTCTCTTTTGAGGTGTCAAACACTAAAACATTTTTATGCTTAGAAGACTCTACCAAAGAAGTTTCAAAAGCTTCTGCCTCCAAATTTTCTTTTATCTTTATTTCAGGATATTTTCTTTTTATTAATCGTTTCTTTAAATCTTTCAGTGAGCATTTTAAAACAATGCATAATGTAACTGATTTTTTAGGCAGGTAATGTGATAAATGGGAGTCTATAATGGAATTGCTTTTTATTTCTTTTAGCAATGCTTTGTTTAATTTTTTAATTGAGACTTCATTTGTTTTTCTTAACTTATCATAACTTTCTATTAATTTATATTTTTTAATGATTTTATTTACATCCAAATATTTCCATTTTAGTTTCTTAGCTAAAACTTTAGCAATAGTCGTCTTGCCGGTGCAAGGCGTTCCTGTTACGACGATGACTTTCATGCTATAAATAATGAGAAAAATAGTATATAAATCTATTCTAATATCAACCGATTGATTTCATAGATTATCTCTTGCTTTTCTTCAATGTCAAGTTCATATTTGGATTTTTTTGATTTTCTTGTGAACCAATGCGAAGATTTACGTTCAAGCTCAGAGATACGATTTTCGCATAAAACCTTTATACCCCGGAGATATCCCTTTATTGATTCAGTATGCTTTTCAATCTTTGAACCTGCATCCGTCAATGGATATCTTTCGCTGTTACTCAGCTTGTCAAAATTATCTTCATCAAGTCTTTCTCTGTATGAATCCATCTCATTGAAATATTCTCTAGCCTCTGAAACTATGTAAGAATAATCAATTGGTGGTTTTGTATACTGCCTCATTTCTGCAATAGACGAATCGATTTTTGAAATCAATGAGGAAAGCTCACGCTTTTGATTAAGATATTCATAATCTGGCAGAGGCTTTGTTTCTTTAGCAGGGAAAATCAAACCTATATCTTTGCTTACCCCCTTTTCAGGTTCATAGGATAATGTATCATTAGAACTGAAAATTTTTTCATAATTGGATTTAGTGGATTGCATTACGTAAGAGTAAACCTGTTTTAAATTAATCGAAGAGGGCAAGGCATTGATACCATAAACCCCAAGTGAAAGCATCCCTATCATTGAAGAAGTTACTGCAATGCCTTTAAAATTATCAGAAATGCAGTCTATTATATTCTCTGAAAAATTAATAAGGGGAGTAAATTTATTTTTTAAATAATTCGTAAATGAATTTGATTGCAGATTAACTAATCCTTCAGGATGCCTTGAATTCTGAAATCTTGCAAGAACTTGGCCTAAATCTCTTGTAATGAAATCTAAGTTTGGATGAGGGACTTGCAAAACATCTGGCCTTGTGTTGGTACGAATAGGTAAATCTGCCATTCGTGGGCTATTATCCCTTTCCTGGCGTGGAAAATATTCCCCGATTACTTCTTCCAGGGGATCCGGAGTCATATTATTGCATCCTCTAATTTAAGGATAGAAGAAACATAAAATTTCTGAACCCCTAAATGCCTGAGATTATTTTCAAATTTATCTGCCTCATTTAGGCTTCTAAAAAATGCGTCAATAAGGTAACTATAATTTGCGCTTATCCTATATATCCCATTGATGTTAGGACTTTGAGTTATTAATCCGGGCAAAGGCTTTGATTTTACAATAAAAAATATATGAATTCCAAAACCAAGAGCTGAAAAATCTAGAGATGCGCAGTAACGAGATAAACATCCAGATTCCAATCTTTTAATAATTCTAAATGCCAAATTTGCAGGTATTCCAATCTGCTTTGATATCTGCGAAATAGTTGCACGAGAATCTATGCGAAGAGCCTCGAGCAGTTTATAGTCAGAATTTTTAATTTTATCAGGCATTTTGCCCTCCTTGCTGAGACTTCTGCGCTTTGGCTTTGTTGACTTTTTCCTTGACTTTTTTTGTTAAGTTCTTCAGAGACTTGCGCATTTTTCTAGGCATATGCACTGAACGCTCTGAAACGGAATTGCAGATAGTTTCTAAATTTCTTAAATCTTGAACAGATAAATCTGATTTGAAATTAACTTCTTGCATGTGCTGAAGTAAAATATGATATGAAAGGCTCCATTCTTTCCTCTGTACCTTATAATTTATATAATTTACCGGATCTGCATACATCAGCTGCGAAAAGTTCCAAATGAATACGGATTTGCTGTCATCACCAGGATAATTTGCAATCATCTCATTCAATTTACTGCCTCTTGCAGCTTCAATTTTCTTTGTTAATTTCATTATCAATGATCTTACTTTCTTGTGACGAGTTCCATTAAGCTGATCATCTGATGCGGCAAGACTAAAAACCCTGAGATAATCTCTTCTTTCCAAGTCTGTTAATTTTGAAAAAGGAATTTCGTTTGCTAACTTATCTAAAGTTTTGTAATGCTTGTTCCAAATAGGATGATCCTTTGCGATGAATAAATAACCTAAGCACTTCATATAGTAGGTATTTTCTCTTTCTAAATCATTATATTTCGAAACTAAATTATATATCTGCAAATCACTATTTGTGCTTCTGTGGGCAGCAGTAATCTCACCTATAATTTGGTCTAGATTTTCTGTCTGTACAGCGCTTGTATTATCTGGTTCTGCTACAGGGATTGCTGTTGCTGGGGGCACATCGTGAATAATGTCTGTATCTACCGATTTAATAAAAGGCATTTCTTCCGCTGGATTTGCAGTTATAACTTCTTCTGGCCTTTGAGTATAACGAGCAAGAACTTGCTGATAACGTTCTTTATATAATGAATGATCTTTAATCTTAATCCCTTGACCATTAATCATATCTTCTTGCCCATTGACAATTAATAGTTTTTCTCCAATTTCTTCTATTATATGGCCTAAATCTATCGGTTCTGTCTGCAAACCAACAGTCATCAAGGAAACATGATCTACGGAGTCGCAGGGGTTTGTGTTTTTTCTTTTTCTCGAATTATTTTCTTCGCGACCAACGAGCTGTTCAAGATCATATCTACCCGTCTGCTCTGTATCATTATAAGTAATAAGACTGAAATAAGTTATATCATTGGGATTTGAGATATGAATATTATTATAATTTATTTCATTTGGGAGTTCAATATTCACCTCTCTAACACCCCTACCTATCCTTATCATATTTCCTTCTATGTTGATCTGGGGATTTAGCAATTCATCATTTAATATATTCCTTACCTTCTGCCTGTAATGATTAGAAAGAAAATTATGATCTGCAGAACTGTGGCGCACATGGCTCATTACGTGATGACTATGCCATGAACCCATCTCTTCATAACCAGGATAATAGACATCTAAACTCCATAGGTTAGTGGGCGTAGACCATTGCTGGACAAATTCGATTTTAGTTGCAATGTTTTCAATATCTCCTTCTTTTTTTAGCAACCTTGCACCAAATTCAGTATACTTTTCTCTTGTTATTTCTTCAATAATCCGGCTATAAACTAATATTTTTTTACTTACATCATGGCTTAATTTAACATAATTTGTCATTTTTTGCTCCCGCAATCACAAGGACCAGGTGATTTGACTAAGTCAATCCTGCCTTTCTTTGAATTATATCTAAATTTATTTGAGTAAACCAATTCACGATTAAGTTTTATATCCCTAGCCAGAGAAGCCATGTAACTCCCGATTAATGCATTGTTCATTACAACATTTGAATTTGCTGCCAATAAACAGGTGCCAATTGCATTTTTTGATTCTTTAATTAAGTGAGTATAATCCAATTGACAATCTAAACAAGCCGTCTTTTCAGGCACATAAACGTATGCCCCCGCCCCAAATGCAGAAACTGTGCCGTCGATAAATGGTATGCTGTATCTAACGGCATAATCACTGAGCATCTTCCTAGTTTTCCAGCTATCAACACAGCCAAATATAAAATTATATTTTGAAAGATGCCTATCCAAAAAAGATTCATCGATAAAAAGATTAGCAAAACGCGATTCGGTTTTTGGTGCGAGATGAGAAAGCCTCCGAACTAGAGTCTCAGCCTTATTTTTTCCTATTGCCTTGTAAAACATAACCTGCCTATTTAGATTATGATCTTCAATTGAATCACCATCAAATATATGGATATTTTTAAAATTGAATCCCAGCAAATTCATATAAACATATGTGCCTATTCCGCCAGCGCCGACAATCAATGCATTATCATTCGAAAAATCTGCAGAAATGCCATTCAAAAACTTAATTTCACGATTATGACTAAATTTGCTGTCAAGATGATAGTTAAATCTCCCCTTAAATTTAATATCTCCCTCCAAGGGCATTATGCTCTTTCTTATTTCATCCAACAAAATCGCTGAAATCATAGAGCTGGGTAATGGCCCCTGAGTTTGACCCATAAATTCAGGCAAATTTTTTTGGTCTGTTGTGAAACTTGCGCAGTAGTTTGATGCTGAAGCAATAAACATTGGTTGACTTATGCCTGAAAAATCTATAATCTTGTTTGTCGCATTTACAATCGTGTCTTTGTTTTTTATCATGCTCTTTTCAAAACCAATAGATATTGCTTCTGTTTCGATGTCTGCATTAATTTGATTCACTTTCTCACACAAAGCCATGGCCTTATTTTTACCCCGATCATTTGGACTAAAAATGCAATTAGCTTGCATAACATTTTCCTTATCTATAATGGTCAAACCACCAATGCCCAGGCCACATAGGTATAATGCCAAATTATTGCCAATCTCTGAGGCGCCAATAATGGTAATGTGGGATCGATTGAGTATGCCCTGATCAAATATTCCTTCTTGTCTCAAGTAATTCATATTTGCCCTCCAGGAATCTTGTATCCTTGAAATTTAGAATCAGATATATGCGAATAGGTTTTTGTGCCCTGTTGATATCCTTCTTTAAATGTTATACAAGCCCGCCTCAAAAGCAAGGCTATCTGTTTACCTATATCGGAAGGAAATGCGTCGATTATCCTTTGACTATTCAGATTGCCGACACAAGCGCTTGTACCATTCACTGCTGGATGCAGGTAATTTTCTTCAAGAACAACTATATGCGTATCAAATTTTATCCTGCCCTTCCAATCTTCTTCCAACCTAACACCTATTTTCGTATCAGGCAATTTATATTTTTCATGAGTATGAGGGCATTCAATAATAAAAGAGTCCACCTTGTATGCCGCAAAAAATCCTTTATCTGATATTTTAAACCCTATTTTAGTATAATCATCAAAAAATTCTTTTGATGAAATTAATTGTTCTAAATTTTGTCCATTTACAATTGAAAGCTTAGCATTGTATCTTTTCTTAATCCATTCGAGAGGAAGTTTAAAATAATCATGCCCAAATAATTGATACTTTTTTCCACCAAGCATTATCCAATTTTCAACTGGAGATTCAATTTCATTTATTCCATAAATAGTATTTTTAAAAATAAAACAATTGCCAGGTAATAATGACCCAATCAAACTGTCTGCAGATTTTTCATCTACAAAATTGCTGCATTTTTCAATTAGTCTTGTGCGTTCTGCTGCGGGAATGACTTTATGCAATAGGGTATAGGCATATTCCTCTTCCTTATTTTTGAAAGCAGGTGTTTTTGTTCTTAGGTTTTGCCTTTCATAATCTAGCAAATTCTGATTTTTTGAAAGATAGATATAGTTCTTATTTATGAATATGAAATTATTTGTTTTATTGCGAGTTTTATTATAAATATCAAAATCTCTTAAAACGCAGAGTTCAGAATCAATAAAATCAAAAAGAGAAGGCATCACTGCCCTCCCTGACCGCTGATAAATTCGGTTTCTATATTGAGATATTTGAATCCATTAGCTATATCCACAATATAGGGTTCAATATTTTCCGATAAAGTCACATTTTTCTTTTTTCCAAATGCATCAACAGCCTTCAAAACAAAAACATTACCCTGCCCCTGCGAATTATAGTCTTCTTTCAATTCTTTAAAAAGATTAACTGCTTTAGGGTCGCTAGAGTATACTGATTCATCTTTGAGCATATAATTCACTGCATTTTCAAATGTTTTGAGCTCTTCAAATTTTACCGTTTTATATAGTAAACTTTCAAGATCTGCCTTGCTCATCTTTATGTATGACTCTTGCTTTTTTATTTGTATGTTTGAAAATGGATCTGTTGGATCCAATGTTCCCAAACCTTCGTATTCCTGAAATTCATCCATTTTGTTTTCCTCCAAATTGTAATTTTAACTACTATTAATTGAAGGCTTTAAAATCAGTTTTCCAAGAAAAGACGCAGAATTTTCGATTGAAATGAAAATATTCCGGATTTGCCGAAAGTGAATTTAAACTAGAAATAAATTACTAAAATAATTACGAAAAAACCATAAAAAATCCGGCAGATTTATGAAATAAAATAAAAATTTTACTTCAGGGAAAAGTAGCTCAATGCAATCAAAACCGCTGAAATCAGCAATATAACCACTGCGATAGCAATATTTGTTGAAGCTGATGCAGCTACTGCACCATCTGCTGTTGCATAGCCGGTCATTGTAACTCCCTGCAAAATGAACAACAAACCAGAACAAATCATCAGAGCGATTCCTGCTTTCCTTACTTTACTGCGCCTATCATCTTCTATTTTAATTTTTTTAACCATAAAGAAATAAAATATAAAAGGATATTTAAACTTTATTCTTTTTTCTCGTCAGTGTCACGCCTTACGACCTTAACAGAATCAAGCTTTACAGTTATAGGGATGGGAACTGCCGCTTCCAATAATTCAACGACAACTTCTTCCTTAGTCTGATCAATCCTTGTTACTTTTGCCATTTCACGCTTGAAAGGACCGGATATGATTTCAACGATATCATCCTTCTGTATATTTACAGTAACTTTGACCTGCTCGACCATAGACTCAATTTCAGTGTAAGGGACCGGTTGAGGCAAAATACCTCGAGCATAAGGAATGCCCTTAGAGGCTTCCTCAATTAATGCTGCGCTTTCTGATTCAACAAAAATATATCCTCTGAGCCCATGTGGTCTTATGATGCTGAATATGCCTTCTTTTTTTGCGGCGCTTGAACTTAGAAAATCAAATACTTGATCCTCGCGGTTGGCGGTCGTCCTCAATGCGAATAATTTTGCTTCTGACATTTTTTTCAAACAATAATCTGATATAAAACGCTGATTATGAAGCCTATTGCTCCAATGATTAAGATTGCAATCCCTGTGACTTTCAAAGTCATCTTGAATTCAGCAGTGGACGGTTTCTTTGTAACTGTAAAAACACGCACACACTGGGTCAAAAAGGATCTCATTCCCATTTTTTAATCAACGAACTCTATACCTAGTTCATTCTCCATTTCATTTTTATTCTTATCTGAAACCTTTCTTCTTGGACCGAATATCTGCGGTGAATTAACACCGGTAACGATAAGCATTGTCCTTAAAGTGGAATCCATATCTTCTGAAATCTGCGCACCCCAAATGACTCTGGCGTCTTCATCAAGCTTGTCTGAAACAGTCTGGACAACTTGACGCGCTTCTTCTAACGTTAAGTCTGGACCGCCGACAATATTAATTAGGGCACCATTGGCACCAGTAATATCAACATCAAGCAAAGGATTTGTAATTGCTTTTTCAACAGCTTCAGCGGCTCTGTTTTCAGTGTCAGATTCTCCGACCCCGATCATTGCTACCCCTCCATTGCTCATCACAGTCCTGATGTCTGCAAAGTCTAAGTTTACTAAACCAGATTTTGTAACCATCTCAGCAATTCCCTTCACTGCATTTGTTAAAATTTCATCTGCAATTTTGAAAGCTGTCTGCAAAGGCAATCCTGGAGCCAATTCCAAAAGCTTGTCATTTGGAACAACAATCAATGTATCAACAATGTTTTCTAACTTCTCCAATCCTATAATTGCATTTTCATATCTGCGATTGCCTTCCATCTCAAAAGGCAATGTAACGATGGCCACAGTCAATGCACCCTGCTTTTTTGCCAACTCAGCAACAACTGGAGCAGAACCAGTACCTGTACCACCACCTAAACCACAGGTGATAAATATCATATCGGCCCCCTGAATCTTCTGCTTGACATCATGCTCTGATTCACGTGCCGCCTGTTCACCTATCTGGGGAATTGAACCTGCACCTAAACCCTGGGTAAGTTCTTTTCCAATCAATATTTTTGTATCTGCGTTAGTATAAAGCAAATCCTGGGCATCAGTATTCAGCGCAATTGTTTCGGCGCCCGTAATTCCTACTTCGGTAATTCTATTAATTGTATTATTTCCTGCACCACCGCAACCAACAACTTTTATCTTTGCTTTTTGCTTAGAAAGTATTTCTTCAAGTTCTTTGTCTAAAGCATGCTCTTTGTGAGCAAAACCTTTTGCATTCTTTATGCCATTTAACGGTTTAGCAGAACTAGATGCATCACGTGTGCTCTGTTCATCCTCATTATATCTGAAACTCATTCTGTCCATTTTACTTAGCCTCCCCCCTTACCCACCTCTGATTTTTGCTTAGATGTAATAAATATTTAAACTTTTCCCTTAAACTCGATTTTCTTGAGTTTGGGGAGTCTTTTCTTCAAATTTTCCTCAATAAATTTTTTAAGCTCATTAGGGATTTCATTGTGAATTGTGACCTTGTCTGCCGTTGCTTCAAGTTTATCATCTTTTATACCTGTATACATTTCAAGGAATCCGTTTATAATTTCCTTATTATCTTTGATTATGCGCTCAATCTCAATTTCGTAAGATAATTCTTTTCCTGCCAATGGATGATTAAAATCAACCAAGATACGGCCACCAGAAACTATCTTAACTGTACCTATCGCTCCGCCGAAATTTATCTGCAAACCGGGAAATGGCCTTATGTCCTGTTCTGTGAAACGCTTTTGTGGAACTAATTTAATTAATTCAGCATTTCTTTTTCCGAAGGCTTTTTCTGCTTTTACATCTATTGTATAACGCTGATTAATTTCTTTTCCAATTAACTGCTCATCCAATCCTTTCAATACATCGCCTTCGCCAATGCAAATTATCACTGGATGATATTTGATATTAGGATTAAATATATTATTTTCTTTTGCAATTTTTTCTTCTGTCAAATCGAAAATTTGATTATTTTCTTTCACACGCCCAATGTAGTTTAATTCAATGAATTCGCCTTTTTTGATGCCCATAGTAGTTCTCACCTTGACCTCACAAGAATTTACTAATAAAGGTTGAGCCTTAGTATATAAATGTTTTGGTATGATTCTATCTTTAATAGCCTATATAATTACTACAGCAAATGCTTCGGTGAGATAGATTTATAGATTTGCTGATAATCTCTATATATTCGATAAGAATATATATTTTACCTGTTTTAATACCCATACGATCCAACATGGTTTTTATATTATCTGAAGAACACCTTTCATTATAAATACGAAAATCTTTGCCTAAATTCAAATCTTTTAATGTAATTAGGTAAATTAAATCAGATATTCCCTTGCCACAGAATAAAATATTTGGCGGATTGCCAAATGGATAAAAAATGCAGGTTATGATCTTCTCCTCCGTTATATTATAAATTACTTCTCCCAAAAAACCATTTTGGAGAGAGGTCATCTCTTCTTCTGAAAGAAATAAATCCAAGGAAATAGATTTACATGATTCCAGGGTAATCCTGGTTTCATACTTCCTATATTCAGGCAATTTATCTTCGGCCAAAAATAACCCTAAGTTTTTTGCCATAATCTGATGAGTAATGAGGAAATATATAACCTTAACTTTTATGAATTTATAGCCCCTATTTGGTAGTTACAAAACGAAAGGTTTATATATTAGTCTTTACATTATATTGTTGTGGCAAACAAAAAATATAATTCTATAGGGAAATGTTGAAAGATATAAAAAACTAACTGCTTAAGCTAAAAAAGGATTTAAATTATATGCTAAGGTCAAAATATCTAGATAGAATCCCTAAAGAGATAGTCTATGAATTAACCTAAATTGTTAATCGAACATGCTAATCGCATCTTCATGAAGCAGAAACATTATTTAATGAAGCGATTGTTTATATTGAAATTGCCAATATGCCCTTAGGGATTAATTTAATCACTACCGAAATGTTTATAAATAGAGCAAATATAGTGTAATTTAAGAATCGTTCTAGGGGAATTAATTAAGATGGAAGCAAACTTCAAAAAGGGGACAACAACTGTAGGAATAGTATACAAGGATGGAATTATTCTTGCGGCAGATAAAAGAGCTAGCGCAGGTTACCTGATTTCAAATAAGAAAGTTGACAAGGTAATAAAAATAAATGATTATTTGGCAATAACAATCGCCGGATTAGTCTCTGACGCTCAATTGCTTACAAAGTTGATAAGAGCGGAAGTCAAATTAAAAGAATTAAGGGCCGGAAAAAGGATATCTGTAAAGGAAGCAGCAAATCTTTTGGGGACTATGGTCTACAATAACATAAGGAAGTTTAGTGCTGTTCCAGGTATTGTTGGGTTCTTGATGGCTGGATTTGATTCAAAAGGTGCCGCATTGTATGAATTAGGTGTTGATGGATCAATAATGGATGTTGACGATTATGTTTCAGATGGTTCTGGAAGTATTGTTGCCTTGGGTGTATTGGAAAGTTTATACAAACCTGGATTAAATCAAGAAGATGCACTTGAATTAGCAAAGAAGTGCATCAACGCAGCGATACAGAGAGATTTGGCAACAGGCAATGGAATGAATGCTTACACTATAACCAAAGATGGGGTCAAAGAGGTTCTAGCTAAAAAAATTACAGGAAACAAAATAGAATAAAAATTTAAATTTTTTTATGGAGTTAAAAATAATATGGGAACTATCTTAGATGAGCTACTGAAGGAAATACCAGAGAAAGAAAGAGCAACAATAACGGATTCTGAGTTTGAAGGTGCAAATATTGTACTTTATACTAAAGATGAATATTTCTTCATGAATGGTCAGCAATTAATCAGAGATTTGGTTAATAATTTCAAGAAGAGAATAGAATTAAGAATGGATCCATCTAAAGTTATGGAATTAGAAGACGCTGAAAAAGCAATAAGGGAATTGATACCTGCAGAAGCAGGAATAGGAATAGTCACTTTTGATATTCAACGAAGCAGAGTTATTGTTGAAGTTGAGAAACCTGGAGTAGCTATAGGCAAAGCTGGAGATATCCTGAAAGAAATAAAGAGTAAAACAAAGTGGACTCCCCAAATAAGGAGAAAACCTTCTATAAGATCAAAATTAATTGAAAACATAAGACATGTACTTTACGAAAATAACGATTATAGAAAGAAATTCTTAGATAGAGTAGGAAAAAGAATCTACGGCGGATGGAAAAGAGACAGGAAAAGCGACTGGATAAGAGTTTCATTTCTAGGCGGAGCTAGAGAAGTAGGACGAAGCTGTATACTTCTACAAACATCAGAATCTAGAGTTTTAATGGATTGTGGAGTAAACGTTGCAGCACAGGATGACAAAGATGCGTATCCAATACTTGAAGCTCCTGAATTTGATATCAATGATATTGATGCGATAATTGTATCACATGCGCATTTAGACCATATAGGTTTAGTGCCTTACCTGTATAAATTTGGATATAAAGGACCATGCTATATGACCTCACCAACAAGAGATGTCGGAGCTTTGCTGTGCTTAGATTATGTAAGCATCGCACAAAAAGAAAACAAGAAAGAACTCTATACTGCGACGGAAGTTAAAGAGATGGTAAAGCATACAATCTGCTTGAGCTTTGATGAAGTTTCTGATATTACCCCGGATTTAAGATTAACATTTTACAATTCAGGGCATACATTGGGGGCATCTATGGTGCACTTAAATATAGGCAATGGGCAGCATAACTTATTATATACAGGAGATATGAATTATGAAAGGTCTAATCTGCTTGCCGCAGCTGTGACTAAATTTCCAAGGCTGGAAACAGTAATAATAGAAAGCACTTATGGATCTAAAGATGATGTACCTGAGACTAGAGTAGATGCTGAAAATATTGTCGTTGACATTGTTAAGAGAACTTTAGAAAGAAAGGGAAAGGTCTTAATGCCAGTTTTGGGCGTTGGAAGATCACAGGAAGTTTTACTTATACTTGAAAGACAAATGAGGGAAGGCGGAATACCGAAAGTGCCGATATTTATACATGGTTCTGTCTGGGATGTTGTGGCAATTCACACAGCTTATCCTGATTATTTCAATTCGCAAATAAAGAGAGCAATATTTCACAATGATGAAAATCCATTCACTTCTGATGTTTTCAAAAATATAACTTCTCAAAAAGAAATGAAAGCTGTGATTGAAGATACTGGGCCTTGCATAATAGTCGCAACATCGGGGATGATGGTCGGCGGACCTTCTGTTGAATACTTCAAGGCTTTGGCTGAGAGCGACAGAAACTCATTGATACTGACCTGCTACCAAGGTGAAGGTTCTTTAGGGCGAAGACTAGAGAATGGAGATAAGCAAATAAATATGGCTTATGGTGCAAACAGACCGGACATAATTAATGTAAATATGGAAATACGTTCCATTCATGGTTTTACCGGACACTCTGATTATAATCAGCTTAATAATTTCTGCAGGAGACTTGAGCCAAGGCCAAAAAAGATTATTGTGATGCATGGAGAGAAATCAAAAACCTTAGAATTTGCATCAAATCTGCACAAGACTCTGAAAATAGAAACTGCTGCACCTAAAAACCTAGAAGCGATAAGGCTTAGGTAAGCTAAAACCCTTTTTTATATTTTAACATTCTGTAGAAGACATTTGGTTAGGAAAATAATTTTCTCGGAGGTGGTTTTATCGCAGATAAACTGTGAATTAATGATTTTAAGTTTTTATATAAGAACTATAACTTTAATTCTAGTCCTAATATCAAAGAAAAAAACAGTTAAGGGATTAAAAAAAATTAAATTTTTTTGATATGGGCTTTTAATTCTTCTGAAGTAAAGCAGTCTTCATCAAATGTAAGGACTTTCTCAACTTTTGTTGCTCTACCGTTTAATCTTTGCTCAAGGCTAATTTTTTGCGAATCGCCTTCGACGATACCCTGACGTACCCCAACGAGGAGGCCATTGGAGTCGACAAGATTGCACCCGCCACTGACATCAGACATGTTCTCAAGTCCCCTGACCTTACAAATGCGCATTGTAGGAACTGATTCAACCTCCCTAAAAAGGCCCATTGCTTTATCATAATTGAATCTCTGCTTCATTAGTGCGAACATCTCATGAGAATATTCCTTCAATATACCCTTCTCTCTGGCCAAAAATTGATAAACTACATTCCCATTTACTTCTGCCTCTGTATATCTATTTCCAAAATACTTCTTTGCCTGCTTGGCAGTAAGCACTAAACCCTCAAGTTCTTTCCACTGCTTTTCGGTAAGAACCAAGGCGCCACCAATGTACAATTCACTTTGAGGGTTAATCTGCTTCAAAGCCTGCGCATCTAGAACAACCTTTACTTTTTCACTTGGATGAGTCGCTATCCCATCGCCAGTATCAAAGCAATGATCCAGCCACGAAGCTTTAACTTTTTCAGAATAACCCTGATTTAAAATCTGCAACCTTCTCAGCATCAGTCCAGAAACAGAAATGGGCAATCTGCCTTCAGCAATCAGCAAAGGCATCTGCCCTATATTACTTCCAGGAAATGGCTTATAATACTCCACATTTTGATGCAGTTGCAGTCCCATCTTTCATTCCCCCTAATAACAATGATTATAGAGTGAAAAAGAAGGATTATTTATAAAACTTCGCCTGTTTTTCTGATTTCAAATTATTCAGCAACTAAAAAGAAAAATATTTACGATGAATGAATATATAACCTAAAAATTAATAAACCATTCTTTTCTCTTTTTATTGTAATGGGCCTGTAGCGCAGCTTGGATAGCGCAGCTGCCTCCTAAGCAGCAGGTCGGGGGTTCAAATCCCCCTGGGCCCGCTTTTATTTATTCATCATCACTATATCTTTCAATAAAATTTTTAATAGAATAAAATGCAGGTTTGAATTTATCTTCTGGTATCTCTTCGATATCATCATAATCCATATAAAAATTATCTAAGACACCGAATCCATATTCCCTATAACCAAAATATTGTGGTTCTTCTGTAAAATCTTGAAGTTCGTACCAGAATATCCTTTCAATACGATGGAACTGATTTTCAGTTTGTAACCTTTCAAGGTAACGCGCAGTTCTTATGCCTGCAAGTTCTTCAGAAATATGTCTTCCTAATAATATTATGTTCTCATGATTAACGTATCCGGGTTCCCATGAAGAAAATCCAGTTTCTGTAATCCAAATTTGTTTATCGTCATTATATTCATCCATTAATCTTGAAATACAAGTGATGTCTTCCATTGATGAAAGTATCACGCCACCGCCTTGATGCCATCTGTCCCCACCACATTCAGAATTACACACATCAGGGTCGTTCCATGCAAGGTAATTATGCAGAGCCATCTTATCGTACCATTTTCTCATGTCTGGATCTTCTCCAAACAATAATCTTAAATCATCAAGATGTTCAGGGATATTACCCAACAATGTCTGCTGTTCTTGAGTTAAATTTATTGATGAATCTTTAATTAAATCCAAAACTAAATTATTAAGTTCGTAAATTTCTCTGAGATATCTATCTTCAGCATTTCCAACGCCACCAAAAATAACTTTTGCGTCTGGGTCTGCAGATTTCACTGCATGAGCGCCGTACATGATAATAAGATAATAACGCCAAGGTTCATGTCCCCATCCATGAGGATTTTCTTCTGTGGTAGGAGCATGACCATTTTGCTCCGCATAAAACTGATAAGATTTTATTTGACCTTTGAATTCTTCTGCCAATTTATAAGCATATTCATATATCATTCTTGGATCGTCTGGCGGATCATGACTAATATTACCCATGGACTCAGGCAAAGCCCATGCAGGTGTATCGTTAACTAAGAACATAAGATCAAAATCATTTGCTAGGGCCATATTCGCAATTCGTCTATGCTCTGTAAAATTAAACTGTCTTGGTTCATAAAGGACAGGTTCTGCATCAACCCATCTCGCAGGAGTTCTTATAATATTTGAATTTAATTTGTTCTTCATAAGATCAAATGTAACTTGATGATATTCATCGCCATGTAATGTGAAACCTATATCGATGTATGGCCGTTTATGAATCTCTTCAGGAATCACAATTTGATTTACTGCCCTTACTGGCTTGTATGGAGGAAAGTCATATGGATCATTTCCACAAGAAAATAAAAAACCTAAAGCTGCTACCAGAACAGCTAATTTCTTTACCATTTTACCACCTTATATAAGTTAATCTTTTATAAATATATCGGAAATTAACATTCTAATTAGAACATTTTAGAGAAATTTGGGATTATTGGCTAATATCGATTATCACCTAAATTCTTTATTAATTGTGATTCAAAAGGTAACTTTAATAAGTTTTTCTATATTTTGAATGAGCATGAAAATAGATTGCTATATAATACGGTATTCAGAAATTGCACTAAAGGGCAAAAATAGACCTTTATTTGAGAATAAATTAATTGATAATCTAAAAAAGATGCTTAAAAGAGAGAATAAATCTTACGAAAATATAAAAAAAACAAGAGGGAGAATCGTTTTAAATTCAAAAGAAAATTGCGTTGATGTATTAAAACATACGTTTGGGATATTTTCTTTTTCACCTGCTTTTTATTCTGATAATCTTGAAGAAGATGCACTTTCATTATATACCAAAGGCACATTTAAAGTTGAAACTCAAAGAGTGGATAAAGATTATCCTGAGGGTTCACAGAAAGTCAATGAAAGAATTGGTTCATATATTGTCGAAAAAACCAATGCAAAAGTAAAGATGAAAGGTGCGGACTGTGTAATAGGAATTGAAATAATTAATGGCAAGAAGTTATTATATAATGAAAGCTTTCTTGGAGCCGGGGGATTGCCTGTTGGAATAGAAGGGGAAGTTGCAGTCTATTTAGAAAATGAAGAAAGCTTACTTGCGGCTTATTTTATAATGAAAAGAGGGTGCGGATTAAAACTTTTTGGGAACAAGATAAATTATAGTTTAATTGAAAAATATTATCCTAAAGATCTGAAATTTTTTGAATTGGTGCCTAAGCATGTCCTTGCAATAGTTACAAATGATACTTTAGAAAATTTGAAAGAATATGATTTTAAAATTCCGTTACTGAAACCTTTGTTGGGATTTAATAAAAATGAGAGAGAAACATGGTTAAAATCTATCTAGAAGTATATGGTTGTTCAGTAAATCTTTCAGAAGCAGAAATTATGAAAGGTTTGCTTGCAAAGAAACATGAACTTGTTAATTCTCCCGAAAATGCGGAAATTTTGATAGTGAGTATTTGCTCTGTTAAAGGTGATATGAAGGCATTAAGAAGGCTGAGAGAACTTAAGACTAAATTTAAGAAAACATTTTTTATTGTTGCTGGATGCATACCTGAGAATCTTGTAGAGGAATTAAAAAAATATGGGTCATTAATTAGTACACATAATATATCAAAGATTTTAGATGTAGTGGAGGCTACCCTGGAAGGAAAATCTGTTGAAGTAATTGGAAAGAATGCAACTGTGAAAATAAATTTACCAAAAATAAGGCATAATAAAATAATTGCAATAGTCCCAATCAGTTCAGGCTGCTATTCTGCCTGCACGTATTGTTCTGTAAGATTAATCAAAGGCAAACTTATTTCTTATCCACAGGAGATGATTATTACGGAAATAAAAACGGCTTTAGCAGAAGGATGCAAAGAAATCTGGATTACTGCGCAGGACACTGTATGTTACGGGCTTGAAAATTCTAAAAAATCTTTACTCCCTAAATTACTTGAAGAGATTGTTAAAATTGAGGGGGATTTCTTTGTTAGAGTGGGTATGATGAATCCGAAACATGTGATCCCTGTTTTGAATGAAATGATTGAAAGTTTTAAATCTGAAAAAATATTCAAGTTTCTCCATATCCCAATTCAATCAGGGAATAATGAAACTCTTAATAATATGAAACGAGGGTACACTGTTTCTGAATTTGAAACTATTGTTGAGGCATTTAGAAAAGAATTTCCGATGATTACTATTTCAACAGACATTATCTGCGGATTTCCCGGAGAAAGTGAAGAACAATTTAAAGAAACTTTGGAGTTAATAGAAAAATTAAAACCGGCTGTGCTTAACATATCAAGATTTGTACCTCGGGAGGGAACTGAAGCTGCAATAATGAAACAAATACCTTCCTGGATTATTAAAGAAAGATCAAGAAAACTAACCAAACTTTTTGATCAAATCGCATTTAATCAAAATAAAAAATGGATTGGATGGGAAGGAAATATTTTAATAGATGAAATAGGTAAATACAGAACGTTTATTGGACGGAATTTTGCATATAAACCCATAATTGTTAAAGAAAAACGGTTAGGATCTATGGTTAATGCCAAAATCAAAGAAGTCACAAAATATGATTTAAAAACGTAACTTTTTTATAGGATTAAATGTTTAGATTATATGGTGGAAAAGAGTATTATAATTATAGTTGCCGTGATATTGGCGATTTTTGCAGGTGGAGCTCATTATACAGGGTTTTCTGTATTAAATTCTGGTGAGATTGTTCAAGATTTAGAAATTTCGCCAATTGAGGTTGTTCATGATAATTCGACCCAATTAGGCAATATTTCTATCGAAGATTTTGAGTTAGGCTTAATGGAAGTAGGTTCTAATGAAACAGGGGAATATAATCTAGGTGTAACTTATGAAGATGGCGTTTTTGTGTCTAGATGGGACACAACAAAGACAGCAACGGGGTCAAGCAATTCAACATCCGTAAGATTACCCTTGATTAATACTACGAACAGCAGCTATAATTTTACAGTTGATTGGGGTGATGGGACTTCAAGTTTTGTTAATTCATTTGACAATCCTAACAAAACACATGGATATGCCAGTTCGGGGCTATATAATCTTACAATAAATGGGACACTGGTAGGATTCGGATTTGACAATGGGCCTGAAAGATTGAAGATAATAGAAGTTATGCAATGGGGAAATTTGAGATTGGGCGATGGTGGTTCGTATTTTTATGGCTGCACAAATTTAGTTAATTTTAGTGCGTCTGATGCATTGAATTTAACTGGAACAAATAATTTTGGAGAAATGTTTAGAGCTGCAACTGCGTTTAGGGCAAATATGGGGCATTGGGATACTTCAAATATCACTAATATGAGTTATATGTTTTATGGAACAACAAATTTCAACGGGAATATCACCGATTGGAATACATCCAGCGTTGAAAATATGGCTTACATGTTTTATACCGCAACTTACTTTAACACGTCAATTTCGAATTGGGATGTTTCAAGAGTTGCCTATATGAATAATATGTTTAATTCAGCGACAAGATTTAACAAAGATATGCCTGATTGGAATGTTTCAAGTGTAATGGATATGAATAGTATGTTCTATAGCGCTACTGCATTCAATGGAAATATTAGTAACTGGAATCCCTTAAACGTTAAAAATATGTATCGGATGTTTAGACAAAGTTCATTTAATAAGAGTATTAATAATTGGAATGTTTCAAATGTTACTAATATGGGGGAGATGTTCTACGCTAATAATAAATTCAACCAAGATTTAAACAACTGGGAGACTTCAAAAGTTACAGATATGAGTTATATGTTTTACCAAGCAAGTGCTTTCAATAAAAGTATTGCGAATTGGAATGTTTCAAGTGTAACTGATATGAAAAGTATGTTTTACCAAGCAACTATATTTAACCAAGATATGCCTGATTGGGATGTTTCAAATGTAACGGACATGAGTTTTATGTTTTATAATGCTGATGCATTTAATGGAAATATTAGTAATTGGAATCCATTAAAAGTTACAGCGATGGAAAGTATGTTCGAGAGTGCAGATGTATTTAATCAAAGCATTAACAATTGGAATACTTCAAGTGTTACCAATATGGGAGAGATGTTTGATGCGGAAAAATTCAACCAAGATTTAAACAACTGGGATACATCAAAAGTTACAACTATGCAACAAATGTTTGATGGATGTTCTGCATTCAATGGGAACATTGGAAATTGGAATACTTCAAAAGTAACTTTAATGAATTATATGTTTCGATTGGCTACGAATTTTAATCAAAACTTAACTAATTGGGATACTTCATTAGTAACCACTATGCAATATATGTTTAATTGGGCTCAAGCATTTAATGGCGATATTACAACATGGAATGTTTCTAAAGTTACTAATATGAATAATATGTTGAGTGAAGCAGATAATTTTAATCAAAATATTAGCGGGTGGAATGTTTTAAAAGTTACAGATATGTCTACAATGTTAGACGATGCATTTTCATTCAATCAGAACCTGGGCTTATGGAACGTTTCTCTTGTTACTACAATGACCAATATGCTACTAGATACCAATTTGAGCACAAGAAATTATGATGGATTGCTAATCGGTTGGGCTAGCAGGCCTTCTTTGAAAAATAAAGTCACATTTACTGCAGGCAATTCCATGTATTGCTATGGAGAAAATGCAAGAAATCTTACTTTAAACCAAACATTTAACTGGTCTATATCTGATGGAGGCAGGGATCCATTGTGCGGACAAATATTAATCAGTATCAAGTCTCCAATTAGTACTGAATATAATAGTACCTTTCAAAATGTAAATATTACAATTAATGGATCTTATAATTTGAATGAGTATTTTTGGTACAATTGGAATGGAACAAATTACACTTATACGGATTCATTGAATATTACCTTTGCAGAAGGAGAGAATACTTTGTATGCGTGGGTTAATGATTCTTTAGGATTTACAAATTCTACGAATGTGACTTTTGAAATTGATACAATAACACCAGATATTGAAATAATTGTTCCTGTAAATACAATATATACAAGTGCGTATCAATTATTAAATATATCTGCAGAAGATGTTAACTTAAATACCATTTGGTATAATTGGAATGGAACAAATTATACTTATACCACTTTTTTAAATATTACATTTACAGAAGGGGAGAATATAATACATGCGTGGGCAAATGACACATTAGGATTTTTAAACTATACAAATGTAACATTTGAAATTGATACAATAACACCTAATCTTCAAATAATCTCTCCAATAAATATCACTTATGATAGTGCAAATCAATCACTAAATATCTCTGCAGAAGATGTTCATTTAGGCACTACTTGGTATAATTGGAATGGGACAAATTACACTTATACCACTTTTTTAAATATTACCTTTGCAGAAGGGGAGAATATAATACATGCGTGGGCAAATGACACATTAGGATTTTTAAACTATACAAATGTAACTTTTGAAATTGATACAAATCCACCAAATATAACTATTGTTGGATATACACCAACATTAAATTCAACTCAAATTACTTGGGATACTAATGAGGGAACTAATTCAACGATAAATTATGGGATTAATGAGACACTAGGAAACTACGAATTTATTACTGTGTTTAATGTAACAACTTCAATATTATTAGGTGGGTTGAACGAATCTACAACTTATTATTATAATATTACCTCATGTGATGCAATTGGAAACTGCATTACTTACGGACCATTTAATTTTACTACCACCACTCCGGTCACTTCTTTTTGCGGTAATGGAGTTTGCGATACGGGGGAATCTTGTAGTTCATGTCCAGGAGATTGCGGAAGTTGCAGTATCCCGATTCCTCCAGGATCATTACCTAAACTAAAACCTGAAAGAATAAGGCCTCGACCTTTGCCATGGGTACCCCCTGCAACAGATGGCCCTACAGAAATCCAAACCTTTGAACAACAATTAATTACGGGAAGCGGCATTATAAAACAATTTGATATGAATATAACCCCAATTTTTATACCTAGTATAATCTGCAACGGGTTGAAAGTTTCAGTGGGGGATTATGCATTTTCTATGCAAACCTTAGCAACGAGATTTTGGTTTAGATTTGATTTTAGTAAGGATAAAGAAATTTATTGTCCTTGGTGCTATAACGGAAAGCAAGATTATGATGAGTCTGGAATAGATTGCGGACCAAGTTGTAACCCATGTAAAAAAATAGAATATAGAAAGTCCTCTTTTTGGGAGATTTATCAAACTACAATAACAGCCACATTGTTTTTAATAATCGTATTATTTCTTAGTCTATGGGTAATTAAATCAAAAAATAGAAAACAACCCTTAAAAAATAAATCTTTAAATAAAAGATTAGAAATTGAAAGGTCTGCCCAGATAAAACAAAAATCTAGTCCTCAAACTTTAAATAATAGATTTAAAAAAGTAAATAGGCACATAATGGAAATCAAAAGAAAAATGCCAAAATAAAAAGTTTTTAACGATTAAGTTCCAAAAATTAAAAAAATTATTTTAAATTTTTCCAAGTGACGTCAAACATTTGGTTCAATGCCTTAGCAAAAAATTCTGTACTTGTCCAAATGCCAATGTCATATGTTGGATGAACTTCCTCGTCATCCATTACCATAAACATTAAATCTTTGCTATCGACAATTGCGAATCTTGCACTCATGTCACTGGGGTTTATGTGCCGAACGTCCGCCACCTTACTAAGATCTTTTACAACAGCTTCTGTATCTTTGTTTAATGGGGCAGCAATTCTTATCTTTACCCCTTTCTTTGCCAATCGCTCAAATTCCGGCTTTAAGGCCTCAACTTTTCTTTTTAAGCCTTTTGCGGTTGTCACAATGGTGATTGAATTTTTTGCATTCTTAACCATAAGCTCAAGGTGGTCGTAAATATTTGGCCTGCCACGAATAGCGCCAGAAAGATCACCTGATTCAACAAACTCAACACCCTGTTTGTGCAGCAGATTTAATTCAGTAAGAACGTCTGTGCTTTTTAGCTCTTCTAATTTCTTTATCTGGTTATCTGATGAACATCGAACAATCTTTTTTACTCTTTCAACAACTTCGCCAGGCTGAACAGCTAAATACTTTATAGGCTTGCCTAATTTCATTACTATGAATCCTTTCTTTTCTAAAGATTCAAGAACATCATATGCTCTTGATCTTGGAACATTACCTATATCACTTAATTCACCTGCTGAAGAAACTCCCCTTGAAAGAAGAGCAGTCCATATCCTAACCTCATAAAGATTGAGATTAAAAAATTGTCTTAATTTATTTAAAAATTCTTCCTTAACAATCATCGTCTTTTCCCCCTTTTCGAAAATTAAAAATTTTTATCACTTTTTTAAACAAATGCTATTTGTTCGAATGAATAGTGAATGTTCTTATATTTAAATTTTTCTACCTCTTTGTTTCATGAAAAATTTTTTTATCTGCGTTAAAGTAGAGCATTCTTCAGCATTCCTATCGGGCCTTATTCTAATTACACGAGGAAATCTTAGGGCATAGCCTGAACTATATGTTGGACTTTTCTGAATCTCTTCAAATTCAATCTCAACAACTAAATCGGGTTTGATTTGAACTTCTTTTCCATGATCCTTAATTATAAACGGCCTTAAAAGTTTAGTAAGCTCTTCAAATGTTACTCCCTCGGATTTTTCTTTGATTCCCGTGCCGACTTTTCCTATTTCTAAGAAATTTTCTCCATCTATACAGGCCAATACAAAACTTGAAAGCCATTTTGTTCTCTTGCCTTCACCCCATTCGGCACCGACAATTGCTAAATCCAAAGTTTCCATGACAGGTTTTACTTTAACACCAAAACCTACCCTCTTTCCGGGTTTGTAAATTCCTTGGAGATTCTTCATCATGATACCTTCGTTGCCTTTTGATAAGGATTCTTTGTAAAATACTTCTGCCGATTTCATATTATCTGTAATCAACTGTTTGGCCAATTCGATTTTGTTGACTTCTTGCGAAATAATTGCTTTCATCTTTTTTCTTCTTTCTTCAAAAGAAATATTTAAAAGATTCTGGCCGTTTATTCTAATTGCATCAAAGAAGTGCACCATAACAGGAACTTTTTTTGAAATCTCTTCAATATTATATTTTCTTTTTATTCTTTGGGAAATATTCTGGAATGAAAGCCATTGATTATTCTTAGGGTCTAAACCAATAATTTCACCATCAAGGATGTAATCTTTTGCCTTGATGTGAGATTTTAATAATTTAATAACATCGGGAAATTGTTTCGTAACATCTTCCAATCTTCGGGTAAAGAGTTTTAAATTATTATTTTCAAAGTGCGCCTGAATACGGAAACCATCGTACTTATATTCTATCGCTGCAGGCTTGCCAACAACTTCAAATCCTTCCTTAATATCTGAAACTTTTTCGAAAAGCATCACTTTAATTGGTGTGCCTACCTTTAGTATAAAACCGCCTTTGTATCCCTTGTCTTTGAACTCATGGGCAACAATTGCAAAATCTGTTGTCAAATCATATGCTTCTTGGACCTGACTAGCAAAATGATTATAAATTTCTCTTGCAAGTTTTTCATCTGAAGGCTCAACAACAGTTTCATCTTTTAATTTATTTAAATCTTTTAAGGAATTGACTTTCAGAACCTTGTTTGATTTTAATTCTCTTCCATATTCTATGCCTTTGACTTTCGGAAGGAATGCCCAAGTTATTGCATCTTTTAAAACTCCCTCGCCAACACCAACGCGAAGGTCTTCAATAACTGTTCGGACAATGAAACAGGCCTCATCAGGTTTTGCGCCATGCAATAATTCTGAAACTAATGCAACTTTTTTATTAACTGTACCCTCGCCAACTAATGAAGCTAATCTCTGTAAATTATCAAAAACTTTTCTCACGGTTAATTTAGACGCTGTGACTAAGGACTGCTGCTTTTTTTCTTTCATTAGCATCTCAGCAACTGTGCCTAAATCCCCAGATTTTGCCCACAATGATTCAATCCTCTGCTCAGGATAGCCAATTGTTGAAGCCAATGTTTTTATGATTAATCTTGAACTCATACCAATCTTGCGCTCATCCCAGGGAGGGAAAACTGTGCCCTGCAAAAGATAAACAACATGCTCCATATCTTCCTTAGAAGTTATTTCCAATAAATCTGCAATTAATCTTGTTTTTTCTAATCTTTTTGCCGTATTTTCTATTTCTTTGTATACCTTAACAAGCTCAGAGTAGTCCATGAATAATAATAAAACCAAATAAGCTTTTAAGTTTTATTGTTTCCATAACGCTTCATAAACTGAGAAACCATTTTTCTGGCTATTTATTTGCAAACAAGATAAATTGTCATAGACTGCAGATATATCAGAAATGAATGTTTTTCATTTTTATCTGAAGACCAAAAAGAAAGATATAAATACTTGCGAAACATAATTTTTTTCATGGACATCATTGATGCAATAAAGACGAGACGATCAATAAGAAAATATTTAATAAAGAAAGATGTTCAGGATGAATTAATTTTTGAACTTATTGATATCGCAAAATATGCTCCCTCTGCAGGAAATGTGCAGAATTGGAGGATTATTGTTGTAAAAGATAAAAGTAAAAGAGATAAGATTTCTAGGATATGCGACCAGCTTTGGATGAATACCGCACCAGTTCATTTAGTAATATGCAATGATTTAACAAAGATTGGGGAACTCTATGGTAAAATAGGACGAGAAAAATATTCTAGGCAGGACTGCGCTTATTTTACTCAAAATATATTATTAGCAGCACATGCATTAGGTCTTGGGACCTGTGTGGTGGGACATTTCGATGATTTATCAATGAAGAATTTATTAGATATACCCGATAATGCATTGCCTGAATGCGTAATTACCTTAGGATATATCGATAGTCCGCCTGCAAAACCTACTAATAGAAAAAGGATAGAACTGTTCTTATATTTGGAAAAATATGGAAATACTGGCGGAAGAAGCATGACCCCATTTCCTTTAATAACGAAAGCGAAGCAAATTATTTCTAAAAATAAAAAAAGCCGATAGCCCCTTAAAACTATCGGCAAAAGATAGAGGGCAGACTTAAGGGGGGTTATCGTATTACGTCAATTCCGAATTCATCGGACATTCTGACTGACTGCTCACGTCTATTTGAATCTAAGGATTTACCTAAGATATATGGACTCTTAACTCCAGTAATGATTGACATCACTCTAAGTTTGTTATCCATTTCTGTTGATATTCTTGCTCCCCATATTACGTTTGCATCAGCATTAAGCTCTGCGGTAATCATCTCACCGACTTTGCTTACTTCATCCAATGTAAGATCTGATCCACCTGTGACGTGAATCAATGCGCCTGTTGCGCCTTCATAACTCACTTCAAGCAATGGATTGTTCAATGCTCTTCTTACTGCTTCCTCTACTCTATGATCTGAACCAGACTCACCGATGCCGATAACTGAAACGTCTCCGTTTGCCATTATCGCTTTTACATCTGCATAGTCTAAGTTGACCAAGCTAGGGACAGCGATTATTTCTACTATTCCTTTAATCATTGTTGAGATTAATTCATTTGCCACAGCAAAGGCTTGCATGATTGGCAGATTTCCTGCAATCTTTACCAAACGATTGTTGTCTATGACAATAACTGTATCTGAAACATTTCTCAACTGTTGCAGACCAAATTCTGCCTTGTCTACTCTTGCTCTTTCAATATCGAAAGGCATTGTCACTGTGCCAATGACAATTGCGCCTGCTTCTTTAGCAAGCTGAGCTACTACCGGAGCTGAACCAGTTCCTGTACCTCCACCCATACCAGCACAAACGAATACCATGTCAGCATGACTTAAAGCTTCTCTTAACTCGTGAAGACTTTCTTTTGCTGCTTCCCTTCCTTTATCTGGGTAACCACCGCAACCTAAACCACGAGTAAGATCTTTACCAATTAGAATTTTTTTGTCGGCTTCTATCATATCTAAGTGTTGCTTATCAGTATTTAATGCAATTATTTCAGCACCTTGAACACCTTTCTTGTAAAGCCAATTTGTCGCATTTGTTCCGCCGCCTCCGCAACCCACTACCTTGATATTTGCGTGGCCAACCTGTACGTCTTGAAATTTATTCGCCTCTGCGGATTTTAAGGCGCTTTGCACGATAAAGTCCATTTTTTTCGTCTCCCCCTTTGAATTTTGTTTTTTTATCTTTTGGAATATATAGCACGAAGTAGCATAATGTTTATATACTACATTAAACTATATACTCTCTAGAAATAATCAATTTCTGGTCGCCAAACCTGAAATGAAATCGCCAATCAAATGTAATCGCCAAATTACATTTAAACATATTTTTCTAATTTTAATTAATGATTACTTGTTTATAAATATTCTTAGTATGTAAAATATACTTTTAAATATATAACTGCATTAATGAATTTTATAAGATAAAAAAACATTCTGACAGAAAAATTTAAATAGCAACTTCCAAATAAAAAATAACATGGTAAAGCATTCTCCTGGAGAAAAAATTCAGATTACCACTAAAGAAGGTGAAGTCTTTGAAGGAATATTTATACCCTCTACTGATAAAAATACTTTTATCATTAAATTAGACAATGGCTACAACATTGGAATTGATATTAAAAAAATAAAATCAACTAAACGAATCTCTGCGGGTAAAAAATTAAATGTTTTTCCTTCATTGAATATAAAACAAAGCGAGGGATTACCTTCTGTATCTGTTATCGCTACTGGCGGAACAATAAGTTCTAGAGTAGATTATTCAACTGGGGGTGTTACTCGGCTGATGGAGCCTGGACAAATATTCTCCTTGGCACCGGAGATTTCTAAAATTGTTAAGATAAGAAAAATTGAGAAACCTTTCATGATTGCTTCTGAAAATATGGATCCAGATCATTGGGTAAAGATTGCTGAAGAGACAGCTAAATTATTAAATTCAGATGACCGAGGCGTTTTGATAACGCACGGCACAGATACTCTGCATTACACTGCAGCCGCATTGTCTTTTATGCTTAAAAATTTAAATAAACCGGTTGTTTTAACCTATTCACAAAGGTCTACTGATAGAGGCAGCACGGATACTGCTTTGAATTTAAAATGCTCCATGCATGCTTTGCTTTCAGACGTTGCTGAGGTAATGCTAGTTGGGCATGCTGAAGCTTCTGACAGCTTTTGCTATGGGCTAAGGGGGACTAAAGCAAGAAAAATGCACACTTCGATGAGAAATACTTTCAGACCTGTGAATGACAAACCTTTGATAAAAATTAATGGTGAGGGGAATATAAGTTTCATTAGTCATAATTACAACAAAAGAAAAGATGCTGAAAAAGTTGAAGTGGATACCGCATTTGAGAAAAAAATCGCTTTGGTTAAATATTATCCTGGGGCTGACCCATGCATTTTAGATTATTATATTGGCAAAAAATATCGTGGAATAATAATAGAAGCGACAGGCTTAGGGCATGTTGCCACGGATAATGCCAAGAAAAGCTGGCTGCCTGCGATTAAGAAAGCTGTTAAAAAAGGAATATTAATCTGTGCTGTGCCTCAGACGCTTTATGGAACTTTGGATCCACTTGTTTATGATGAAGGTAGAAAAGCCTTGGAAGCAGGGCTTTTGTATTTGAAAGATATCTTGCCTGAAGTGGCTTATGTAAAAATCGGATGGGTTTTAGGGCATACAAAGAATTTTGAAAAAGCAAAAGAAATGATGCTTATGAATTATGCGCACGAATTCAATGATAGAATAACCCCTGATATGTTTTTGTTCTAGAAACTTTGCTTTAACTTTAGAAATGTTTTTAAAGAATCAAAATAACGAGTAATTCTATGCTAGATTATGAAGAGCTTGGCTTTAAATGTGGGTTAGAACTGCATCAGCAATTAAGCGGAAAGAAATTATTCTGCAACTGCAATACGGAATTAAAAGAAGGGAATATTGTTTTTACAATAAAGAGGAAAATTAAACCCGTTGTTGGGGAAACTGGGGAATATGATATAGCTTCCGAATTTGAAAGCGCAAGAGACCGGACTTTCATATATCAAGGTTATGAAGGAGAATCTTGTTTAGTTGATGTGGACTGCGAACCGCCTAAAAAAATGAATAAAGATGCATTGCATACGGCTTTATCGGTTGCAAAGTTTTTCAAATTGAGAATACCGGATACAATATTAGTGATGCGAAAGACAGTTTCAGACGGATCTGCACCTTCTGCTTTCCAAAGAACAATGATTACAGGATTAGAAGCTAAAGACTCCAAGATTGAAACTTCTTTGGGGGATGTTAAGATAATTCAACTTAACCTAGAAGAAGATGCCTGCAAAAAAATAGATGAAACAGATAACGTTGTGACTTATTCTTTATCCAGAGTTGGAATACCTTTGCTGGAACTTGCAACAGGGCCACAAATTAAAACGCCTGAACACGCTCTTGAAGTTGCAAAACAATTGGGAATGATTTTTAGATCTTTTCCATTGGTTAAAAGAGGGTTAGGAACGATAAGACAAGATATAAATGTCTCGATAAAAGAAGGAACACGAATAGAAATAAAAGGCTGGCAAGATTTGAGAACATTGCCTATTCTAATTGAAAATGAAGTTGAAAGACAAAAGTTCTTGGTAAATTTCAAGAAGTTTTTGAATAACCGAGAAATAAATACTAAACCCGAAGATGTAAGCTATTTATTCAAACAGACAAGATCAAAGATAATTTATAATTTACTTAAAGAAAACGGCAAAGTTTATGCCTTAGTACTGCCACATTTTGCTGGCTGGTTTAAGAAAGAAGTCTGCAAGGGAAAAACTTTCGGAAGAGAGATTTCTGAATACGCAAAGGCTCATGGCACAAAAGGGATGATACATTCTGATGAAGATCTAAGCAAATATGATTTAACTCAAGAATTTGTTAAATTACGGGAACATATGAAAGCAGGAAACGATGATTTAATTGTTTTAGTTGCTGAAAAAGAAAAAATGGCGGTGAATGCAATAAATGCGGTTCTTGAAAGAGCAAAATACTGTTTGAAAGGTGTACCTGAAGAGACAAGGGTTCCGAATCATTTCAATGCAACTTCAAGCTTCGCAAGACCATTGCCTGGATCTAACAGAATGTACCCTGAGACAGATCAGGAAAGCATTAAAGTAAATAATGGGCTAATGGATGAGATTTATATTCCTGAACTAATAAGCGAAAGAGCGGTGAGATTTGAAAAACAATATAATTTAAATCCAGATATAGCAAGGCAAATAGCCAAAGAGTATTATGAATTTGAGGAGCTGACTAAAGGATACAAAAATGTGGAGCCTAAATTAATTGCTGAGATTTTATTGAATATTCCAAAAGACATGAAAAAAAGATTGAATTTAGATATTAATAAATTAACTTATGATAATTACTGTGAATTATTCTCTTATCTGAATCAGAATAAAATTACTAAGACTGCCATTGTTGATGTTTTAACAGATATGATTAAGGGTGAAAAAATAAATGTTACAAAATACCAAAATGTTTCTGAGACCTTGATTGAAAATGCGATAAAAGAAATAGTTGCAACGAATAAAGGCGCGCCTTTCAATGCTGTAATGGGTATGATAATGGATAAGTATCGAGGAAAAGTTGATGGCAGCAGAGTCGCTGAGATAATAAGAAAGAATCTATAGATTGAATTTTGTCCTAAAATTAAAAGTTCCTAATTTGTATTCTTCGCCCTTCAAAACATCTTTAAGCTCGCTTTCGAACTTCTTACGCTTCTCCATCTGTTTTTTGGGGTTCATGGCCATTAGTGAATATACCCTGATATTTAAACCTTTCTGTTGTAACTACTCCGAAATCACATCAAATTAAAAGCAAAAAATAAATAGAAGTACTATCTATGAGAGAATATGGCAGATTTTTATTCAGAAACGGCAGAAAGCTACAATGCATTGTACGGAGAAGAGCAGGAAGACAAGCTGAAATGGATAAGACAGAATCTGATAGTTGGCAGAAAATTATTGGATATTGGCTGCGGTACAGGTGTTTCAACAAAATATTTTTCTGATAAAGCGATATGTGTGGGTCTTGACAGATCGAAAGAGATGCTTGATAAAGCAAAAGGAGATTTCATAACGGTTCTTGGAACTGCTGAAAACTTACCTTTCCCCGATAAATCATTTGATACGGTGATTTCTGTTACGGCAATACATAATTTTGAGGATTATATTGCTGCATTAAATGAAATAAAAAGAGTTATGAAAGAAAACGGGAGTGTTGCTATCAGCGTACTGAAAAGATCTTCTAGAGCAGAAGAAATTGTAAAGATGATAAAAGCTTATTTTAAAATAACAAAAGAGATAGAAGAAAGGCAGGATTTTATTTTAATCGGTACCTATTGAATTTTTTGCAATTAAAACAATAAATCACCAATTTTCCTTTTAACGTTCTTATTCTTGCTGTTTTTGTTGGATAAAGATATTTGTAGCAATGCTTGCAGAATTTCTTCTGCAATGTTTTTGGAATAGAAACATTTGATTTCATTGATACTTTTCTTGCTAATGTAACGTAACGATTGGCTAAAATCGGATTTTTTAAAAAGATTGAATCTGCTAATTTGAAATAATGCTCTATGCTTTCTTTGGCTAAATTCTTGACAAGCTTCTTTTCTTTGATTTTGTGCCTTATGTTCATAGAAATAAATAAAGAGAAAAGATTATTTAAATTATTCTATAGTCACTTTGTTCATTACATCGCCGACTCGAATTTTCTGAGCAACATCAAACCCCTCTTTGACGATGCCGAAGACAGCATAATTGCCATCAAGGTCATGTACTGCATCCAAAGTAATATAAAATTGAGATGATGCAGAATTTGGAGCCTGCGAGCGAGCCATACCAACTGCCCCCTTGACATGCTTTAAGCTTGGCTTTACCTCTAATGGAATCATATCATCTGATCCGCCAGTGCCGTCTCCGTTCGGGTCTCCGCCCTGAACGACAAAACCTGGTTCAACGCGATGAAATGTCAGCCCATCATAAAATTCCTGATTAACCAGACTGATGAAATTTTTAGTGGTTATAGGTGCGTCTTTTTCATATAACGCAAACTTAATTATTCCCTTGTCTGTTTCAATTTTAACTATTCTTCCTTCCTGTGGCATAGAATCATCCCTCCCAAGATTACACCCTAATGTTAAAAGTACTGCTATTAAAAGTATTATTGCTTTAATCATTATTCTATTACCAATAATCTGCGGGCCTGATTGGATAATGTCCAAAGCTGCCTTTTATCTTTTTCGCTTTCTATTATCACTGCCCCCTTTGATTTTAATTTTGATAAATCCCTCCTAGCTTTATTTATTGAGCATTCAAAACGACTTGCCACCTGATTAGCAGTTCTTCCACGGGCTAGGAAACGAAGCATGCGCTGCTGATCTAGATTGAATAATTTATCAACAGTGTCCTCTTCGGTATAAATAATCCCCCCGCCATCAATGCTAACTGCGTTGTAAGCAAGAATCTCTTCAACTGCTGCTTCTGTAATAAAATAATCTTGTTTTAATATAGGATTACGCTCAGCAAATTTTGTAAAGTGAAAATCAAACATCATGTCTGCATATTCTAATAATCTTCTTGGCGATCCTCCTGCCGCTTTTATGATTAAATCCAAGCCTTTGTCGACAATCTTATCAGCGTAATTAATTTTTGTCTTCTCATTATATAAACGATTCTTTATAATTAAGCGCATATCTTCTTCATCCAAACTCTTGAATTTTATTATCCTATTACCTATCCTATCTTTGAAAGAACCAGTAACATTCTGAAGATGCGGACTTATCTGCGCGATAACAATAGATTTAATCTGCTTCCCTTGGGATCCTTCCCACTTTATTTTTGCATTCAGGATTAAATTTGAATCTGTAGCCTGAAACTCATCGATCATAAGAACCGGTTTCTTTTTTGGCATCTTTCTAAAAGTTAACTTATCAAAAAAGTTTCTCTTTTTGAAAATCTCCTGGGAAAGATTAAAACCCCTGGGGAGATCTTCTGAATTAAGATAAATAAAATTATGCTCCTTCAATTCAAACTCGGCTTTTTTAAGCATGGATGTTTTTCCAGAACCAGTCAAACCATTTAGAAAACAGATTTCACCTTTACGGATATAATTTATTAATTTTTCATACTGCTCATCCAGACCAATAAGATTTGAATTTGGTCTTACATCCAATGGGTTCTCTGAAAACTTAAGCTGTTCGTACCAAGTCATTGGTATAAAAAGAAACTACGGACATTTAAAAACTTTTTGCTCTACTTCTTTGCAAGATAAGAAAATAAGCCTATCAGAGATATAACTGCAAAAGATAATAAGCAATAAGGGCAAAATGAGTTTATTTTTGCTGCTTCAATAATTGTAAGATAAATTGAGAATAAAATGCCTATTGAAGCCAAATAAAAGATCACATTTGCATAACGTTTTATGCCCAATGCCAAGAAACAGGTTATGAATATTGACAAATAACCTAACATACCAATAAAAGAGATTGGAACGCCAAAGATTTGAGAATATGGGCTATTATCCACTGTATCGCAAGAGAATTGTTCATTTATGTTACAAATACGATCCTTCTGAATATTATTCTTGTTTTCTATATGAATATTCAGCAAAACCAATGAGATTGACATCCCTATAACTGCCAGGAACATTATCAGCACAATATAGATTTTCCTTTTCATGTGAAAATATAAGAAGAATTAAAGTTTATAAAGATTATGCTAAACAAAATTATCCCACAATCTCGGATTCAGCACGATCAATTGAAGATTTTATCAATTTATCAACATCTATTTTAGATTCTTCAAATTTAATACTCTCTTCTCTTGATTTTGTTACCGGATTTTGAGGCACGGCATTGCAGCATACTGCAGCTTCTATGGAAAATTCAAAAGTGCCTATCTTTTTTGCTAGATTTATTATATCCTGCTTATCATAGGAAAGCAAAGGCTTCAGAATTTCAATATCCACCGATTTTAATGCATTAGTCATATTCTGCAAAGTCTGAGAACAGACTTGGCCGAGATTTTCTCCAGTGACTAAATATTTACAACTTTCTTGGGCTGCGATTTTTTCAGCTATTCTGAACATAAACCGCCTACATAATAAACAACGATGCCTGTTATCACAATTACGCATGAATTCCGCCTGATTCAGGCCATGATTTATTTTATATAACTTTATCTTTCTATGAAATTTTTCTGCTAAAAAACAGACAATCTTTTTTGTCTTTTCAAAAGGCTTCTGATCCGTGAATGGTTGATTGTCAAAGTGAATCGCAACAACTTCAAAGCCGGTTTCAAGCATCTTATACATTGCTACGGGGCTATCAATACCTGAAGAAATCAAGCATAAAACTTTAACCATAAATTCTCCTTGCGATTTCTGTTATTTTGGCTTCGTCTTTCAATGTCTTGAAGAGCAATTCCCCATAATTATGGACGATGATTTCGCCATCTTCATCTATAACCATTGTTATTGGAGTAAACATAATAACATTAAATTTAGATTTCAGGCTAGCTAAATCTAGATTTACTGGATTTTTTGGCTTTATAGATATCCCGCCTTTGTCCTTGCATTTAAAGAGAGTAAACTCAACCATAAGTTGTTTTGGTCGCAAGAAGGTTTATAAATGTTTTTGTGGCTCATTATAAAAAATTCACAAACTTTTTAAACCCAGCTAAATAAGGGGATATCATGAAAAATAGACAATTTGGGATAGTGGTTTTGAGAATTTCAAGAGGGTTAGATGAGTTAGAAACCAAAATGAGAATTGCAAGAAAAAGATGAATGAAAACGGGATTATATTAAAATGAAAGAAGTAATATTTCTCACGATTGTAATTATATTATTATTCTTGAGTGGATGTTCGAATACAGTTATTGAAGGTAGGAATCTTTTTGCCAAGTGCCTAACTGAAAATGATGTGGTCATGTATGGAACAGAATGGTGCCCGCATTGTAAAAATCAAAAATCCCTTTTTGGAGAATCATTCCTTTCTGTAAACTATATAGACTGCGATGAAGAAAGACAAAAATGCATTGATGCGGGAATAAAGGGATACCCTACATGGGTTATTGGGGGAAAACTTTATCCGGGAATGCAAAAGCTGGAGACTTTGGGCAGATTAGGCGGTTGTAGCGTTGAATGAAACTAGTTTCAATGATATCCTTATAATGCGTTTCAATCTAAATTTCTAACGGTGATTTAAATGATAACAGGAGGTTTATTTTTATATTCCCTTTAATCATCTTGTCTTTTATGTTTAGAATAATGATATCTTCTTGATAAACGTATTACTATAAAAATAATAAAAATAAAAAATAATTTATTTTTTCTTTCCTCTGGACATTTTTGCTTCACAGACATTGCCCTTGCCATCTACGTAATATAGAAAGCCAGGTTTTCTTTCAACAACATTTTTTACAATTATTTTTCCCATTTATTTTTCACCTCGTTATTTGATTATATAGATAATAGTGCCTTTGTATTTATAAAATTATTCTAATTATAAGAAAGATAGGGATAAAAACGACTTGTAATGAAACCTTTTTTGGTCATTCCAACCTAAAATAAACCCTTCTATTGTCTTTCCCTTTATTCTCGGCAGAAATAAAAATAATATTCCCCACTTCATTTGTAGATTTTACGTGAGTGCCTCCGTCAGCCTGAATGTCAAAACTCTTTATTTCGACTATCCTTATTTCGGCAATACCCTCAGGCAATCCTTTTGCGAGTTTTGTTAAACTGTGGTCTTTTTCTGCTTCATGCCTTGGGATATAATATACTTTTAGGGGCAAATTTGTTTTTACAATTTCATTAGCTTTTGCAAAATAATCATTGATTTTTTCCCTGTCAAAATTTTCTAAACTAAAATCAATCCTTGTTTTTTCCAAATCTAATTGATTTCCAGTTATTAACGCACCAGATTCTTTGTTGAAAATAGTTGAAAGAATATGTGCGGCAGTATGCATCCTCATCATTTTGTGTCTTCTCTGCCAATCTATGATACAATGAACATCTGAAATTTTAATGCCTTCTCTGTCAAGCTCATGAAAAACTTCTCCTTGGATTTTTTTAACTGAAAGAACTTTATATCTTGAGTTATTGCTGATGATTTCACCTGTGTCGGATAATTGGCCTCCGCCCTGGGGATAAAATGCAGTTTTATCTAAAACGACTAATTTTCCTTCGACCTTTAAAACTTTGGCATCAAACTCTTTTAAATAAGAGTCATTGAGGTATATTAATTCCGTCATTTTGTCTGGAATGATAAGAATAAATGTATTTAATCTTTTTGGTTAATGAAATATGCATCGGCCGAACCGAATATAGCCTTGTGATGCTGAATAGACAAATGACCTAACTTTTAAAATTAGAAGGGGTCTATTAAAATGTTTTGGTTTAGCAGCGACAAATTTATTTTCGAAAATGATGGGAAATTTGCGATTTATTGTAACTAATTAGTGGTAAAAAGCGAAAGATTTATAAAGGCAAATTGCTTAATTATAAGAATACATCAAGAATGAGGTCATAAACATGAAAGCAAGCAATATGTTATTTTTACCCAAAAATGTTTCACAGTGTAATGATTCAGATTTCGTAAAAAATTACTTAATTAAACCATTTGAAAAGGGGCAGGTAACGTTTACCCCTTTAGGTTCTAGAATGGTAAAGAATGTTACTAGAATTTTTGAAGATTTAGCCGATGCCTATGAACTACAAAGAGTAGGTTTTCCATTGATAAGACCTATTTCACAATGGAAAGAAAGTGGAAGATATTCAGAATATCAAAACGGGGTTTTTAAATTAGATGACCAGTACATATTAGCGGCGACTGATGAAGAATTCTTGATTGATATGATGAGAAATAGAGGTAATTTACCCTATAATAAAGATACTCTGGTTTATGATATCGGGCATAGATTTAGGGATGGGAGTGTTAGACAACCATATTTGGTTAAAGCATTTATAGGAATGCCGATATATACGCTTAACTCAAGTAAGAATCAAGATTTTGTCATAGAAAATATTACTAACCTTTATCACAATTTTTTCAATAAATTAGGTTTTGGTGAGTTATATGAACCAAAAATAGATAAACCTTATTACGTAGACTTTATTTATCCCTTTGATAGGGGACCAGATAAAGGCACTTATTGTGATCCATGTTCAAAGTATCTTTGGTACTTTATGAAAGAGTGTGAATGTGGGAATAAAAATCTTAAACCGGTTAGAGGATTGAGTTTAGGCGTAATATCTGATAAATCAGATATACTAAAAGCAATGAAAATCAATTATAGTGAAGATATGAAATTTAATAGTTGTGGGCTTGGGCTAAATAGGATTTTATACGCATCGATTGATAATTGTTTAAAAAATGGTCAACTTAATGAATCTCTTGCACCTTTTAAAAATGTAATAGTGTGTGATAAAGAAGGACATGAAGATGCACTGGATTATTATAATAAAAATAGACTTGATACTTTGTTGGATGATAGAAAAATATCAAGTGCCGATAAAGTTGAATTGTGGAAATTCATGGGTACACCAAACATTATTGAATATGTTAGTGGCAATAAACCTCAATAATCAGAGGCTTTAAAATGATAGATAAAAGAATAGCAAAAAGAATAATCTCTTTGTGTGCAGAAGATAAATTCAAAAATAACCCTGCCTTTTACTTATATGATTTAGTTTCTGTCAAAAAGCAACTTGGTTATTTAGAGAAATTTTTACCAAAAAATGTTTCTGTATATTATGCAATGAAAGCTAATCCGCATAAAGAAGTTTTAAGATTTTTAAGTGAACATAAAAGATGTAATGGAATTGAAATTGCTTCTAAAGGCGAACTGGATAAAGCTCTGAAATATTTTAATGCCGAAAATATTTGTTTTACTGGACCAGGTAAGACAATATATGAATTGAAAGCCTCCCTAGATAGTAGCATAGAATTAATAAATTTAGAATCTCTTACTGAAGCTCGAAGAATCAATGAAATTGCTGAATCAAAATGTAAGGTTGTTGACGTCTTAATAAGGGTTAATAGTAATTATTGTGTTCATGGTGCCACTTCCACAAATATGGCGGGTTTATCAACAAAATTTGGAATAGAGGAAGATGATTTGATAGGAAGTATAAAAATTATTCAAAAAGAAATGCCTTTCATAAAAATTAAGGGTTTTCATGTATTTGGTGCTTCGGGGATTATGGATTCTGATGTTTTAATTGATTACACTAATTCGGTTTTAGATTTAGTTTCAAATGTTGAAAAAGAAGTGAATATTAAGGCTGAAATAATTGATTTGGGTGGAGGTTTCGGTATAGATTATACTAAAAAAAACCAAATTTTTGATTTAGAAAGTTATTCTTCTCATTTAAAAGAAAGTATTGATAAATTAGGGTACAATGATAGGAAAATAATTTTGGAATTAGGGAGATATATTGTGGGTGAGTGTGGATATTATTGCAGTGAAATACTTGATATTAAGGAATCAAAAGGTAAAAAATATATTATTATGAGTGGTGGTGTTAACCATCTTAATAGACCTAATGTTACAGGAGAGAACCAACCAATTGAAATAATACCTAGAGATGAAGAACAATTTCCTAATATAATGAATATTTCAGGGGAAATAGTTGATGTTTGTGGGCCTCTTTGTTTTGCGGAAGATAAGCTAGGTAAAAAAATCTTCATTAAATCCGCAAAGATAGGGGATATATTAGTTGTAACAAAGGCAGGCGCATATGGTTGTACAGGTTCTCCTTTAGATTTCTTAAGTCACCCACATCCAGAAGAATATTACGAAACAATAACAGAGGATGAGTAGATGAAAGTCTTGTTAATTGCAGGTTTAGGTCCAGGACACCTTGAGAAAGAGGATTTGATAGGTAGTGGGATGGATCCGTTTTTTTCTGATGAAGAGAACAAGGAGGCTTATTTATTAGATGGTATAAATCATCATCCTTCAAATTTGGTCTATAAAGCTACACAAGAATGGGTTTTAAAGAAAATAAAGCAAGAAACCCCAGAACTGATATCTAGTGTATTGATTAATATATTAAAAAACAATAATGTAGAGTATGAACATATCCCAATAAAATTAATTTGGGATAATTCTTCAAAAAAATTGTTAGGTAAGGTTGTTTGTTTATCTACTTCTTTTATGTGGAGTGAAAATATGATTAATCGTGCAATTAATTGGATAAAAAAGAACATTAAGTATGACTATCTGATTGTAGGAGGACAATATTGTTCGTTAAAAAAGAATTACCTAATTGAGAACCATAAAGAGATTGATTTCATAATAACTGGCGATGCAGAGGTATCACTACCACAATTATTAGAAATATTAAAAAAAGGTAAATTAGATACTATCGTAAATATTCCTAACTTACTTTATAAAAAAGGAGATAAATTTTGTGAAACTTACAGTTTATATGAAGATATTAATAAGTATGATTGTCCTAAATTTGAAAACAATCATCAGATAATCCCTTATACTTCTATGAGGGGTTGTCCATATTCATGTAAATTTTGTGCTTTAAGATTTTGTACTCCTGGTTGGCGTTATTTATCTGCAGAGAGAATTATTAAAGACTGGAAATATTATTCTAAAACGAATAATGCAAAACATATGGATATTTATGATTCAACTTTTTTCATACCCTTTCAAAAAATAAAAACTCTCTTGAAGAAATTACCTTCAATGAATCTAACTTGGGAAGCAAATTCAAGAGTTGATACACCATTTAATAAAGAAGTGGTTAAAGAATTAGAAAAGGCTAACTGTATTGCTCTTTACTTTGGATTTGAATCGATGAGTAATAAAGTATTAGGATACATGGACAAAAAAGTAAATTCAAATGATAATCGGAAAATAAATAAATTATTTAAAAATAGCGAAATAGATACGATGATGTCATTTATAGTGGGTTTCCCAGGGGAAACTATATCTGAATTTGAAAAAACTAAAAACTATTTATTGAAAGAACATTACGGATATTATAATATATATGTTTTTGAATTTGAGGATAAAAGTATGCCTATTTGGGAGGACAAAGACAAATTCAAATTGCAAATATTTAATGATAATGAGGATAAATTATCTTGGAAACATGGGGGAGAGTCTTGGACTCATTCCGGAATGGATTCTGAAACTGCAAAAAAATTAAGAAAGGTAGCAATAAAGGAGATTAGAAAAAGTAATTCGAAGGCCATCCATCGTTCATGGCAGTATGATTTCGAATGGCCATTAATAAAATCACTTCCCAGAGAGAAGAATTTAAAGATTGAAAAGTTAATAGATAAGTTAGTTTTTGTCGTTAAAGATTATAGTAATGATGATAAAAAAATCAAAATCAAAGAGATCGTACAAGAACTAAAGGATTTAAATATACATATTCGATAACTAATGGGAAAAGATTTAAAAATCATTATGCCTTATAGGGAATATAACTAAAATGAAACCAACAAAGTTGAATCCAGGAGATAAAGTTGCCCTTATTACTTTAGCATGGGGCGGAGCAAATACTTGTAAAGACAGATATCTCCAAGGAAAAAAACAAATTGAAGAAACTTTCGATTTAAAAGTTGTGGAGACACCAAATGCTTTGAAATCAGAGGATTGGATTTATGAACACCCAGAAGAAAGATTAAATGATCTAATTTGGGCATTTGAAAATAAAGATATCAAAGCGATAATTACAATCATTGGTGGAGATGATACTATTAGATTATTAAGGTGCTTAAAACCTAAACATTTGGAAATTATTAAAAATAATCCAAAAATATTTGTTGGGCTTTCAGATACCACAATCATTAATTTATTGTGTTCAAAAGTGGGATTGACTTCTTTTTATGGGCCTACAGTATTATTTGGATTGGCAGAAAACTGTGGAATCCATAAATATACTGTCAATAGTTTTAAGAAGACGTTATTTTCAGCAAAACCAATTGGAACAATAGAAAATTGTAAAGAGGGATGGACACTTGATATGGTTCCTTGGACTAAAGAAGGCAATAAAATCAGAAGAAAATTACAAAAACCTTATGATATTCAGTTCATACAAGGAAAAGGAACTGTAGAGGGACATTTGATTGGTGGTTGTATGGAAACTCTAGAAATATTAAAATGCACTGAACTTTGGCCAGACAAGAAATCATGGCAAAATGCGATATTGTTTTTAGAAACATCTGAAGAAATGCCCTCTGTTAATATGTTCAAATATTGGTTAAGGAATTATGGTGCTCAAGGAATATTGAATAAACTCAATGGTATAATTTTAGGTATTCCTGGAGGATGTTTTGAATATGATGATCCAAACTATGAGAAGAAGGTTAATGCGCATCTAAAGACTTTTAAAGATTTTGATGATGCCATTAAAACTGTTGCTAAAGAATATGATAGAGGGGATTTAGTTATTGTTACGCACGTAAATTTTGGACATACTTGTCCTATGTTAACAATACCTTATGGTGTTAAGGCCAGAATAGATGCAAATAAAAAAATCATTAGTATAAATGAATCAGGGGTAAAAGAGAATGAAAAAGAAGGAAATAACAGTTAATGAAATAAAGGCTATGTCTTATACCGATTTTGTTGGTTTTATAAATCAATGGAATGTATTGCCTGGTTCTCACAATACATTATCAAAATGGGCCATATTCTCAAACTTAAATAAAAAATCAAATATACTAGAGATTGCTTGTACAACAGGTTTCTCTTCAAGAGAACTGGCGATTTTAACGGGATGTAAGGGGAAAGCAATTGATATTTCTGAAAAATCAGTCAAAAGTGCTGTTTATAATAAGAAAAAATACGCCCCAAAAATCAAAATAGATTATTTAGTTGAAGATGGATATAAATTTAATACAAAAGAGAAATTTTCTCACATAGTCATAGGGGCTGCATTAAAGTTTTTTCCAGACCCAGAAGGAATGCTAAAAAAATGTATTAGTTTGTTAAATGACGGAGGAGTTATTCTTGCATCACCCTTTTATATTAAATCTAAATTACCTAAACCCTTGATTGCAAAATTTAATAAAGTGTTTGGAATTACTCCAACTGTTGAATCATATAAAGACATAATAAAGATTTATCGGGGTTTGGAGATTATCTATGAAGAGAGAAATGATATTCTAAAGGAAACTGATGAAGAATTAAAGCATTATTGCCATAGTACCATTAAAAGAGCTTGTAAGATTCGAGAGATATCAGATAAAAAGGTGTATAAGTTTATGTATGATAGATTACTTGAAGTAAAGAAAATGTCTAATGAGCTTCGGCCATATCAAGGTTACAGCGTTTTAGTATTAAGATATCGTTCAAAGATATATCCTAATAGATATGTCGAATTATTTTAAAATGATACTTACAGGAAGTAAGATTACAAATGAAGTAAAAAGAGGGAACATAGTGATAGGGCCTTTTAATTTAGAACAAATTAACCCTAATAGTTATGATTATCGTTTGGGTGATGAATTGATTTTATTTAAGATTAAAGGTAATACAAAAAACGCCAAGAGGATTAAAATACCAGAGACTGGTTATATTCTAAAACCGGGCAGGACATATCTTGCAGGAACATATGAGATTCTAGGAAGTAAAAAATATGCTATGTCCCTCATTGGTAAAAGTTCCCTTGGGCGTTTGGGATTATTTTTACAAGTTTCAGCAAATTTAGGACATACAGGTTCTTGCCATCGTTGGACACTTGAACTTGTTTCAGCCAAACAACTTAAGATTTATCCGAACATGATTATTGGGCAGATTTCGTTTTGGGATAATAGAGGTCGTTTGAGTCCTTATGATAAAGGTTATAGTAAATATAATAATCCTAAATTATCTAAATTGAGGAAGGCAAAATGATATTAACTGGTGAAGAAATAAAAAAACAGGTAAAAAAGAAGAATATTATAATCTCTCCTTTTGATGAAAAAATGATTACAACAAATTCTTGTGATTTAAGATTAGGAGATGACTATCTTGTGTATACTGAAAAAGTTTTAGATCCTGCAAGAGAAAACAAATATAAAATTAAAAAAATTCCAAAAAATGGATTATTGTTGAGACAAGGAGACTTTATTCTTGGTCATAGCCTGGAGGATGTGGGGAGTAAAAAATTTGTACCCATCATTCATGCTAAATCAAGCATTGCTCGATTGGGTTTGTTTGTTCATGTAACTGCAGATCTTATAGATATCGGTTCAATAGGCAATATAACTTTTCAATTATATGCTACTCTGCCCATTAAGATATATCCTGGGATGAAAATCGGACAAGTTTCTTTTTGGGTTACCAAAGGAAAGATTAAATTATACGAAGGAAAATATCAGGGTAGCAATGGACCAAAGGCTTCACAAGCCCACAAAGATTTTGAAGAAAAGAGATTGATAAAATAATAGGGCCATTATAACTTACTTATTATTGTTTGGTTAGTGACCGATAATATTTCATAACAATTAACATAAAAATGTCAAAACTTAAAACAAATAGATAGGTAAGAAATAACAAATAATTATACAAATTTTCCTTCGACCTTTAAAACTTTGGCATCAAACTCTTTTAAATAAGAGTCATTGAGGTATATTAGTTCCGTCATTTTGTCTGGAATGATAAGAATAAATGTATTTAATCTTTTTGGTTAATGATAGTACTTCTGCCGAAAGGTTTAAATATTCTTAGTTGTATCAACGGATATAACTATGCAAACAACGAAAGGAGAAAAAGTATTACGTTTTCCTAGATTGGATACTATATTAATGGTTGAAAAATTTATACAAAAAAACGACGGAGAATTCAAGAAGAAAGCATTATGGGAAAAATTACCCAAGAAAATGATGTATCAGACTTATTGCCTGATTATTGACTACTTGTTGTATTCAAGAAAAATATCTATCGATTCTGAAAGAAAAATTGGATGGATATTTTATCCGAAAAATGAGACAGAAGTTTCGTCCAAAAGATATTTATTTTGGAGACCCACTTGACAAACGCGCACGAAGAGTTTTAATAATTATTTCATTAAATACTTTCTAATGGAATTGCCCTCAAAAGTAAGATTTGCAAATGAAAAATTGAAAATGGCTTTTGGAGAATTGGAAAAGAGCAAAGGATCTGAAAAAGAGTTATATGCCCATTTAATCAAAGCTTTTGAATGTTTAGAAAAAGATGCATTCTGTGGTATACAAATACCAAAAAGATTGATTCCGAAGGAATATATAAAAAAATATGGTATCTACAACCTGTGGAAATATAATCTTCCAAATGCTTGGAGACTAATCTATTCTATAGAAAATCAGGAAATTTTAATTGTTTCAATTGTATTGGAATGGCTAAGCCACAAAGAATACAATAAAAGATTTAATTACTAAAATATGCGCCGGCCGGGGGTCGAACCCGGATCTCCGACTTGGAAGGCCGAAATTTAAGCCGCTTGTGTGTTTTAACGCACAAACTCTAGCCATTATACTACCGGCGCGCTTATAGAGAGTGAATATCCTCTAAGAATTTAAAAAGGTTTCTACTCTTTTGGTTTTGAATTCAAAGATTTCTCTTCTCTCTGGACTTCTGCGATTATGATATTAATGTGCTTTTCGGTCCAACGCGCGGAAGCCAATTTCTTTTTGATTTCTTCAAATGTATGCTTCTTTGAACGCATATCTAATACATACCCCTTAAGATGCTTGTATTCTAAAGCGGTCTTGAACATTGAAGGAAATTCTTCCTTTTTCTTAAATAAAAAGACTGCCGCGACAATCAAAGCTACAATAATAAGCCCTAATAACAAATACAACCAAATGAAGTTAGACCCTTTTACAGGGGGTGCGTAAAAACAATCAGCGGGACAGCTTGATTCATCTTCATCAAGAGCACAAATGCCATCACCACAGGTAGTTGTTAATTCCCCGGAACCAATGTCAGATGAAACAATTATGGTTCTTGCTGACATTGCATCTCCTGCATAATCCCCTTTAATGATGTAAGAGAAAGTGTAAGCCTGTCCTTTGGCAAGGGAAACGATTGACCAATACACAATAGGATCATCTTCAACTATTTCGGGCTTTTCAGAGAAAAAAACTTCAGAAGCTGAAGAAGCAAATTCTTTGGGGATAATTTCATAAACTTTTGCATTTTTCAACTCTTTCAGAGATTTAACCGCTTTTATTATGTAGGCATAATTTTCAGAAGAGCCATCCATCATAGTTATACTAAGGCGTTTAGAATTGACGAGAACATTCACTGCATTCTGATAAGTAAAAACCGTTTCTGGATCATCTATAACTGAAGGCACTTCAGAAGAGGATCTAGGTCGATATAAACTTGAAAGAACTGAAGAGACGGCAACTGTTTTGGGAACTTTTACATAAAGCTCATCCAATGATTTTGCAATTACTCCTGCCTGAGAACCCTTTAATGAATCGTTTATTGTACTTGAGCTTAAAGACTGCAGACTTGCTTTCTGTGATTGGATTTCAGATTTCATTGCTAAAATATCTAAATCAATAATCTTAAGCATTTCGTAAGATGACGTTGGAATGCTATCTAAGGCGTATTCCAATTCTTCAGCCTTCTTTATTGCATCAACTATCTCTGCATTTGATATTGTTGATGGGGCTGTAACAGAAATCTCTAAGGCAGCAGAGACACCTGTGCTCAGAGAGACTTCAGCAGAATAAATATCTTCGGCAAATGGGGTTGTGATGTTCTTGAAATATAACGCCAGAGGTATTGTGATGGTGTAATTTGTAATATTCTTTGAAGAAATTGTGTTTATATAGGAGGGTGTAATCTCAATGTCATAAAAAATATTTGAAATCTGTGAAGAACCGGAAGATTTTGTATATTTAAGATAAAGATTATCTAAAATTAAAGAACCAGAGGAGTTTGCAGCTATTTTTGAAGGAACCATGCATTGAGTGGCAGTTGAATCATATGGAACACAATCGGATAAATAATTATTTATTGCTAAAGCTATTGCTGTGGGGAAAGTAGTCCAATTGGATGCCGGAACAGTTGTTTTCAAGGCTGAATCATATGTCCCTATCTGAAATTTAATGAAATAATCATTTGGTGTGTCTTTTGCGCATGAATCTGAAACGCAAATATAACCCGAAGAATCATCCCCTGCCTTGACACGACTCTCTGAAACCAAATTGTAAGATGAAATCGGAGTTCCCGAAATGACATTAAAACATAAGAGATATTCGCCTTCAAATAAACCTGATGGCTCTTCAATAACACAAGACTGCCAATCTGTGGTAATTGAGGTAACATTCGGAAGATTGCAATAAGCTACACCTGATTGGAGATAAAGTTCATTTCCACTAGGGGTGTCAAACTTGTATATTGAAGCCCTAGAAGCAAAAGGCAAGGATGATGCTGTTGCCAAGCCATACTTAACAAATGCCCTAATGTGCTTTGTCTTCTGTATTGAAACACGCTCACAATAAGAATAGCCCTGCTGAGATGCACCAATAATTGTGTTCTCAGAACTTGCTGATTCGTCCAATCCATCTGCATAGTAATATATTGAAGAATAACCTTGAAGACTACCCATATATTCAAAATCTGCATATCCCTCCTCACCCACATCTATTGTCGGACGAAAAGGAAATGATCCTGAATATTGCTGTCCTGTAATATTAAAGTCAGCATTATCAACAATAGAATCTTTTGGTAGACGTAACCCGAATTCTTTTGTCTCCTTATTTGCTAAATTAAAAATCAAAGATGAATGTGATGTTCCTTCGGTAAGAACCGGCTGAGTTTTTGTAGGCTTTAGATTCATTGTCTGAAAAAGATCAAAGAGATTATAGGTCTGAGATAATTTTTTAACTTTTAGTGTAATTGTCTCATCAGCTTTTATTTGATTATTGAAAGTTAACTTTATAGTTCCGTCCAATGTAACATTTGGCGCATAAGTTATCTTAGCCAAAGTGAAATTTAAATCTATAACTTCAGAAGCTGACACTGCACTGGCTATGAGCGTAAAAAAAATCAATACAGTTATTAAACGATTAATCAAATCCATACACCTCTTTAAAAAGATATAAATACCCCTATGTTTAAAAGATTTTCCATAAGCAATAGTGATTAAAATGCACCAATAATAGGAATAAATATGAGGAAATACAAAAGTTTTTTAAATCATAATCTGTTAGGAAAGAGATAATGAGCAAGATAATGCGTAAATTAGAGAAGCTTTTTGAAGAAAAGTATAAATATCTTATTTTTGTGCCTTTGATACTGCTCCTGCTTTCATTCTTGGTTTTAGGAGTAAATTACTATAAATATGGTGAAATAATCAACAAAGATGTTTCGCTGAAAGGGGGGATAACTGCTACCATATATACTAGTTATGACGTAACCAAATTTGAACAGGCATTGAGAGAGAAGTATGATAATGCAGATATTTCAGTAAGAAAGTTAAGTAATTTTGGAACTTCGGAACAAAAAGGGATAATATTAGATGTAAGTGGAATTGAAGAAGAAGAATTGACTAATTTTATTAATGATTTAGGAATAGAAACAAATAACGAAAATTATTCTATAGAACAAATTGGGTCTTCATTGGGGCAGAGTTTCTACAGACAAACTACCTTGGCTATATTTTTTGCATTTGTTCTTATGGCATTAGTTGTATTTTTAATGTTTAGAACAGTCATACCTTCGATAGCAGTTGTCTTTGCCGCATTTTTTGATATGATATTTACTGTGGCGATACTTGATTTAATGCATATAAAAATTTCAATATCCGGGATAGCCGCTTTGCTTTTGCTGATAGGTTATTCTATAGACACAGATATATTGCTTACAAACAGGGTATTAAGAAGAAATGAAGGAACTGTTTTTGAAAGAGTAATTGATTCGATGAAAACTGGACTGACGATGGTTATAGCTGCAATGGCTGCACTTATCGCTGGAATTATTCTCGTACCCGGATCTGAAGTGATAAGACTTATGTTTACAATAATTCTGATTGGTTTAGTCGCAGATATTATCGCAACTTATGGATTCAACGCAGGAATACTTAGATGGTATGTGGAGAAATATAAAAGATGAATATCAAGAAGTACCTGACGTTCAGAGTAATTTTAATGATTTTGACTATTATACTTGCAATTATTGCTATAGCCCCAAATCCTTGGGCTTCTGGTGTTGTAATAAAGAGCATTGAATCAAATGGGTTTGCTGCAAATCAAGAAATGAGTGCAGGTGAAAAGCTTACTTCGATAAATGGTCAGAGTGTAAATACAGTCAATGATTTCAAAAATATAATGGAACAGTATCCGATTAATGTGACGGAAGTTACTATTGGAACTGAAAAAGAGGTTTTTGCTTACAATATAACTACCTCAATTGGATTTTCAGTTGATAATAATTTGACAGTAATTGATGCTAATTCAGAAGTGCCCATACAAAATGGTATGGTAATAAAAGAAATAAACGGCAAAGAAATCTCAAATTATTCGGACTTCCAAAAGATTACTGGTGAATTAATACCGAGATATAAATTTATAGTAAACACAAACAAAAGACAATATGCCTTCTTGGCGCCAACACTAGATATAAGCGTAGTTGCGCAGGAGACAACAAATCTGAAAAAGGGATTGGATTTACAAGGTGGAACAAGGGTAATCTTAAAGCCGGTCGGCGAAGAAGTTACTGATGCTGGAATAAATGACCTTATAACTGTGATGGGGAATAGATTAAACGTCTATGGTCTTAGTGATTTAATTATTAAACCTGCTTCAGACTTGGAAGGTAATAAGTTTGTTGTTGTAGAAATAGCTGGGGCAACAAGAGAAGAAGTCAAAGATTTAATAGGGCAGCAGGGAAAGTTTGAAGCCAAGATTGGTGATGTAACAGTATTTGAAGGTGGCAAGGAAGATGTGACCTATGTATGCAGAAGTGATGGAACTTGCTCTGGTGTCAGGTCATGCAATCAGGTTGATGCGAACACGTGGAGCTGTAATTTTGAATTCACTATACATTTAAGTCCTGGCGCTGCAAAGAAGCAGGCTGAAGCGACAAAAAATCTAGAGGTAAATCTTTCAGACAACGCAAATTATCTAAGCAAAAAATTGGAATTATTTTTAGATAAAAAATTGGTGGACAGTTTATATATTGGCAAAGATTTGAAAGGCCAAGAAGCAACAGCAATTGTGATTTCAGGTCCAGGATATGGAACAACGAAAAATGATGCGGTTATTGATGCATTAAAAAATATGAATAAGCTGCAAACGATATTAATAACCGGTTCATTAAATTATGATTTAGAAATAGTCAAAATGGATTCTATCTCTCCTACATTGGGCCAAGATTTTGTTCAGAAATCAATCTATGCGGGATTTGCTGCCTTACTTGGTGTAGCGATTGTAATATTTGTAAGGTATAGATCGTTTAAAATATTAATACCTATAATGATAACTGTTGTTGTTGAAGTTCTGATTAACTTAGGATTTGCAGCAATGATAAGATGGAATTTGGATATTGCTGCAATTGCAGGAATAATCGTTTCTGTAGGCACGGGTGTTAATGACCAAATTGTTATTGTAGATGAAATATTAAAAGGGAATACTGGTAATTTAGATATCAACTGGAAGCAGAGAATAAAACAAGCATTCACGATTATATTTGGTGCTTTTGGCACTATCGTCGCAGCAATGGTGCCTTTATGGTGGGCTGGTGCTGGTTTGTTAAAAGGTTTGGCGGTAACAACAATAATAGGTGCCTGCGCAGGAGTTTTAATAACAAGGCCGGCTTTCGCAAGCATCATAGAGAAATTATTAAAGAAAGAAGATTAATGCTTATTCTGCTTATTTCTTAATTTTAATCTTTCATTAGCGAGAACTCTTCTGCAATCAACACACCATTTACGCATTGGAGAATAGGATCTTATTTCTGTTCCGCATCTTTCACATTGAATAGTCATTGGGGATAGACATTCAATGGTCGTATATAAAGTTTTCTGTTAGTTTTTAAATGAGGATATGCTGCAGAAAGTTGAATAAATACCCTGTAAAAATAATCCCTAATGCAACTATACTAAAAAATAGGATTAATAATTTTAATTTCATAACGCTTTTAAGAATTATTGCTTCAGGCAAACTCAATGCCGACAAGGACATCATAAATGCTAGAACTGTACCTAAAGGAAGTCCTTTTTGAAAGAGAATAACCGCTATCGGCAGAATTGCTACACAGTTAGCATAGATGGGAATACCTAATAATACCGAGAGAGGAACTGCAAAAACCCCTGTTTTACCGACAATGACTTCAATCAATTCTTGCGGAATGTAGTTATGAATAATTGCCCCCAATGCAACTCCTGCAAGAACCCATATCCAAAGTTTCTTTATGATATATTTTCCTTCCCTCAATCCAAATATAACTCTTTTTTTAAAATTATAATTAATCTTTATTTCCAAAATTTTCTTGCCTGGATCCCGGATTATATATTTTTCAAGTTTTAATCTGCCCAATATCATTCCTGAAAAAACACCTAAAAAAATCCCACTCAATATATACGCAATAGTTACTTTTAAACCAAAAAACCCGAGCATTAAAACAACAAGGTATTCATTTATTATCGGAGATGTAACCAAAAATGAAAAAGAAACCCCTAAAGGAATATTTGCCTTAATCATACTTAGGTAGATTGGTATTGATGAGCATGAACAAAATGGGGTGATTGCACCAAAAATTGAGGCAAAAATATTGCTAAAAATCCCTCCTTTTGAAAGCCAAATTTTAAACTTTTCTTGGTTAATATAAGTCCTTAAGAAAGTTACAAACGAGATAAGCAAAAACATCAAAAATAAGATTTTTATTACATCATAGATAAAATAATTCAAAGAGGCAAATAAACGTGAACTGCTGTTTAGATCCATTAAAGAATACATAATCCAATTAATTGTCTGCTGAAGCATGAATAGATCATATTTAAGATGGTTTATAATACTTGTGAAAAGAATAGAACAGAAAATAAAACCATAAGCTTTATAAATCATAAATAATTAACAATCGTTAATATGAAAATGCCGCAAGAAATTGAAGTATGGTATATCCTGCCTGCAGTCAGGTTAGAAATAGCCAAGGGACTAAAAAAGAAGGGTTTATCCCAACAGGAGATTTCGAAAAAAATGTATGTAACTCCTGCGGCAATATCCAACTATTTCAAAAGTAAAAGAGCTTCAGGCATGAAATTTAACAAAAAGGTAATAAAAAGAATAAAAGAGGCTGTTGAAAATATTATAGGAGAAAAATGTTTTATAAAAGAGGTACAGGATATACTGAAGATTGTAAAAAATACAGAATATTTATGCAAGGTGCATAAGAAATATGCAAATATGCCAGTTAATTGCGGAGCATGCAAAAAATGAAAGTTTATTTAGATAATGGGGCAACAACTAGATGCGACGAAAAAGTCATTGAAAGAATGAAGAAAATCTATTTGAAAAATTACGGAAATCCCTCATCACTGCATTCCTTAGGAAGAGATGCAAAAAAGGAAGTTGATAGGGCTAGAAAAGAATTTGCAAATTATTTAAAAATTTCAGAAGAGGAAATAATATTTGTAGCTTCTGGATCTGAAGCAGATAACTTGGCAATAAAAGGATTATCTTTAGCTTATCCTGAAAAAAAACACATAATTACATCAAAGATAGAACACCCCGCAATATTGAGAACCTGCGAAGATTTAGAAAGAAACGGCTACGAAATAACTTATTTAGATGTAAACAAAGAAGGACTAATAGATATTAAAAAATTAAAAGAACTTCTAAGAACAGATACTTTGGTTGTCAGCATAATGCATGCAAACAATGAAATCGGGACGATAAATGATATTGAAAGTATAAGCAAGATATGCAGAGAAAAAAATGTTTTTTTTCACACCGATGCAGTGCAATCTTTAGGCAAAGTAAAATTAAATCTAGGGAATATTGATTTAGCTTCTTTTTCCGCACATAAAATACATGGCCCTAAAGGAGTCGGCGCACTTTATATAAAAAAAGGAATAAGATTAAAATCTATAATTAAGGGTGGAGGACAAGAAAGAGGATTACGAGCAGGAACTGAAAATGTCCCTGGAATTGTAGGATTCGCTGAAGCATTAACCTCATTATCTGAAAAAGAGATTGAGAGGATAACTGAATTAAGAGATTATTTTATTGAACGGGTTATGAAAGAGATTAAAGAGGTACATTTGAATGGTCCGCTGAAAGAAAGACTATGCAATAATGCGAGCATATCGTTTCATTATGTTGAGGGAGAAGGATTACTATATCATCTTGATGCAAAGGGAATTGCTGTTTCAACTGGGTCTGCATGCAGTTCAAAATCATTGCAGGTTTCGCACGTTTTGAGAGCTATTGGCTTGAAACACGAGATTGCACATGGCACAATAAGATTTACATTTTCAAAATACAACACAAAGAAAGAAATTGATTATGTTATTGACTCTCTAAAGGAAATAGTCACTAACCTAAGAAAGATGAGCCCTTTGTACCCTGAGGAGAAATAAAATGGATTATAATGAAAAAGTCATAAAAAGATTCTCAAAGCCTAAGAATGTAGGAGAAATAAAAAATGCGGACGGCATAGGGAAAGTTGGAAATCCGAGATGCGGAGACGTTATGGAACTTTTCATTAAAGTTAAGAATAATAAGATTGTTGATGCTAAATTTAGAACTTTCGGCTGTGTTGCTGCAATAGCAACTTCTGATGCATTATGTGATATGGTGAAGGGCAAGACTATTGAAGAAGCCAAAAAAATAACAAATCAGGATATTGTCAATGATTTAGGAACATTACCGCCTATTAAAGTACATTGTTCTGTTTTGGGAAGAGAAGCGCTTGATGCAGCAATAAAAGATTATGAAAATAAAAAAAATTAAATTTTAGGGTCTATAATCTCTGCTAGAACTAACAATGATGCCCTATTTTCATCTGTTGCCTTAACGCTGACTAGCACCATCATATCATTATTGAACAAAATGAGTTCATATCTGTTGCCTTTCTTATATGTAAAGCACTTCTCGCCAACATTGCATTCATCTAAAAGGAATGTTGGATTAGCCCCCTTAAAATAATATACATAGTTGCCCATATTACTTTTAGGATAAAAAAGCACATTATAATGATTTTCCGAAACGGTGACAGCCGTACCTGTTGTTTCCTGGAACATTATGCTTCGTTCATTTGAAATTTCTTTCCTATATCCTTCAGTCTGAAATCCTGCGGCTTTAAAATCATCAAGAGTTATTTCCTTTGATTCAGAAGTTACATCCTGGGTCTGTGTCTGCTGATCTTGTGTATCTGTCGTTTGCACTGGTGGTGTTTGATTAGCGCATCCACCGATTACTATCACAAGAACCAATATTGAGATAATAAATAAGTTCTTCATTTTAATAGTATAAATAATACCTGGATTTAAATATCTTTTTGTCTATAATGTGTAAAAAATGAAAAGATATATAAACATAATTCAAATAAGATAACCCCATGAATTACGAAGAATATAATTCCATACGGAAATTGACTAATCTATATGTTAAATTTGAAGAGAAAATTGCTAATTACCGAGTGATTGATTTGCTTTTGGATAGAATACCCTCTTTTGGGCTAAAAACAGAAGAAGTGCAATTTACAGATGAAATTGAAATCTGTCTTAATAAGCATAGTATCCCAGAAACGATGATTCTTGCAGAAGCAATACAAACTTTAAAGGATAGGATAGACAAGCAGTTCTAAGGGTAAATTTTATAAACTACAAGTGATAAATGCCCAGTCATGGAACAGGTAGAAGACTTCAATTGGCATAAAGGAATGACGGTAAAACAGCTGGTTAAAGCTTATGGGCAGATTGGTTACCAGAGCGTTGAACTTGCTAGGGCCGCCGATGTCATTGTTAAGATGAAAAAGGATTCAGCCAAGATTTTTTTAACATTTACCTCAAATATGGTCACTTCTGGATTAAGAGGATTTTTTGCGCAAATCATTAAACTCAAGATGGCAGATGTTCTCGTAACAACTGTTGGGGGCATAGAAGAAGATATAATGAAATCCAAGGGAGAAAAGTTTGCTATAGGTAATTTCGAGACAGACGATATTGAACTTCATGAAAAAGGAATAAATCGAGTTGGGAACTTACTGATTAAAAATGAGAGTTATATGAATTTTGAGGATTTAATAAATCCAATATTAATGAAACTTTATGAAAAGAAGAATAAATGGGCAGTCTCTGATTTTTTGAAGGAAATTGGATTAATGCTAGATGATAAGGATTCTATACTATTTCAGGCGGCAAGGAATAATGTGCCTATATTTTGCCCTGCAATTACTGATGGGGCATTTGGCTTCCATCTTTACCTATTCCAGCAGAAGCATAAAGATTTTATTATTGATGTTATAGAAGACTTTGGAAATATTTTACTGGCAACTAACTTTGATGAAAAAAAAGGAGTGATTGCTTTGGGCGGGAGCATATCCAAACATCATGCAATACTAAGCACATTACTAAACGGGGGAGCAAATTATGCAGTTTATATGACAACGGCACATAAAACTTCTGGCTCGATGTCTGGGGCAACGACAAGCGAAGCAAAAAGCTGGGGCAAGGTCCAATGTGAAAGCGATATAGCCACCGTCATAGGCGATGTTACTATTATGTTCCCATTGGCGATGATAATGGCTTTAGAGCAGTTAAGCGATGAGGGGCTTTTGAATGGCTAAATTCATTCTCTCTAAATTTAAAGTTTTAGATCAGTTCGACAAGGTTGAAAGACTCGCAGATATAGTCTCTTATAGCTCTAAAACAAATCCCTTTGTTACAAGAATATTGGAAAAAGAAAGGGGCTGTATGTTTAGTGTGCATGCAAAAGAAGAATTGAAAAACATATATGATAAAACGCGGATTTTATTTTTAGCCCAATGTTGGAATGAAAAATTTATTGATGAATTAGTTAAACAGGGCATAAAATGTTTTGTAGTCGATAATGAACCAGATTTAAATATGCTATTAAAATATTTAGAAGGAAATGATGTTAAAATAAAATTATTGTTGAGAATAAAATTAAAAGAGAATACAATCAAAACAGAGAAATTTTTTGCCTTTGGTTTGGACTCTGAAATTGTGAATAAACGGCTAAGAGAATTGAATATGAATCCAAAAATCTCTGAATTGGGGGTGCACTTTCACAGAAAAACGCAAAATATGAGCGAGTGGAATCTGAAATATGAAATAGAGAATATGCTTGATTCTTATGCTCTTGATTCGATAAAAATTATAAATATAGGCGGAGGGTTACCTTCTGAATATGCCAATACAAATGTTGAAGTTATGAGAGGAATAATATTAAAAATTAAGGAATTGAGAGATTGGCTTAATGCAAAAGGGATAAAAATGATGATAGAACCTGGAAGATTCATTGCCGCACCTGCAGTCAAATTAACAACTACGATAATAGGGATACATGGAAATAATATAATTGTTGATGCTTCTGTTTATAATGCAGATATGGATGCCCTGATTGTACCAATAAAATTAAAGGTTGAAGGCGAACTAGATTCAGGCAAAAGCTATGTAGTAAAAGGCGTTACTCCCTGCTCTTTGGATTTGTTTAGATATAAGGTCTATTTGAAAGAGCCTAAAGTCGGAGATGAGATTGTTTTCTTGAATGCTGGAGCTTACAATTTTTATACTGATTTTTGCGATTTGGTGAAAATAGAGACTATCGTGATTGATAGGTTTTAAATATTCATTGGACTTATTTTAATTCATGAAAAGGAAATTGACAGTAATTATTGAATTGGAATTTAAAAATAATGCAGTTATAAAGGGAGATATCTTAGAAGCGGGCAAGGATTATTTTCAAATTAGAGAACATAAAACAATTAATGACTCCTATTATTTCATCACAAGAACAATCTATTTTCCAGCGATAAAAAATATTAGGATTACAAGTAATCAACCATAACTTCCAAGCGGTCATAAGTAGGATATTCTTCAACTATCGCTATTTTCAAGCATTTTGCTTTTAATTTGTTTTTTAATTCATCCACTATTAGTGCACTTGTCAATAATCTTTTTCTTTGTAAATCTATTTCTATCATTGAAGGGGGAATTTTAAATTCTTTCATTAAAGTTTTTTTTAATGGTTCTAAGTCGTTATCTGAATAGATAGCGCCACGAAAAAGCATGCCCTCATCTGTGACAAAATCGTAAGGTTTATGTATCTTCTTTGCTCTTAACTTTAAACGATTTTGAAGCTGCACGCGGTCTTTCAACTTTGCTGTGCAATAATGAACATTTTTTATTTTTGCGTACTTTAATAGCTTCTTAGCCATAGCTTCAGAACCCTTTATCGCATAAGAAAGCTGATTTTTGATTTTGAAGCCTTTTTGATCCAGTGAATTGAAATTATTATCTGAAATTTCTAATTCGTTTATATTCAAAAAATCCACCTTGCCATTTATGAAATCTAACAGCTCTTTTGTTACTTTTTCATAGCCTGGAATTGCTGGAATCTCAACTCCTACTTTCCAGGAGAATTTTTTTGCTAAGGTCAGTCTATTCCAAAGCTCATCTGAATCTAAAGACGGGTGAAAACGAATCTCATCTAATCCTGCATCGTGAAGTTTTTTTAAAGTTTTCTCTGTAACTAAATCTAAGGAAGTATAAAGATGAATATGAAAATTATTTCCAAATTCCTTTTTTAAAAGCCGAATATATTTTATTGAGCGATCCAATCTAGATAATGGGTCCCCTCCCGTAAGACTTGCGCCTTTTGCTGTGCAATTCTTTGCTTCCTGCAATATTTGCTGATCATTGGTAATGGGCCATTCATTTGCATAGGTCACATCCTTATTTTTCTTTTTATCCGATATAGGGCAGAACATACAATTTCTAGGGCAGATGCCTGTAACGAAGAGAACTAATTTATACCCCCTTACGCACAATTTACATCCCTGATATAAAGAACCTTTGCAATACGAGTAAAACTTAGTCTTTTTCATTTTAGTTTTTTTATTAATTGGCAGGCCTGACATTCTTCCTTAGAAGTTGGCTCACCGCAGCTTATGCAGTATTTTAATCTTATATTGGATTTATATTTATTTTTCAACAAAGGCAAAATTTCCAAGAAAGATTGAATTATTGAATATTTCGTTCCAGGGTATTTTTCATCAAAATTATTGAGCATATCTTTAACATCCTGACGATAAGACTGTTCAGCGTAAGGGCATTCATGGTAACCTGAAATAAACCCATTGAGGAAAGCGAATAGACCGATTTCTTTTTCTGTACAAAGATACAAAGGCTTTATCCGCCTGATGAATTTCTTATTTATTATTACGCCTGTAATTGGCCCCATCCTGGCGGAAATTTCAACATTATTACGAAACTGATTCATTATTACTGATTGAGATTCATCTTCTAGATTATGGCCTGTTGCAAGCTTATTTGCATTTAATAATTGGCTTTTAGTATTGAGCAGATAACGCCTTAAAACACCACAAATTGTACAAGGCTTCATTTTAAGTTTTATTATCATCTGATCCAAGGTAAAACCAAATTCCTTCTTGAATGAATAAACTTTTAATGTTATTTTATTTTTTTTACAGAATTTTTTTGCATCCACGATGGTTTTAGATCTATAATTGGAGATGCCTTCATCAATTAGAACAGCTGTGATTTTAATTGTCCTTTGTTTATTTGCAATCTTATTGATAAAAGACAAAGTTGTTAATGAATCTTTTCCACCGCTGATTGCAACCACAATATGGTCTTTTGGTTCTATCAATTTATATTTTGAAATGGTTTTCTTAACCTTGGATTCAAGATAACGAAAAAAACAGGATTTACATAGTTGAGTACTATTTATTGGAAAATAAATTACTGGTTTTGATAAACAATGCTTACATACCATTTCAGCCGCCTGAGACAACGTAAATTATCTTTAAATTGTCTTTTTGATTCAATTTCTCTGTTTCTATTATGATCTCATCATTTCTAGTAACTATGACTGTATTTGAAGGAATTTTCAATTTCTGCAATAATTCCCTGACTGTACCGGCAGCTATCGTTATTATTCTGTCCTCTTTGTCTATATAGACTCTTGCCATAAAAGATTAATGCTATTGAATGGTTTATAAAGGTTTTTGTTCTTGTAAAGTGAAAAACTTAAAATAAATTTAAATTTGAAAAATTCGAAGATTTGACAGAATAGCTAAATAAGATGTTTCTCGCGTTTGATTATGAATAGTTTATAGATAAAAAGAGAGTATCTGGCATTAAAGCAATGAATAATAATGTTTTGAGGTCCCTTGTTGCAGAAAACAACCTGTGCAATAAATGGATTTAATAAATATTTTTTATTTTTTAATATAATTATTTCAGAAAGACTTATAAATGAAAAGAACAAATTATTTCAGTTAAGTTTCAGGAGACAGAAAAAATGAAAGCATCACAAGAAACATTTGAAATTGTAAGGTTATTCCTAGACAAATATATCGTGGAAAATAAGAGAAGTTTAGAAGGAAGATTAGATAATACGGAAGACATGAATAGATTATGCATAAGTGCAAGAAATGTCCAGATTCTGTTGGGGGAGATTGCAAGGTATTACGGGTTGGAATATAAAGGGCCATTTGTAGATGTGAAGACAAAGGCTGAAGAAGATCAACTCATGATGGACAAATTAAAGGAAATGTACTAATCTCTTTTAATTTCTTTTTCTATTCTTAAGATTTCTTTTAATTTAGCTTCACGTTCCTTGCCATTTATGCCGCATTTAATAAAGGGAATTTTCCAAGCAACGGCTAATTGTGAAATTGTGGCATCTAATGTTTCTCCGGAACGATGAGAAATTATTGGAACAATATTTTTCTTTAAGCAATAATCCACAATCTCTTTTGTTTTAACTAATGAACCTATCTGATTTGGTTTGATTATAACTGCATTAACAAACGATTTTTTTAAACGCCTAATGTCGGTAACTATTAAATCATCACCAACGAGCAGGGCACTATGATCCAAGTTTTTATAACCTGAGAAATCCTGCTCTTCCAATGGATCTTCAATATATGCCAAATGATAGCGATTAATCCAATCATTTATCAGGGCAATTTGATCTTTTTTAATAAAATCTTTTTTCTTCTGCGATGGCGAAAAATTATCATAAGAATATCTTCTTTTATTATATAATTGAGATGATGCCAAATCAATGCCTAAGTGAACATCTACCCCCTGTTTTTCAGAATAATCTTTCATGACAGAGATTATTATATCAAATGCCTCTAAATCTGAAATGTTCTCTGGTGCCCATGCTCCTTCGTCAGTCTTTCTTTTTGTTTTTAATTTTTTTCCTATCAGCCTATACAAATCATTGTTTATTTTTACTGCTTCTTTGAATGTAGCGGTATGGGGAATTAGCAGATATTCCTGAATATCCAATTTGTTCTTAGGTATTAAATGTGCTCCGCCCCCGACAACATTGCCCACAGGCAGAGGCAACTGCTTCGGCCTAGGATTAAAAAATTTCCAAATCTTCCCTTTAGCCAAGGATTTAAGCAGAGCAAATTCAAAAGCAATAATAACATTACCGCCCATAGAAGGATTAAAAAATTTTTCTATTTTCCTGAAATCATTGAAATCATTAACATGATAGTTTTTGAACTTTTTTAAATTGTTCAAATAATCAACAGCGACATTTATCCCTGCTTTTGGATAAGCCCTAATTTCGAACTTGCCTGTTGAAGCCCCAGAAGGTGCTGATGCACGATAAATGCCATTAGAAGTGTTAAGTATCACCTCAATAGCAGGATTTTTCCTTGAATCCATAATAATGCGCGCCTTCACCCCTTTTATTATCATAATAGAGACAATACTGAAAGAAATTAATAAATGTTTTTATTTTATTGTAAATGAAGCATAGCTTACAGAGTTTTCAGAATGATGGATCTTTGTAGAACGGTAATAACATAATAAATTGACTTTCTTCGCAAATAAATTTTTACATGCTTCTAATACAATAATTATTGGCAATAGGCCGCAAATGGTCTTGTCCTGGCCATATTTAAAAAATGAACGCCCGTCAAAGTTATGTATTAAATTAAAAGCTTGGTTATCTAATTCTTCGAGTTCTTTGTCCACATTGTATACAAATGGAACATAGTTATAACCTGGACCATAGTGCGTAAAATCTGAGGAAGCAATAAACAAAATATTTGGATCATAATTAGCCAAAGTTTCGGATATCTTCAAGCATTCTTCGTAGCTTAAATTAGAGACTACCAAGGGCAAAATCTTTATATCTTTTAATTTATCCATGCAAACAAACTGCAGGAATGGCAATTGAACTTCAATTGAATGCTCTTCTTCATGTGATTTTATATCTTCTTTGACGAATGGACATTTCTCAAGAAGCTCGAGAACTAATGATTTATCAACTTTTAACCTGCCGAATGGAGTCTCAAAATCATCAGATAAAACCGCTGCCTTGGGGCCTATAGCAGAATGATTAGGGCCGATGATAACTATTGCAGAGGGCAATTTTGATTCAGCAATCTCTTTATAAGCCCATGCTGCGCAAGGACCGGAAAAAGAATAACCTGCGTGAGGAACTATCAACCCGTAAAGTTTCTTATCTCTTCTTTTGCCAGGTAATTCCCCTGGGCCCAGTTCTGAAAGAAAACAAGACTTAATCTGATGGTCTAATTTAGTGAAATCATTTTCGTAGAATATCCCCTCCGCTGCAGCTTTTCTTACCACTAATGATAAAATAAAAACTAAATTTAAAAACTTATATAAAGCGTAGCATATACATACCAAATAAATGGATAAGGATCTTGAGAAGGTGCTGAAGGATAAACTTAAACCAATAATCGACAAGTCTATGCTCAAGGCAATTGGTGTTACAATAAAGGAGCTGGAATCAGATATAACCAGCAAATTGGCAAGCAATCCATTCATGGATTATCATATCGACCCTTCTGTCAAATTTAAAATAGCCAAAAAACTTTTCCGGATAGCTTATATTGAAAAATTATTATCTTCCTACTTCGGAGATGTCTCTGCTGTTGCTAGAATATGCAGTACTGATAGAAGAACTATACATAGAATAATAAAAGAAGGTCATATCGATATAGGGAAAAGAAGAAAAGATATGTACAAACCAGAGTATGTAAAATCTTTGGCTATAAGTTCAATAATAGAAACCGTTTTGGGAGGATATAAGGAAATAATACATCCAAAAAAATTAGATAATATGTATAAATCTGTAACTGAAATGTCTGAAGATATTGTTAAGGAATTACCTTTAGAGCACATAACTCTTAAAGAAGCGGAAAATGAATTTGAAAAAAGATATTTTAAGAAAGCACTTGAAGTCAGCCATGGAAACATCTCTTTAGCTGCAAAAAATGTCGGATTGAGATTTGAATCTCTGCATAGAAAATTAAAATTTTTGAAATTAATTTAACGCTTTATTATTTTAGCGATTTTATTTCTTAGATCTAGAATTATTGAAGGCTTATTTTTCAAAGGGCCCTGGTCTAAAATCAAATCTGTGTTTAATGCGATTTTTTTTGGGATTTGTGGGATTTCTGTGATGTGCGGTTTGCCTGAAAGATTTACTGATGTTGCAACAAAAGGAACTTTTGATTTTGCCACGGCTTTTGCTATTTTGTGATCTGGTATTCTTATACCTAAAGAATTTGATGATGGATTCACATACTTTGAGACTAAGTTTTTATGTTTTGCTTCTAAAATGAAAGTATATGGCCCTGGAAGCTTCTTGATATAATTCCTGTTTTTTATGATAAAATTATATGTTATCCATCTTTTTGACGGAGCAATTATTGAAAATGGCTTTTCCTCTCTTTCTTTTATTTCACGGATTTTTTTAACTGAAGAATCAATCAAAGCGTTGCAGCCTATGCCATAGATTGTATCTGTGGGGAATATAATAATATCCCCCCTGAGAATACTCTTAACGATGTCCTTTTCCTTCCATTCCTTTGTGATTAACATTTAGAAAGGAAGTAATAATTAAAGGTATTTAAAATTATTGCTTGACAAGACACTTATCAAGAACGTAAACACAGACTTCTTTGGCCCCAGCTTCAGTGTAACTGAAATTTTTCTGTAAATTGTCCATCATGAACCCAATATCTCGTTTAATCTTATCGTCATATGTATTAAACTGGATTGAACCATAGTCTTTTATTGCATTTCTAAACTGATCATTATTAAAGAACGGAGCGAGAACATCATCTTCAAGATTGTGCTTGTAAAGTCCAAACAATCTCTTAAACTGAGGGGTTTCTGCGATATTTTGGCCCTCAATATTAATTTTCTGCAAAGTCTCTGTACGGTATGTTTTAAAGTTATCAATGCGCATATCCTTTAAATAGGCGGAATTGCCCTTGCCAAGAATTATCAGTTCCATATTAGCAAAATAATCTTTAGTAACCTCAATAATTTCCCCGGTATATGGGCACATAATTTTTGAACCCGTATCCTCAAATGGAAGGCAATAAAGATAATTCATAATGTCGCGGGCCATATTTTCTTCATTGGCATTGTATAAGGATTTCTTTATCTGCTTAAGCACATGGGAATCATAATGATGGATTAAAGACTCAATAAACTTCTCTGAAACATTAAGATTTTTCATTCCAATAAAGAACGAACGAACATTCTCCATGGTTATTAATTTTTTAATTTTTTTTCGGCGTCCAAATTTTCGCATGAAATCGCCAAACATGATTATCGAATCTCTCCCAGAAATCCCTTCAAGACCTTCACATTCCGATTCATGAATAATCCTATTCCTAATGTCAGGGGTAAACTTTTTTCGGTCCTCTTCGCTTATCCATTCTGGCATCATTCCGCGATATAATTCCATTTTCAGTAGAAATAACTTTTCATCAGTAAAATTAGAATAGTTCTTTGGATGTTTTATCCATTCTTTGATAATCTTAGGCTGGTCGTTAAGACGCGTCGAAACTATAACCTTCGTAAATGCGAGGAGAACACCGGGGAGAAAAAGATTGCCTATTGATTCATTGTTAACACTTTTATAAATTTCCACCTCGACATACGGATCGAGAACGTAGTTTACGCCTATGTAATCCACACGTGAATTAAGAGATTTTAATTTTGTTATACGCTCATCTAACATATCTTCCGGATTTGTCGCAGCAAAGAACAGAGAACGTATACGCTCATCTATGTGACTATCTCCGATTTTATGAACCTTATCGCTTATTATTCCATGCAAATGTATCAGGCGAGTAACATTTTCCCCTTTTATATCCTGAACCATTGGGACGCCATTGTTTGATGCAGCCATACTAGTACAAATATATCTTACAAGATTACTATCATTGAAAAGCACATTAAGAAACTCCTGCTTCTGGGGATTAGTTATTATCCCATTGTTGATTTTATCAGATGGATTAAATATACTTATCCCAATGCCCTGACCTCGATTGAATTCGCGCCTTCTGACATAAATCAAATCGTAAATATCTTTAGGTGTCTTGCATATCTCTGATTTAAATAATGCATTAACAACCGATTCACAAATGGTGCAAAGTTTGTCAGTAAAAACCCATTGATAACACGAATCATTGAAAAGATGTTCTTTAAAAGTTTTATCCTTTATCAGCTCATCTAAGAATTTTTTCCTTTCTTCCCGAGGAATAAATAAAATTGGATTCTCATGATTAAGGCAAGGCAGATGAATAGAAGTTAGGCCCGATTCAGATTTCTTGTGTGTTCCCTCAAATTTTAATTGCCATACAATTTCATACATCGCCCCTACTTCCAATGAGGCATAATTCTCAATCTTAGCGGCTAAATTCTCTATCATTCGGCTTTTACCTGTACCTGAAGGCCCTTGAAAAATCATTATTTTGTCTATTTGGCCTCTTTCCTTGAGTCGAGATATAAAATTCATAAACTTATTTGCAAATAATCTGTCTGCAAAGAATTTTGTATCGCAGTCTTCAACAAAAAGTTTAGAGAAATCGTAATTTACAAAACCTACAGAATGTTCATCATGGGGATATTCGTCGTGACCTTCTGGGACATAATACTTGATTGCATCGACAAAAAATAAGAGTATATCTCTAAGAGTTTTCTGCGGCTGTTCAACGCAAAGCCCGAGATAATCCTGGAATGAAAGCATACCCTTTGAAGGAGGAACAATTTTTGGTGCAATCTCATCCAATAAGGAATTGATATTTGAACGAAGTTCTGTTTTTGTGGGAGTCATATTAAATCACCTTCTTCGAATAAACTCTTTCGTCACTCATTGTATGTACGACCTTATTAACCATGGTATCCTTCTTTTTAGGATCATCTGTTGGCTCTGAATGAATTTCATGAGTCTCCAATTGTACTGAACCCCCCCATAGGAAACCTATTCCCATCATCGTATTGGGAATATATTCTTGGACAAGCTGCCTGCCTTCAAAACTATGCACTAAATAAAGATTGTGAGAAGAACTCTTCTGCTGATCAATTGTAATTTTTGGAGGATGATAAAGGTTATCTATCAGCATCTGCTTATAATCTTTGGCTTTCCTGCTCTTGACATAAAAAACTTCTGTACCTCGCTCCTCATCAATATATGATGCTGCAACAAATAAATCATGCATGTCGCAAAAATCCTGATCCACAAAAGTATTTATCAAATTGAAATCATCCATAAACTCTCGAGCTTGGAATATAAATTCGCGCCCTTTACCTGTATGCATATCGTATTTTGCCCTGGCAGACCTATCCTGAATCTTCTGGAAATCATGCGATATTTTCCCTTTATCAGCCATATCTTCTATGTATTTAATTAATCTTAAACCAATTGCGTAAGGATTAAGTCCTACTCTGCTCAATGAAGTTACTCCTGCATTTATTACAGCATAATTTGTCTCATTACCCTTCAATTGAGGGTTATGCAGAAGATCCTGCAAGAATAAAGTTTCGTGCCAATAGCTGGCCCATCCTTCATTAAATATCTTTGTGCGGATCTGGGGCTGGAAATACATGCTTGTATTGCGAACAATGTGCATTACATCCAGCATCCATTCATTTTCGATGCGGTTCAGATAGGCAGAATTTTCTATGAGGTATTCAAAAAGATCAGATGGTTTTTTTTTCTTATTTTCCTGAAATTTGGCATAGACTTGATTAAATTCGGAATGCTTTGCGAGAACCCCTGCAAAGAATACTTCGTCTGCATGACTGCCATGAATTTTTAAATCTGCATTATATCTGTCAAGCTCATTCAAATATTCCGAAATTGATTCTGTTTTTACATCTTGTAAAAATATATCAAAATAATAACTTACTTTTTCAGATGTATCTAAAGGAGACAGCTCATCAAATGAGCAAGCAGTCTTATAAAAACTTACAAGGTTGTCTATATTCCTTGAAAACTCTATCACATAATCAACCCAACGACCATGCTGAGCCCTATGCTTTTCAATGACTTCCTTATCTTTTGCCGCCTGTTCTGCAAAATCATCAAACCATGTATGCTTAAAGAGGAAATTATTCTGGAAAAAATCAATGTGACCAAGAACATGATAAAAAATCATAGTATTCAACCAGTCTGGATTATTATCATTATAAAAAGAAATTGCGGGTCTTGTATTTATTACAGATTCATATGGGTTGCCTGGAGATAATTCATATTTACCCCGCTCTCGAAGAACTTCAACATCATGAACCCAGTAGTCATAAATTGTAGGTACCATGTGCTTAGGCATCAGATTGATTAAATCTCTGTTGGTAACAATATACTCAAGAGTCTCGTTGTCAAATTTTAAGCCTACTGCTCTTGCACGCACCTTACAATTTTCCATTATCCTTTTTACATGCTGACTTATTAATTCCATTTTAAGACAATAATTTTTTTATTCCCTCGATAATCTGCTCTTCACTTGAACCTTCATTCAAATAGTTTATTTTTATTTTATTTGGAAATCTCGAAAAAAGTTTTGATCCTTCAAGATAGCCCTGTAAAGTGGTTTTTGTATTGACATTATTTGCGATAGTAATTCCTATGCGATTTGAATATGATATCATCTCTTCCAACTGAGGTATTGCTTTACTGCCATCATTGTCCCAATCATCTCCATCCGTGCCGTGGAAAATATATATATTATAATCTTTTGCCAAATTCTCTTCGCGGATTATTTTATTGACTAATTGGTAGGCAGAAGCAATCATCGTACCGCCTGAAACTTGGAGATTATAGTAAGTGTAAAAGTCAGGGACCTCTTTAGCTTCAGTATCATGCAAGATAAATCTAGATTTCACAAGCTTATCATATTGATATGTAAGCCATGCATGAATAAGAACGTGCTGATGAACAACAACATCCGTTCGAGGACCTTGCATCGAACCAGAATAATCCCTAATGAAAAAGACTACTGCTTGGGATTCGAAGTCACGTTCACGTGATAGAACTCTGTAAACACTATCATCCGGAGAAACAATAAACTTAGTTATATCAATATCATCAATATCAATATTTTCAAGAGAAAGATTTGTTTTTATTATCTCAAATATTGTTGCTCTAGTATCAAGCAACTGACCTGCACCTTTTTTACGGTCTGTAAGATCATATACCCATTTATTAACCGCTTTTTTCTTGCCCTTGTCTTTCAAATCAGGCAATTTAAATTTGTCTTTCATAACTTTTCCAAGATCATAAGCGTTTGATGAAATGTCATGTTCGCCACCTTCGCCTTGGCCTGGACCGCCTTGGCCTGGACCATGCTGATGCAAAGGCTTCTCTCCAATAATTTCTCCTTCTTTTTCTCCCCCTGTTCCGCCTGTGCCGTCGTCTTCTCCATCTTCAGTTACGCTGTTGTCATGATAAAACTTTTCTTCTTCAACTGTTGGGACAACAACGAAACGATCTTTGCCCCCTTTGACAGGACGAATCATTTTACCTAATCTTATTTTCTTTGGGAATCCATCTTCTTCACGCTCTTTATCTCTCTTAAGAAGATCGTCAAGAGATTTTAAAGCGACAGATGCATTGAAAATAGGCGAACGCCTCTTCATAAGAGTGTTGATATCACTCATATTATAAAAAGAAGGCAAAAAATAATTTTTGTATGGGGGCAAAGAAATGAAGCTGTGGCTAAGCCCTGAAGACAATTCTTCCATTATAGCTTTATCCATGGAAGGATCGATGAGACCCTTATTCTTAAGGTCCATGTAAAGCTCGAACGCTTTTTGGTCTATCATGTTACCACATTTCTAGCTTCTTAATCGGTTACTCCTCATCCTTTACGCAAAAATATTCGATTGTCTTCTTTGCACATGTGTCGCAGTAACCCATTTTCTGAGTCATTGTGGTCAACATACGGTCGTAAAGCTTCTGATTATCCTCATTGGATCTGTTTGACAATGCGCCAATTAAACTGCCTGCGCTGCCTATATCTGATTTCAGACGGACATTTGTCACAGCATCGACCAGCTCCACATTGTCCATAAAATCATAGTCTGGTTTTAGAGACATTTTTTGACCATATATTTTTCTAATTGAACCTCTGAATGATTCTCTTTGGGTGTCTGTTTTTAGACCAAGACGCTCTTCAACACTTTTGATGTATCTTTCATCGATTTTTAGGCCTTTTATTTCGTTCGTCTGTGGATCTTTATATTTCCACATTTTATCTTGGCCTAAATTCTCCGCATCGATACCAATAATCATGTTCACATAATTAAGAACATCGCGCCTTATTGCATCTGGCTGCTGCATATATGCATTGAACATTGCTATTCTAACTTGTTTCTTGAATATCCCTGCTGCTAGCTTAATATCTTCAAGGAATTTTGTACGCTCATTTGCATCGCTAACATAATCCAAAACGATACGCTCAAGAGCAACGAATGCATCACCTGCATAAAGACATTTACCTTCATTAGTCTCAGCACTTTCAAGCATTAATTGTATTGTTCTGCCGAGATTTCTTTGACCGATGCCTTTCTGACCAAATCTCCTTGTGATATCTGGATCTTGACTCAATGTAGCGACAACTTCAGCTAATGTTTTTATGCTTTTGTCACCAGCAATTTCTCCTGCTGCAAGCTTCATGGTCTCTTCTGGAGTCAGCTTTTCTGAACGAGGCAATCTTGTTAAAGTAACTGCAACCGAGAGAGCCAGGTTTAGATTAGGATCCTCATGCATTTTCTCATTCAAGAAAGTTTCCTTTAATTTACTGCCAAGACAATATCTAGTAAGCTGATCTTGCAGCAAATAATTTGTATTGTGACCAACGTAAACTATTCTGCAACGGTCAACAATAGGCGCTTCCTGATTTTGCCCCTTAAAGTCATTAAATTCATGGTTATTACTTGTAGCGATAATCAAAGTATCCAAAGGCCATTTGAATCCATCAATCTCAATTGTACGATTTTGAATAACCCCGAGATAAACTTGGATTAAATCCTTTTTGTTCTTGAACATCTCATCACAGAAATGTATTCCGCCACCAGCAACCCTTGCTAATGCTCCTTTTCTTAAATCAAAAAGGTAGGGGTGACCTGGTTTCGTCAAGTGCAAAAGCCTGCCTACTGACTCCTGCCCCAATAGATCTGCGGCCGATGATGTAATCTTATCCTTGGCAGGATATTTCCCAGTAACTGTACCTAACGATTCTATTAATGGCACGGGGAAAAGCTCAATTGAATCAAAAATTTGATTCATGTCGCCATTGAAAAGATTTTTTAAATCTTTTAAAACGAATGCTGTATCAGCACCAAGGGACCTATAGTTTTCATATAGCCTTTCTATCTGCTTATCATTAAATCCTTTCTTAGAAAGAAATTCCTTGTTTTCATCAGTTGTATTGAAAAGATTCATTGCCAAGATCATTGGATCCTCGTATGTCTGGGATTCAATGGTATCAATACGGCCGTAACCTTTCATATTCTGCGGAAGATTAAGCTGAAAATAGAACCTCATATTCTGTGGCTCACTCAAAAATTCACGATAAGCCTTACATAGATATTCAACCAGGAAGGTCTTTCCATTACCGGGCTCCCCTACTAAAACGAAAGCCATCTCTTTGGAAGAACCGCCTTCTGCGGCATCCTTAATGAAAGAAACTAAACTATTAAGTTCATCATACATTCCTATTGGATGCTTGCGGCCCTTTCTGAATACTTCGAAATCAAATGTCGATTTGCCGTTGGTAGTAATTTTCTCAACTTTGTTTTCGACAAGAATCATTCTTCTTAATGATTCGAAAATATTCTCGAACCTCAATTCACCATCTCTAACTTTACTCATATGACTAAATAAATCACGGCCTAGTGTCACCATCTATTTCCCCCCTGTTGGTTTGTAAGAACGTTTGTTTTTTAAAAACATGTATTAGAATTTCAATAATATACAAATATATAAAGATATCCCGGAGTTGTGTTTCATTTTAGACAAATTACTTATTTTGATTACTTACCACTAATTAAAAATAGTTTCATGATTTAATTTTTCTAATTTAATTAAGTTGTCAGCGTAGCTTTCAATTTTATTTTCATGAGAGACTAAAATAATCTGCTTTGTTGCTAAAGTTTTAAGAACTGACTGCAATCTTTCCAATTGTTCCGATGAAAAACCATCTGTCGGCTCATCTAAAATCAATAAATCCGTTGTATTTATATTGCTCATGATGCTTGTGATTATTTCATTCAACGCTAGACGGTAAGCCAGAGCTATTGCAGTTTTTTCTCCACCTGATAATGCATTGTATTCAACATCATAGCCATTCTGCTGTATAAACGGCGTAAAATCATCGTCTAATGCTATTGAAATCAGGTCTTCTCTTATTAATAGGGAGAACCAGCGCTGGAAACTTTGATCAAAATCCAGATGAATCTTCTTCATAACCTGAGATTCCATCTCTGACATTAAACTGATGAAATATTCTGAGATCCAGTGATGCATTTCCATGATATTTTCTATGTGAACTTTTGCTTTTTGCTTATTTTCTATGTCTATTGTTAATATCTGAACCAAAGAATTTAAATTTTCTATATCTTTTGCCAATGATAAATGCTTCATTTCTAAAGACCTTAATGATTTGTCCGCCAGTTCATATTCCTGCTTTTTTGTTTCATGCAGGGAATGGATATCCTTAAGGCGCGCTAAATCTATTGTTAATTTCTGTTTCTTATCCTTAAGATTTAAAATTTCTTTTTTAATTATTTCTGAATCGTTGATTGAAATATTTTTCTGTTCCTGCTTTTCATTAAAAGATTTTCTTTTTAATGAGATTAATTCAAATGAATGCCTTGCTTTCTTTAAAGAATCCAATTCATCTTTTTTCTTTATCAGCTCTCTTGCGAGGAGAGATTCATTTATTTCAAATTCTTTTATTTTAGATTCATTATCTGCTATTGAGGAATTTTCTTTTGCGCAAATATTTGTTTTATAATCATGAGTCACGGCCTGCATACATGTCGGACAATTCTGCAAAGATAAAACTTGGTCTATGGTCATTTTGGACCTTGCAATGAGAACTTTAGCTTCCTGAATTTTATCTCTTAATTCGCGAATATCGGTTTCATGCTCCTGAATTTTTTTTCCTAATTCTTCGGGGCTTATTTCTATATTTTTTTGATCGGGCATAGAAGAAATCTCTAAGTTAATCGATTTTAGCTCCTGATTCAATCTTTCTATTGTTGTTTCATATGTTTTAAGGCTTGATTCCTTATGTTTTAATGAGTTTTCATTTATTTCAAATTCTTTTGTTACTACGTTTAATTCTTCTATTTTATTTGATATTAAATCTAATGCGGATTTCTTTTCATTTAAAATTATTCTTAGATTATTGACCTCTTTTTCTGCTAAGATTAAAGAGTCTTTTACCGATTTTATTTCTAATTCTTTTTCTGCTCTTTGCTTTAATTTTGGCTCTAAGTCTTGAGTGAAAGATTCTAATTCGCGCTTTTTCTGCCTTAAGGAGGTTAAGAATAATTCACAGTTTGTTGAGATTATTTTATATTTATCGATATCAAAAACTTTCCTTAGGATATCTAATCTTGAGTCCTTATCTGATAAAAGAATCTGCTTCATCTCTTCCTGCGGAGTGTAAACTGTGTAGCGAAAAATCATTGATTTTTTTGTGAGCATATCTTTTGGATAATTCAATAGGTCTAAAATATGCTGCTTTAATTCTATTGGCGTTGCATCCAATCTCTGGCTGTTGACCATCAAGAAACCTGCATCTTGGGAAACTGAAGACTGCGAACGCTTCAGGGTTCGTTTTATTATAATATTTTTTTCTTTTATGTTAAAATCTAATTCCACTGAGCCGGAATCTTTTCCATGCCTTAACAAATCTGAGCCCGATAATTCGCCTTTCCTCAAACCGAAAAGAGCGAAATCAATCGATTTTAAGATTGTTGATTTGCCGGAACCAATATCTCCGGATAATAAGGTTATGCCCTCTAAGAATTTCAATTCCTGAAATCTATAACTCCGGATATTCTCTAATTTGATGCTGTTTAATCTCATAGTAATTTATTTGCCTCTTCTAAGATTCTTAATTCAAAATCTGCGTTCTTTTCACCTTCTAATTTTTCCTTGTTGAAAATTTCCATCATCTGCTTCACTAATTCGGACTGCTGCTCTTTTGTCATGTTCTTTATGTTTAGATTTGATTCTGATTTTTCTATTAGGGTATTTTCGACTTCATCAATATTCTTGATTTCTATATCATGAGATTCAAATTCTTTCATTGTAACTTTTGAAGTGTTTTTCAGAATGATATATGCCTCATTAAATTGCTCTAAAATTTCGTTTAAGTTTATATCTGATTTTTTTCCGCTTGATAAAATGCCGTGGATTCTTAATGTTATTATTTTATCTTTTATTTCTGAATTTTTTATTAGGGCTATTATTTTTTCCTGTGCTTGGATTGGCGTTAAGTTGTTAATATCTATATCTAGCGATAAAACTTCTTTTAATTTTATTTTCTTTAATTCATGATTTAAAATTCCGTTGTTTAGATTTAAAATGAAAAAACTGCCGTGCTTGAATTCTTCTAACTCTTTAAAATTATTCGGGAATAATGCTCCAGGGAATGTGATTAAACCGTAACCTTCCTTTAACTGCTCAAAAATATAATGAACATGGCCCCCTGCATAATAATTGAAATTTCTCGGCAATGAAGCAACAGATAATGAATCTAAACTTTCCAAATCTTTTGGCTTGAATTCTGTTAAGGCTGTGTGAAACATAAAAATCTTGAAACCATTTTCTTTTTCTAATGAAGAGGGATCCAATGATTCGTAAAATGTCTTTTCTAAGCCTCCCTTCTTGCCATATATGCCTGTTATCTTTATGTCTTTGTGATTTGTGAAAGCCAAATTGATTTTTCCGTCAACTTCCTGCATCTTTGAAACGTTTATTATCAATCCTGCTTTTTCGAAAACGTCCAGCATTGTTTTTCCAGAAGGAGAGAAATCATGGCTGCCTGGAATCATGTAAATTGGGATTGCTTGGTCTTTTAATCTTTTTAATTCTGAGACTGTTTCTTTTATTAGATCTATTTGCGGCAAAGCTGTGTTGAATAAGTCTCCCGCAATAAGCAAGAAATCTATTTTCTCGCTTATACAGAAAGAAATCATTGTCCTGAAGGATTCCATGCCTAAATTTCTTAATTTTTCCTCTTTCCAGCCCCCGATATGGCAGTCTGCGCAGTGGACGAATTTCATGATTAATCTGGATAAAGGGGCTTATAAAAGGATTTTCGTAATAAGATATATGCGATAGACACCAATAATCCAAAAGATTTAAAAGTCTATACGCAAATTTTGTATATTAATATGGAAATACAAGCTAAATCAATAATAATAAGCAGAAGAAAAGTTGTCCAGGATGTCAGCTACAGCTGCCTTATAAGTTTCTTCAATATCAATAATCCTCATTTGGGCGGAGAAGAGCCTTTGGATATTAAAGAGTTTGAAAATGCGCACAAGGTAATCATTCGCGGGCCTAAAGAGATTAACTATATGCTTTTTGGCTCTGATATAATAATCAATGATATCAAGAAGCTGGAAATAGAGCACGAAGGCAAACATATTCTGGTTAAGGTCGAACAGTAGAACGATTAAGCTGATGGTTATTAATTCTTGAGGAATTGCTTTACCGAGCAGCTGCTATTTATGATTTATTCTTCTCTCTTTTTTCTAACGCTTAGCCTAAATGAGACTTCCCTTGTTTCAAACGGCTCTAATTTCTTCAGATTTTTTTTATCCCATTCCTGCTCTTCAACGATTCTCTTTAACGCGCAGATATCCAAATCGGTAACTTCATCTAATTTTTTCATCTTCTTTAATACTTTCAGTAATTTCTCCCTTTCTTCCGTGTTTTTACCCGGGAATTTCAAAGATTCAGTCTCTTTAACTGAGATTTCATTATCTGATCCTACTACGACTTCCAAATCTTTCTTTTTGCAGAAGTTGATTAACGCTTCTTTTAGTTTTTCAAGCTTTATTTCTGCGCTTTCTGAGAACTCTTTCAATTCGTTTTTTATATTTACATATTCGTTGACTAATTTTACGCCGGGATCATTTAAGTATTCATTAACTGTTTTTTCCTTTAATTCTAATTCGTGGCCCCAAACAGGGCAGATATTCTGAAATCTGCACCAGCCGCATATATTTGACTTTTTTGGCTTGAAGACTTTTGCTGATTCAATTATTTTTATTTTCTTTAATATGTCTTCTTTTAAGCTGGTTAATTGCTTTATCGTTCTAGAACTCTCCATTTCCTTGTTGAACAACAAAAAATGCCAAATCAGCCTTGCTTTTTTGAAATCTTTAAAATTGTTTCTGACCCACAATGAATAAATAGCTAACTGCCGGTCATTGTCCAGGTAGGATTGCTTTGGAAGCTGGTTAGATGTTTTGTAATCGTGAATTTCATAAATGCCGTTTCCTCTGTCCACTAAACGGTCTATTCTTATGTGGAAGCTGTAATGATTATTTAATTCCAAGATGTCTTGAGTCTCTATTCCTATTACTTTGCCTTGGTTGAAAGGATGGTATTTATTGTAATAATCGGTTATTTGGGCTTCCCCCATCTTTCTGTAATTTTCTTTGCCGTATTCTTTTCTTGTTATTTTGATATTATTATTCCAGTTTTCATTCCAAGTTTTGTTGAAGAATTCTAAGATTTGAGGCAGAGTGTTTAACTTTTCAAACTTTAAGTCTTTGTACAATAATTCTAAGGTTTCATGGACTCTTGAGCCTAAGAATGCCTCTATAGACTCTTGCTCTGTCTCTACTCTATCTATATAGCTGTACTTATACTGCAATGGGCACGTTTCAAACGTGCTGATTCTTGAATGTGAGTAGGTTGGCATTGAATAAAATCATAACTATGCAAGTTTATTAATGTTTCTTTTGATGTTTATGAACGGAGTTGATTGTTTGAAGAGGGATTGAAGATTATTTATAATACAATAGATTTAAATATTTTATTAAAAATAAATTTGAATATATAAAATGACTGAAAGCCTTAGGCATAAAGAGCTGAAAGAGGAAGCGGTTAGAAAGCTAAAAGAAATTGGTTTCAAGAAAGAACAAACCCATATAGAAAGATGGGGATAGTTTATATATAACAAACTTTTTATTTAGCTTATGAAAAAGAGGGTACTGAAAATTATCAAATAATTCTGGATATTGCAAAAATTAATTTTCAGATGGGAGAATTGAAAGCCAATATCGAGCTTCTGGAAAAAATACTGCCTGAAGCCAAAAAGATAGAAAATCAGCTTTACAAACATACAGCATTACAAAGCACATTTAACGCTAACATGGTAGC
>JAGVXY010000036.1:1228-14033 GCA_018303545.1 Candidatus Woesearchaeota archaeon | reverse complement strand
AGAATCTGAGATTGAAACTAAAACAAAAGCGATAATGAAGCTGCAGCAGAGAGGATCTGTTGAATGCAAAACTGGAGAAGTAAATTATATCGGATAAAAATAAATAAATATTTATTCCTTATTTATCTGAATTGTCTTTGAGATTGATTTCTCATATGTGTAAATCAGATCTATCGGGAATGTCTTTTCGTAATTATTATTTTTAGGGTCAACCTGGGTTTCGCATTTTATGCGCCTCTGGCCTTCTCTAAGCTCTATCCTACCAGCATCAGTATCACAGATAACTGAAGGCTCTGTCTTTACTGTAACGATTTCCTGCTTTCTGTCTCCACGCTCTTCTGGCCTAAAACATTGGTCAACAACTTCACCTAATCCTGTATTCTGAATAGTTATGTAAAAAATAATTTTGTTACTTGCACCAGCAGATTCTGAAAGAGATACAATCTGAACTGGAGCCGGAGGATTATCGCCTACTTTCAAGGTAGTAACGGCTTTTGTAGGATCAGTAGTCATAAAAAGATCAATTTTTGTCTTTGTAGTATAATCATAACATATATCTGCTTCAATTTTTGCCTCGTAAACTGGCTCAACTAAATCAAGAAGATATTTTACCTGACCAAGATTAGCTAGAACTATTGCTGATTCTCCATTGCTATCTATTCCTGGAAGATCATCTTCAGGTCTTACGACCCCTTTGGCGCCAGAGAATCTTGATGAATCTGAAACTATTCCCTTAAGCTTTAACGCAACTTTACCTAATGGCACAGTTTCATAGCCCTTGTTCTGCAATTCTATCTCTATCGGAATATTATCCTGGCCGAAATAGAAATTTGAACTGTCACTTGGTGCATCTACTGCAAAATTTGCATCTACTGCATCAGTGCCTGTGAACGCGTAATGAGCAATGCCATCTACGGTGTTATTGCCCTGGCATCCTGAAAAGAGTAGCATAAAAAATAATCCCGCTGTAAAAAGATATTTATTGACCTTCATTCAATCACCTCAATATGTTTTTTGACTTATACTCTAATTAATCTTAGCATAATTTATTAAACTTTTGGTTTGGGGCTATGTAATTACTGCAAAAGCATCCATTTCTCTTGAGAGCTTCACTAAACTTTTGGTTACTCTACGTTGATTATGTCAAATTTCTGGTTTTTTACTATCTGATAGGCATATTTGAGTTCTATAATTGACTCATCGGAAAGATCTGCCGGAGGAACATCTTCAATTTTACATATGCTTGTCCCTGATTTTTTATCCTTCATTATTATTGGCGAGCAGCTAATTTCCGGAGCTGAACCAGGGGCATTATACATTCTTACACTAATTTTAGCTTCACCAATTGATGGTTTGCAGTCTATTATATTCTCTTCATGAGAAATAACTAATCCATCGCCGCTATCAGTAACAGAGATAGTGAAAACAACATTCAATGCATTACTTTTTGAAGGGGTAATCTGTTCGCTTATTGAAGTTATTCTCAATGGTCCTGCTGATGCTGGACTTATCATCTTTTCACCTGCAATTTGACATCCTTCTGAACTGTAAATATTTTCCTTTAAGCAGTAATTTAATTTTGCCCTCGTATAATAATCAAACCTTGTTTCTGTCGATAATGTGTGAGAAGTTATATCTTTATTTTTTGGGGTAAATGGACCAAACTTTAAATGCTCTTCACCACCTAATTCGGGAATAGAATTCTTTTGGGCGCGATAACCATAAATATCTATGGACTGACATTCGCAGCCATTATATCCTTCAAAAGTTTCATCTAAACCTTGAATGCAAACACTTCCGGAAGCAGGGGCTTCTCCTTTATTCTGCACAACAATATAAATTTCCATTGGAAGGTTAAATAATACCTTTGTATAAGGGGATCTTATTATAATATCTGGGCCCTTGAATGAACTGCTGTATCCTATGTACCCGGATTTAGAAGTTATTTCCTGATTAAATTGAGGCATACCAGGCAAATCCCTAACTAAATTTTTAAATTGAATAGTACTGCAGCCTGAAATCAATAAAACAATAATTATCAATGAGATATAAGTTAATTTCATTTAACATTCACCACTTTTTCTACAGGCTTAGACTGAAATTCATATTCAGCTAGGACTTTGTAATTCTTTTTTTCAAAACTCCCGCTGATGAAATCTTGATCAATATTATCAAAGTAACATTCTAATCTTAGCAGTTTTTCTGCCAATATCGGATTTTTAGAAGTTTCATTTATCAGGGCTTCATTCTTATTCAGCAATTCCAAATTAACGCTGTAAAAACTTTCTTCTTTCTTGAATGGACATAAAGTGTCAAATTCGCTGATTGAAATACCTTTTGGGAGATATATCTGAATATTTTTTATCTTGGCTGAACCGCCCCATTTATTTGAAAGAATCATTGCAATCATCTGCTTAGGGACTTGGGCTTCTTCACCCAGGATTACCGGCTGCTGGCTGGCACTTAATGCAACTTCAACTGGCTCGCCTTTGTATTCATTCTGTGTGCTACCCATGCTATACTCTTTAGCAAATGTTGTGCCTCGCTTTGCAAGAGAATCAATTAATACTTTTGAGGTAAAATAAACCGGCAATAGCGTTTCAGTCTTAAAATCAAATGCTAATGAACCTTGAATTGTTGTTGGTCCTTTCAATGATTTAGTATCTTCTTTTGACAGGATACAACGAGCAACATCCGATGTTGAAGAACCTGGAACAAAAGAAATTGTTGTGGGCGTTATCTCTGGCTTAACTGAATCCTTATCCTTTAGGGTACAAATTAATTTTGCATTTACGAATTGCGATTCTGGAATTTCTGCTGTGACATGATATTGAAAACTCATCCTTTCTCCAGCCGGAGGATTGTCTCCGACTAAAGATTCTAGACTATCAAGATAAACCCCAATTTTCTTTCCTTTTGAAGTATCTGTCGTTCCGAAAAGATCAGGGTTGCTTAATCGTTCTATATTACCAAAAAAATCGTTTATTGTATTTGAAACCCATGAAACTGCCTCTGTAGCCGTAGTCTGTACCCACCCAGATTCAACTCCAGAAATACCATATGCCACTAAATAAAATGCGGCAACTAAAACGGCAATAAATCCAACTATGTATTTCCAATATTCTAAGATATTAATGCCCTGCTTTCTATAATAAGACCAGATGTAAAATCCTAGCATGATGAGGATTGCAAGCGCAAATCCACCCAGCACTATCGTCATATCAACCATTCATATACCTCTTTTACTTATCTAAATAATTGATTAGAATATATAAAGCTTATTCTCGAATGGGCTTAATATCTCGCAACTTATCCTAATAAAGTTTGAATTAGCACCTGACAACATCTAATGTAGATTAAATCTGGTTTTTGCAGTTTAGAACTTCACTTTTTGACGTAAGCTTTCAAGTTAGTAATCTCAAGCTCATTCCTAGGGATTATCTTAATGTAATTTTCTCCACGGACAAGATAAGCACTGATGTCCTTAATTAGGTTGTCATCATTGGTCTTGAAATTGAACTGCTTATCATTTACTGTAACTGATGCTTCCTTAAGTTTTGTGCTGTCAGGAAAATTCATCCTTAACATAATATCTTTATTGTTATTTGATACATCATCGTAAATATCATCATCAACTGAGAAGCTGAAAACAGGATAGGACTTTGTTTCTGTATCTGTCTCGAGTATTATCTGCTCAATTCTATAATCCCCTTTGTCAACTTCAAATCTTAAAGTATTTGATCCGGACCTCAATAACCCATTTGAAATATCCTGGGCTGGCTGGTCCACACTACAAAAAACTACATCTGAGAATAAAAGCTGGCTGTTCAAAAATATCTTTAATGTACCATCAAGATCTTTATTACAGTATACAAAATAATCTAATTTTGCTCCATCTAGCGTATCAAACTCACTCTGTGAAATCGTAAATGTCCTTTGGGTGGCACGATTTTCTTCTATTGATTTTTTAACAATATTGATATCCTCTAAATCATAATAATTTGTGCTCCAGAATTTCCATCCTGGCGAGTCAACCGAGAAAATTAATTCGTTGCTTTTCTTTAAAGCAGATTTTGGAATCGAAACTATCTGGCTACTAACTTTTGGAGAACCAGAAAAAATGAGATTGTTATTGAATGTGATCTTCAAATTTCCCTTGTGATCTGCAACAAAAAAATATAAATTTATTGTTTCCATCTCCTCGTAATTATCAATTGTAAATTTCAAAATTTGGTTTTCGTCAGTAAAAACATTTTTTCTGACTGAAGAAGACTGAGAAAGAATATCTGTAGCTGTATCTAAACGAGAGAAAAGATTTATTGGTGTAAGCTTGTGCTCAAATTTATTTGTCGTGTATGGGCTTAATTTACCTGGGACTGTATTTAACAATACTGCCCCGATGCTGGATGTGCCCTCGCTGGAAGTACCATTATCTGAATCTGGTCCTAAAAGTTCATCTCTGGCAGACTGAGGAATCAACAACAAATAAATGATTATGAACAAACCCATTAAGATTATGAAAGCCGCTATAGTTGCTTCATTGGTTTCTCCCCTAGGTTTCATACAAATTGATAAATAACTTTATATATTTAAATCTTTTTATAAGCGAATATGAAAATACTTAGCAAATCGCTGAATAAAGGAGAAATTAAGACATTAGTCGAAAACTTAGATGACTTGTGGTACTTGAGTCAGATTGTGGATGAGAGGGATAAAGTCAGAGGGCACACGTTCAGGAAGATAAGAATAGGCGATTCGGAGAATGCTAAAGTAATAAAAAAACCGGTTAATCTTACTATCGAAGTGGAAAAGATTGAATTCCACAAATATACCGGTGCCTTAAGAATTTCTGGAAAGGTTATTGAAGGACCTGATGATATAGGTAAGGGGGTCCATCATACTTTTGATGTGAATGCAAATGATTCATTGACAATTATAAAAGAAAAATGGCTGAAATATCACTTAGATAAACTTCAAGATGCATCTAAAATGAAAAGCGCAAATGTACTGATTGTAGCTTTTGATAGGGGAGAAGCTTCCTTTGCTTTGCTTAAGAAATATGGCTATGATATGCTTTCTGAAATAAAAGGAGAATTTGAAAAGAAAGCAGATATGGGCAAGACAGAGAAAGGAAAGAATTTCTACCATGAGATACTTGAGAAAATCGAAGAATATGACAAACGATATAAGTTATCTAAAGTGATCGTCGCATCGCCTGCATTCTGGAAAGATGAATTTTTGAAAGTTGTGCCTAAAGAATTATCTAAGAAAATACTATTATCGACCTGCGCAGACACGGGAAAGAAAGGCGTTGAAGAGGTTTTGAAAAGAGACGAAGTAAGAAAGGCAATACAGGATGAAAGATCTGTTAAAGAATCTTCTTTAGTTGATGAGTTATTTATTGAAATAAAGAAAGAGGGAAAATATGTTTATGGAATTGAGAAAACTGAAGAAGCGGCTAAGATGGGAATGGTCAAAGAGCTGATGATTGTTGATGATATGATAACAGAAATGAAACAGGAAGGTACTTTCTTAAGATTGAATGATGTAATGAAGATGGTGGATAATGCTTCTGGCAATGTTAATATTATTAGTTCTGATTTGGAAGCTGGAAGGAAGCTTAAAGGCATTGGTGGGATTGCGGCAATATTGCGCTATAAGGTTTAGAAAATTATTTATACTTAAATGCGCTTTTTCTTGTCATGGCATTGGGCATCTGTATGGAACTGCTGGTAAGAATGATGCTTACTGGTGTCAAAATAATGTTTGTTGATCATCTTTTCTGGACGTTATTCTTTCTGGCTGCGGGCGTAATGATAAGAAATTCTATCCTTGCTTTTGGTGCTTTAGAATTTGGATTAAAGGTCGTTGGTCTTTTAATCGGATGGTTTTGGACTACAGCCTGGGCAACAACTGGAGGATTATTTTTACCAGCTATGATTGCAGCAGCACTTTCAGCAGCATATTTTTCTGTGCTAATTGGTGAAATGTGGATGATACTCATTTTAGGAGCTAGGACAAATATAATATTGAGAGTAATTGCTGCACCATTCTATTTTGTTTTTGGAATGATTTGGGGTCTACTACCGATACCACTGCCTTTGGGAGGGGGACTGGCAATTTTATTTCAGGACAAGAGAATAGCATTGATAGGTACGCTAGTTCCTTTCGGAATATTTATCCTATTTGTTTTTTTTCAGGGCATATTTGGCACAGAAATTCTATGCAGTATTGCAAATTATGGGCTTAAGGCCTTAACTTAAACAAATATTTTAATAATCTTGGTTCTGCAAGCGCCAGCTGAAAAATAAATTTTGAAGGGAAATCACGATCAAAATCTTGAATAATTTTTTTTGGCTTTGGTTTTAAAAATGTGGCAATTAAATCGTCATAATCTTTTGGAGAGAATTTATCCAACACTTGGCGAATTTTCAGTGAAAGCCATAAATCAAAACCGAAACGATTCTTACAATGCTTATTATAATTCTTATTTAATTCAATAGAATTGACAAGCTCTTCAGCAGCCATCAACCCGTAAATTATTCCCCCGCCGGTTGTTGCTTTTACTTGTGAAGCTGCATCACCTATCAGAAAGATATTATTTTTTTGAATATTTAATTTTGGATCATAAATTGGAATTAATCCAGCATTATAGTCTAGAATTTTACCTTTTCTGCGCTTAAGCAAACGATCAAAATGAACTCTTGGATTCTCATAAGCTAAAACTCCGACTCTTGCTGTATGCTCATCTTCTGGAACAAGCCACCCATAAACTCCTTCTGAGGGAAAAACTTCGAAAGTATCTGGGTCACATTTTATTTTTATTCTTGCCTGCATACCGGTAAAATAATTGCGCTGCTTGAACATGCCGGTTGTTTTTGCAACTGTAGAAGAGGGGCCATCTGCGCCTACAAGAAAATCTGTTTTTAACTTATGCTTGTTTGTTATAACCCGGTTTCTGCTGAAAGATAAATATTTTTCTTTGAGCAAAAATTTAGCTCCTGCAGATTCCGCTTCAGAAGCCAGATGACGATCAAACTTTGCCCGATCTAATATGATATTCTTCTTTTTCATAAGAATATCAATGTGCTTGTTTGCACTCCCATAAATTCTTGCAACCTTTATACGATTGATAATGCATTCTTCAGGAACTGGAAGAATATCATTGACTGAATTTGTAAGAACACCTGTGCACTGCACGGGATCTCCAATGCATCTATGCTCTTCAATCACAGTAACTTTATGACCGCGCTGGGCTAAAAGCTGAGCAGACCTAGAACCAGCTGGACCTGCGCCTATAATGGTAATTGCACCCATAATACAGAAAATTAGGAGTTTGGAAGTTTAAATAGTTTATCCCACAGATAGTTTTTTAAAGTTTATTTACAACTTAAAAATCAATGGTGGACTTACTTATTATGATTATCGCTTTTACAGCGTTGATTGTTGCGAGCATACATGACCTAAGGACCAGAGAAGTTCCCGACTGGCTTTCATACTCTTTGATTGCAGCAGCTTTCGGAATACGTGCAATATATTCCATTATAAAATCTGATGAAATGTTTTTTCTATATGGGGTGATAGGATTTGCTGCAATGCTTGTTTTTGGATACATGATGTATTATGCAAAGCAATGGGGTGGAGGGGATTCAAAACTGATGATAGGTTTGGGAACTTTATTTGCAACCTACCAGGAATATGAACCCATGAAATTTCTTATTATGTTCATGATCTATTTAGTCATTGTCGGTGCGCTCTATGGCTTTCTCTGGATGTTAATATTAAGCGCAAAAAATTGGCAGAAAGTAAAAATAGGTTTTTTGGGGATAAGCTCCCTTCCAAAATATAGATATCTAAGAATGATAAGTCATGCGATAACAGTTTCATTCATTATAGTTATCTTTTTGGTAAATAACCCTGTGCTCAAAATTGCAAGTGTAACTTTTGCATCTCTCGCATTTGTGTATCCATACTTGCATATGGCGATAAAAGTTGTTGAATCTGCCGCACTGCTAAAAAATACGGCTGTTGAAAAGCTGACAGAGGGAGATTGGATTGCCAATAATGTAATTGTAAATGGAAAAATAATCTGCGGACCAAAAGATCCAGGAATAGAAAAAAAGCAAATATTACTGCTGAAAAAATATAAAATAAATAGCGTTTTAGTTAAAGAAGGAATCCCTTTTGTGCCCTCTTTCTTGCTGGCGTTGATAGCCGCATTACTAATCGGCAATATATTCCCAATAATTTAGAAAAAATTTCCAGTTGGGATTCTTTTCCTTGTTTTTATAACCTTAACTTCATCAGAAGGACAAGAAGATCTAATAACCGGAACTTCATCTGTTGATTTGATTTCTTTTGTCTTATGAATAATTTTCTGCTGAATCTCAGACATTTCTTTTTCGGATATTTTCATTGGCTCCCAACCGATAGAAACTTGGTCACCTTTTGAACGAGGAATAACATTCACTAAAACATGCGGAGAAGTCTGGCCTGCAGCCTTGCCATTTGCAATAAGGATATTTGTGCCTTCTACACCTAAGCTTTCGAAAAGGGCAATTGAAATCTTATTAACAATTTTAAAAAGGTGATTTATTGTCTTATCATCTAATTGTGACATTATAGAAGCATGATTTTTTGGAAAAACCAACGTGTGACCTTTATTTGCGGGATTTATATCTAATATTGCCATGACCTGCGCATCTTCATAGACTTTTTTTACGGGGATTTGACCTTCAACCATTGAACAAAAAGGGCATTGAGAACCGGATAAAGCCTTCTGTAAGTCTGCAATCTCATCCTCTGTTAAATTTGCAACTATTTCTTGGAGCTTTTCCTGTTGCTTCTCAGGGGAGGTTGAAATCAACTTTTTCTTGATTTCTTCAATTTTTTCTGCTGTTAATGCCATAAGGAATAAAAAACTATATATAGCATAAAAATCTTTCGGCTGTTTTATGGTCAAACTGTCTATTATTATACCTGCATACAATGAGGAGGAGTATATAGAAAGTACACTTTTAGCAATAAAAAACTCAGGTTTTCAAGATGTTGAGACAATTGTAGTGTGTAATGGGTGCACAGATAAGACGGCAATAAAAGCTAGGAAGTATGCTTCGAAAGTAATTGAATATGCTCAAAAAGGGGTTTCTTTTGCGAGAAACCAGGGAGCTAAAGAAGCAACTGGTGACAAATTGATATTCTTAGACGCAGATATAATTATTGATGCTGATGTTTTGAAAGGAATTGCTAATTCCGAATATGACATAGGAGTAACATTCACCAAACCTAATTTAGATAAATTTATCGCCAAAACGCTGATGAAATTAAAAAATATCATTGTGCCTTTCACGAAGACTTCTACAGGGCTGATATTCTGCAATAAAAAAATATTTGAAAAAATAAAATTCAGCGAAGGCATGGATAAGCATGAAGATAGGAAATTCATAGGTGATGTAAGCAGAATTGGAAAATTTGGCGTTGCTAGAGTCTACGTAATCAATAATATGAGACGCTTTGAGAAAAAAGGATATCTTAATGTAGGTTTATATTGGATTAAAGATTTTTTTGTTTCTGATAAAAAAGAATATGAGGCAGTGAGATGAAAATAAGCTTTTTTGAAGAATTCCCGGATGAAAAAACTTTAGGGAAAATAAAATTGATTAAATTTCCCACTAAACTAATAGTTGCTGCTAAATCTGTTAAGGATTTTGAGAAAATAAAAGTAAAAAATGTAAAAGAGACGATTTATTGGCCTATACTAGACAAGAAAGAAGGATATTGGCTCTCACCTTTTTCTAAAAGGACTGCTTTGCTTAGAACAATAAAAGAACTTGAAAATTCAGACTGCAAAATAATGTGGGATGCTGAGCTGCCAACGAGAAGAGCAAGATTATTTTTTACTGAATCTAATAATTTCTTTAGGAATAGGAAAACAATATTGGAATTTTTCAGAAAAAATGGGCATAGAATATATGTATCAGAAACTATGATGCCTGGATTTTTAGAAAAAATGGCGGAATTTCTTTGTGTTAATTTTTCCCCTTATAAATATAAAAATTACAAAATAAAAATGTGCTACACCTCAATGAGGAGATTTAATTTGGAGAAACTTTACAAAAGATTTGCTGATGGCGTTGATAAGTACGGGGATCATTTCCTTGTTGCGTTTGGAACGATAGCTGTTGGAATACTAGGCAATGAACCTAGATTAAAAGCAGACAAACTTGCAAGAGACATAAAAATCGCAGATAAAGCGGGAGTTAAAGAAATTGTTATTTTTAGACTTGGCGGTTTAGATAAAGAATATGCAAAATATTTAAATGATTTATCCTAATGTTCTTGTGATACCTACAACTTCTGCGCTTCTGACACCTTCAATATTACTTATATTTTCTTCTAAAGGATCTGTCGCACCTAAGGATTCGGACATTATAAATATAAACTGTAAAGCTTTCAAGCCAAAAGCAATATCCTGAACTTCAACTCTTCCGACTTTTGCACCAAAATCTGAAATTACTTTAGAAACTTTAGATTCAACATCTTTAGGATTAACCTCTGGACTCTCAAGCATTACTCGCATTGTGACCATTAAATCTGCCATCTTAATTTGGGCCTGAGAAACCGCATTCCTTGCATTTGTATTTCGTAGCCAGTTTTTTGCATTGACTGCATCTTATGATTACCTGCTTATTGCAGCCAGGGCACTTGAACTCAACTGAACCTGTGTCATTCGTTATTTCCTTGTTACAGGATACGCATCTTTTTGATCTTTCTGCCATTTTTAACCTCAGTATCTATTAAATAGCTTTGTTTAGCTATCACTATATAAAGTTTTCGCCAACATAGCTTAGAATAATACTAACCCCATAAGTAAAATTTTGGAAAAGGTTTTTAAATTAAACCTACTATCAGCTCTTTTATCCCATTGCTCCTGTAGTATAGCTTGGATAGAATGTAGCCTTGCGGAGGCTGAGACCTGGGTTCGAATCCCGGCAGGAGCATAATATTTAAATATTTGATACGATTTTTAGAAGAACATGAAAATGTACAATTTACTATTAATGTTGTTTGTCGTAATTTTAGTGGCTGGTTGCTCTTCAAATAATACGCAAATTCAGACCGGAGAAGAGAAAGGAAAATCCTGCGAAAACTTATTGAAAGATATTCATTCGGATATTGAATTATTAGATTCTGATATAAAATGCACAGGAACAGGCAAATCTGGAACGATGATTTCACAGCAGCTGACTTATCCTAAAAATAAGTATGATACTTTAGCAGATAAATACGAAGCCTTACTCAAAAGTAAAGGATGGCAATCTATGAAGAGAACGGATATAGCATCTGATGCTGGATTTAAAGAGATTAAAATCCAGGGACAAAAAGGAGACACATATATTGTTTTGGAATTTGCGGATTTTGGAACTTCAACTTTTGGAAGTAAAACCGGTGGAAAACCTGTCGGTTGGAATTATAAATAAATATTTTGAGAAAAAATGAAAGGTTTATGGAGAAAGCTAAAAAACATCTACGCTGAACTGCTTAAGGGCATATTTAATCTCATCAATCACTTTTTGTTGGTCTTTTTTGTCTGACATCCTAACAAATTTGATCAATAAGTCCTTTAATTCTTCAGAGGATAGGATTTTAATTTTATACCTGTCTGCGATGAGATAAAATCTATAATTCTTATATCTAATCTCTTTTATCAGAATATTTCCTACCGCACCGATATCCTTTCCTTTTTTTGGGTTCTCAGATAAGCTATTGAGAAGAGAAAAGACTTCAATTGACTCCTTCTTAAAAATTTTATTTATCTGCTCCTCAAGAGATTTAGTGATTATGACTTTTGCCATCTTGCTTTTGCCCTTTTCAATGCATCTTCAATCGGCACACAGTCTTTTTCATCCATGAGCAGCTCCTGCAGTTGTCTTTCCTTTGCATTATCCAATATCCTTCTGAGGATCTGGTCGTATGTCTCGCCTTTGGATCCAAATTCAATGAGATTGTCCCTTAAGTCTTTCGAGATTGATATTGTTGTATTCATTATGGTAGTTATAGTCATTATAATATTTATAAATCTTTTGGAGTTTATTTAATTTTGACTATAATCGCAGGTTTAAATTGGTTTCTGAGAAAGAACTGAAAGATTTACGGAAAAATTCATCTTAAGAAACCTGCTGACTTCTTTTGAAGAAACTTCTGTTTTTGTTCTTTCCTTGAATTCATTATTTATAATGTTTCTTAATTTGTAAGTGTTTCCATTTTTGGCATATGATATCCATCCCTCGAGAATATTATAAAAATCATCAAATGATAAAATCTCATTATTATATTCTATGAATCTTTGCGAAAGTTTTGTTCTCAATTTGTGAATGTTTCTTTTTCTTAGGAGCTTATGATGGGGAAATATTCTTAAACCTAAAAAATTTACGCCTCTATGCAAGGGAAAAATTTTAGATTTTTCAGGATGCAATTCCAAGCATAATTTTTCTTTCAAAAAATCGCTTATCTGTTTTTTCAATTCTTCTAAGGCAGATTTAGATCCATGAAAGATAACAAAATCATCAACATAACGAATATAATATTTTAATTTTAATTTGTGCTTTACAAATTGATCCAATTCATTCAGATATATATTTGCAAAGAATTGAGAAGTTAGATTGCCTAAGGGCATGCCTTTTTGACTGCCTTTTAAATCATAATTTTTTAGAATTTTAATTATTAAAGATATAATCGTCTCATCTCTAATAGTTTTCCGGAGTATCGCAAGCAATATATCATGATTTACTGTTTCAAAATAATG
>JAGVXY010000036.1:0-1218 GCA_018303545.1 Candidatus Woesearchaeota archaeon | reverse complement strand
TAACTTCCTCAAAATAATGTCTGATATCTGCCTTAAAAACATAACCTTTTGCATTTCCCTTTACTTTTGTAAGATTTCTTGATATTTTATATTTGAATTTTTCAAATCTCCTTACAGCTAAAAAAGTCCCTTTGCCTCTGCGGTTCGCACAAGAATCATAAATGAATTTCTTTTCGTAGATGGGCTCAAGAATATTACAGATGGCGTGATGCACTATGCGGTCTCTAAATTCAGACTTGCTTATCTTTCTGGTCTTTGGTTCTCTTATAATAAATGTTTTTAACGGATAAGGATTATAATTATGTGATGCTAATTCTTGATGCAAAATATGCAATTCTTCATCGAGGTTTTCTTCAAACTTAATTATGTATGGTTTTAATGTTTTTCTTTTTCTTGCCTTTTTTTCAGCTAAGAATAAATTCTCTAACGAAATGACTTTTTCATATAAATGATTATAACTTTTCATAATAATTTTATTAATTGAGCCGAAGTCATTCCACGAGAACGGCCATTGTTGTTAAGGTTGTTATTGCCATTGATATGGAACCTGCCATTATTGTAATTGAGCGAGACCGCCCTCGTATAGCCAGCTCACTATCGCTAGCACCGCCGCTTCATCTTTTCGCATTTTGCTACCAAGTGTTGCAGTTGAATTTCATAATCCTATTCGGATTGTAATGAACTGACGTGTGGCCCCGGCTCATACCAGGACAGATATAATAAAGCAAATCAATTTATAAAATTTTGCGCCAGGCGCTCTGCGCCTAAACGCTCGCTGCGCTCGCGAGACGCACCCCACAAGAACGGCCATTGCCGTAAAGGATGCTAACGCCATTGATAAGGAACCTGCCACCATTGTAATTGAGCGAGACCGCCCTCCCAGGATATTTTGAACGTGGCCATTCATTGCTTGTATGCGCAGTCCATATTCGAATATCTTCTTTTGGTTTGCCACTGAGAAATTTAAAAATATCGATTATCTCTCTGGGAGAATATGCTTTTTTAATCAATGCCTGTAGATAGGCCAATCCTCTTGAATCTGACAGGACATTTGAAATCGGTTCGTCGCGCCAGACAGGGATATTTTCCAATTCTATCGGGGATTCTTGCAGAGTAGAACCGTAATGATGGATAATTTTTCCAGATAAATCCTTTTTATCGTAGATTATTCTATTGCTTAAAACCAGCCACTTTTCATCAAAATCTTTCCTCAAAGAA
>JAGVXY010000035.1 GCA_018303545.1 Candidatus Woesearchaeota archaeon | reverse complement strand
CTAAAAGAAAAAAGTTCTATTGCTTAGAAATGTTTCCGTATCCTTCAGGTTCAGGTTTACACGTAGGGCACGCCTTCAATTATACAATAGGAGATATTTATGCAAGGTTCAAGAGATTAAACGGATTCAATGTTCTTTATCCTATGGGGTATGATTCTTTAGGCTTGCCTGCTGAAAATGCAGCGATAAAAGAAAAAGTACATCCAAGAGATTACACTGAAAAAGCGATTGCTAGTTTTATAAGACAGCAGAAGGCATTGGGATTGAGCTATGACTGGAATAGGATGATTAAAACTCATGATCCCAGCTATTACAAATGGGACCAATGGATATTTTTGAAAATGCTTGAGAAAGGTTTAGCGTACAGAAAAAAAGCGCCTGTAAATTACTGCAGCAAATGCGAAACTGTTTTGGCGAATGAACAAGTTCATAACGGAAAATGCTGGAGACACAAAGATACAGATGTAGAAATAAAACATTTAGAGCAATGGTTCTTCAATGTAACTAAATATGCGGAAGAGCTTTATGATAAAGTTGACGAATTAACAGAATGGCCTGAAAGAATAAAAGCCATGCAAAGAAACTGGATTGGGAAGAGCCATGGCACTGAAGTGATATTTGAAATAAATGAAGAAAAATGGCCTGTGTTTACCACAAGACCAGATACAATATATGGCGTTACTTTCATGGTAATCTCCGCACAGCATCCGAAATTAATGGAATTGGTTACAAAAAAACAGAAAGACGAAGTGGAAAATTTCCTTAAGAAAATAAAATCCACAAGTGAAAAGGACATGGACTTGCTGGAAAAAGAAGGGGCTTTTACTGGGGCTTATGCTACTAATCCATTGACTAAAAATAAAATTCCAGTTTATGCCGGAAATTTTGTTGTTGCTGAATATGGCTGCGGAATGGTAATGGCTGTTCCTGCGCATGATCAAAGAGATTTTGAATTTGCCAAAAAATATAAAATTCCTATAACTGTAGTCATACAACCTTCGGCTTACGAATTAAATGCAGAAAGGATGGCTCGCGCTTATATTTCTGAAGGTCACCTAATTAATTCCGGAGAGTTTAACGGAATAAACAATAATGAAGCAATTGAGAAAATTTCTATTAAACTTGAAAAGATGAAATTAGGAAAAAGAACATTGCAGTATAAACTAAGGGACTGGCTTGTTTCTAGGCAAAGATATTGGGGAACACCTATACCTGTTGTTTACTGCGATAAATGTGGCATAGTTCCTGTGCCTGAAAAAGATTTACCTGTGATATTACCTGATGATATTAAGTTCGGAGAAGGAAATCCTTTGAAGACAAGCAAAAAATTTGCTGAGGTTAAATGCCCTAAATGTGAGGGCAAGGCAAGAAGAGAAATGGATACGATGGATACTTTTGTTAATTCTTCATGGTATTTCTTAAGGTACTGCGACCCAAAAAATGACAAGAAAATATTTGACAAGAAAAAAACAGATTACTGGGCGCCTGTTGATGCTTACATAGGCGGGGCTGAACATGCCTGTATGCACTTGATATATTTTAGATTCTATACAAAATTCTTTAGAGATTTGAAATTACTTAACTATGACGAGCCGGTTAAATTGCTGTTTAATCAGGGAATGGTTCATGGAAGCGATGGTTTTGTTATGTCAAAATCAAGGGGAAATGTCGTTGATCCTTTAGTAATGATTGACAAGTACGGAACTGATACCTTAAGATTCTATTTAGTCTCTAACGCAGGACCTGACAAGGACTTTGCATGGAATGATGACTCAATAGAAGGGAGCTTCAAATTTGTAAACCGGGTTATGAATTATTTCGAAACTGTTAAAATAGAAAAATCAAGCAAGAGGAGCGAGAGCAAGCTGAATAGAGCAATAAAAGAAATCACGGAGTATATAAATGATTTTAAATATAATTTAGCAACTATAAAAGTTCGAGAGTTATTTGAATCGCTTTCTGAAGAAGAAAGCAAGGACACGTTAGAGAAAGCATTGAAATTGCTGCATCCATTCTGTCCGCATATAACTGAAGAACTATGGGAAAAAATTGGAAATAAACCTTATATAAGCTTGAGCTCGTGGCCTAAATATGATGAGAGCAAGATAGACTTGAAATCAGAGCAACATGAAAAAATCGCAGAGAATACAAAACTAGACATTAAATCAATAATGATTCTAGCAAAGATTGTAAAACCTAAGAAGATAAAACTGATTGTTTCACCGGAATGGAAATACGCCTTATTTGAAATGCTTAAGAAAATATTAAATGAAACAAGAGATCAAAAAGAAATAATACAAAAGATAATGGCCTCTGATTTAAAAGTATATGGCCAAGAAATAATGAAGATTGTTCCTTCAGTGATAAAAGATATGAGCAAAATGCCGGAAGTTTTATTGCCTCCTGAGGAAGAAATGGATGCATTGAAAAAAACAAAAACATTTGAAGAATTTGGCTGCGAAATAGAGATAGAGAGCGCAGAAAAAAGCAAAGAGCAGAAAGCTAAGCAAGCAATGCCCGGCAAGCCAGCAATTCTAGTTAATTAATCATGTATAACTACTTTCAAGAATGAATCTTTTTCAAATGGGATTATGTCTCCGCGAGAGTCAACATATTTCATTTCTTTATGCGGAAGATAATGCAATAAAAATGGAAAAAACATATTTGCAATTTGGGGGTGCAGTCTTGTGCATCCATGTGAAGAACCGCCAAATTCAACGCTATTTGGATTGCTTGTTGAATGAATCCTTATCTTCGCATCTCCGAAACAGGCATAACTGTAGTCTACAGGATTCGTGCTCTTAAAATACTCTGCCATGTAAAGGCCATAAGCATTTAATGGGCCGGGTAACCTTGAGGTTTTTGAAGTCTTGCCTGCCCAACCAGGTGGATTCCAGAATGGCAGAACTATAACTCGATGGATATAATAAACTCCATTGGGAGTGCTAAATTTACGCATCTTACCGGTTGAACCATCCTTATTAATTCCCCCTAAGACGGTTCTTGTTTCAAAAAGTTGAAGTTTATTGTTTTTATAATTCTGATAAATCCTAAATGTGCCCATGGAACCTTGCTTCTCTTTAATAATTTCAGCCTCTAAATCCATATTTTTAACAAGATAATTTTCTGGAAGATTTAATTTTAAATCGACTGAGGATTGATTCGACTCTAGAAATTTAACTATAGACTCAGGTGTTGAAAGATTCAACTGCTTGAAAGAATCCTCGACTAGTCTTGATAGGTCTTCAGGATTAATAACAAACGTCGATTGAAATAAACGAAAAGCAAAAAATTTCCTAAATTCAGAAATCTCTGAACTTACAATTTCAGAATAAGACCTGTTAAGTGCTGCAAGAGTTTCCTGACCGACAATGCCATCACTTTTCAGACCATGAGCCACTTGATAAGTTTTTATTGCTTTGAAAAAATCTTCCCTAACTATACCATCAACTAAACCCGTGTAACCTTCTTCTAATTTCAATTTTTCCTGAATTACCTTAACGGCATAAACTCTTAATTGTAATAAAGAAAGATACCTTTGCTCTTTGTCAGATAGTCCTTTTTTTTGAGACAATGAAACAATCTCTTCCAAATCTTTCGAACTGGTAAAATCTTTTTTTATGGATTTATCGAGAATAATCTTTTTAAGGAAATCATTATCTATCAGGTTTAAATATTTTTTTAATTTTGACGAATCGAACTTATAGTATAGGCTAAACTTGTTTAAGTCCTTGCTGGGATCATCTATGAAATAACTTTTTTTATTTTTTGAATCTGAAATTGGAGAGGGTATAAAGTTTGAACCAAGGGAGACATTGAAATACTGGGTGCTCTGATTTTCAATTTGGGCGGCGGAAACTGAACTTATTGGAAATATAATTGGAGTTGCATTGAAAAACATAAATGAACTAACCACACCTGCAAGTAGCTTTTTCATGTAAATTGAGGATATATTGAAATATAAAAGTATTTCTAAAAACATTGCTAAAATCTCATAAAAATGATAAAATGATTTTAAATAACTCTCACTTGGTAAAAATAATACGCAAGCCAGCAATTCTAGTTAATTAAGGTTTTTTAGCATAACCTTTATAAATAAGAACCATTAACAAGCAGTAAAAATGGCAAGATGGATAAAAAATGTGTGTTTGGAACTGCTTTTAGCTTTTGGGTTATCTGCTTGTGGTGATGTAATCCCCACAAAGATAGGCCCTATTGAAGATCAGAGGCCTGGTTATACTTCTGAAATGCAACAAAGGAGTTTAGATGAGAAAGCCTATGTGCCCGGAGAAATTCTCTTTGGTTTCAATGATTCACTGAGCAAAAAAGCAGCAGAATCAAAAGCGAAAGAAATAAATGCAGAAAGAGTGGCTAAGGGAATAACAAAAGAACCAATAAATGTCTTCAAATTAAAATTCAATGGGGACATAGAAGATAAAATCAAAGAATTAAAGGAAGATATTTCAATAAAATATGCCGAACCAAACTATATAATGAGTACATATTCTAATGACCCATTGTATGAGAAACAATGGCATTTAAACAACATAGCGCAGGAATATTTTACAGCGGAAAATTATCAGCAAACAACAACTTCCGGAACGGAAGATGCAGATATAGACCTGCCTGAAGCATGGGAAGTGGAACAATCAGGTAGAGAAGTAATCGTAGCTGTAATCGATACAGGTGTGGATTTCAATCACCCTGATTTGCAGGGAAAAGCATGGAATGGACCAAATGAAATTCATGGATATAATACAATAACTCACGATAATAATGTAAACGACACCCATGGACATGGAACACACTGCGCAGGAGTCATAACGGCAAATACAGATAATGGGTTGGGTGTTGCGGGAATAGCCAATCACACCGATGTAAAAATAATGGCGGTAAAATTTTTAGATCCCTCTGGCACTTTGGAAGATGGAATCGAAGCAATAATCTGGGCTGTTGAAAATGGCGCAGAAATATTATCTGCTAGTTGGGGCGGAAATTATAATCAGTCTATACAAGAAGCAATAAATTATTCGATTATGCAGGGAGTAAATTTTGTGGCTGCTGCAGGAAACGACAATATAGATTCTAAATATTACAGCCCTGCTGGCAATGAGGGAGTATTAACTGTATCTGCAACTGACAGCAAAGATTTGAAAGCGATATTCTCAAATTATGGGGAATCTGTAGAAATCGCAGCTCCAGGAGTGGATATACTTTCCTTGAGAGCAGCAGGAACAGATATGTATGGATACGGGGCAAATATTGTGGATACAAATTATTACTTTTGCTCTGGGACTTCCATGGCATGCCCGCAAGTGGCAGGTATATTAGCAATGGTGAAAGCAAAATATCCAAATATGGATTTTAAAGACCAGGAAAATCTGGTTATATATAGCGCGGATGATATTTATGATAAGAATCCAGAATTTAGGAATATGATAGGAATCGGTAGGGCAAATGCACATAAGGCATTGATTGCGGTTCCAGGACCATTTTTTAATATCCTAGAAATTAATGTGGATGATGAAAGCCATAATGGGGTGATAAGTCAAGGTGAAAGAGCAACATTAGAATTGTTAGTAAAAAATATGTGGATGGATGCCGGCATGGTTACTGTTGAATTAAGCGCAGACAATCCAAATATGAATATAATTGACAGCACAGAGTATATAATTGAATTTAATTCCAGCGAGACAAAAGAACTTACTTTTGAGATTCAGGCTGGAAATACCGGCAACAATACAAATATTAATTTCACAATGGATTTCAATTATGGGAATGGAGAAGCACAAAGAAATTTTACAATAATGATGGAACCTTATCTGCAGACAAGAAAAATAATTGATATTGGACATTTAATTTTAGGGTCCCCTGTTGTTGCCGATCTTGATAATGATGGACTACAGGAGATAGTGATTGCAGATTATATTGACAAAGTTTATGTATATGGAGAAAATGGAAAAATAAGGTTGGGTTGGCCTTTGAAAATAATAACAGAAAGCCCTTATATGAATGGTGTTCAGGTAAATCCTGCGGTCGGAGATGTGAACGGAGATGGTAGGCAAGAAGTTGTTTTCAGCATTTCCAGTGGAGGAACATACGCTGTTGATCCAGATGGGAAAGTATTGCGAGGTTTCCCTATTAAAAAATCAGGAATGTTTCCAAGAGATGCATCGCCTGTTCTTGCTGATCTAAATGGAGATGGAAAAAAAGAAATCATTGCTTCATTGGCAGGATATAACTATAAAAATTACATTTTTGTATTTGATGGAGATGGAAAAACAATGGATGGGTGGGAGCGAGGAAGTGTAGCCATATCTTCCACGAATGCTACACCTTCTGTTGCAGACATAAATAATGATGGTTCTCTTGATGTAATTATAGGAGATTGGGATTACAATATGAATGCTTTTGACCGGTTTGGAAACCCATTGGGTGGAAGTTGGAACCAAAATAAGGGTGCACCTTTCATATCAAGCCCAGGAATAACGGATATTGATAATGATGGATATTTAGAAATATTTAATATGTCTACAGGAGATGCGGTTTATGCTTGGAATAGTGAAGGAGATGCATTGGAGGGCTGGCCTGTAACAATAGGGGGGTATCCTACGGGAGAAAATAAGCGCCCTAGTGTAGCTATAGGGGACATTGATCTTGATGGAAAAAAAGAAATAATTGTCCCGCATTTAATGGGTCTTGCATCGGTGATAGACTTAGAGGGAAATATCAAATGGAGTAAATATTTAGCGCCCTATCTGAATGCATCCCCAATAATCGCCAATGTTGATGACGACCCAGAACTTGAAATTATATTTGCCCAGAATAGTTATACTGATTTTGGAATAACAATATTTAATCATGACGGCTCAGAACTCGGAGTTTTTCCAAGCTATGGTTCAATATCTGCTACACCTGTTGCTTGCGATATTGATAATGATGGAAAGACGGAACTTATTATTGCAAATATAAATGGGCAGGTATTCATAGTTGATACATTGGGGGATTATGTATCTAATACTTGGAGCAGATGGAAATATGACAATAATAATACAGGCTTTATGCCATAACTAATATATATTTAATAATATATATATGAGAAATTATTTTATTTTTAATACGTTATTAAAATGGAGGTGTTTAGATGATGAATAAAATAGGAATTATTGTTTTGTTTCTTGCAATTTTGATGGTTACAGGATGTAGCGAAATTAAAGGTACAGACGTCACCACAGGAAATACTGCTAGGATTGATTTTAATTTAGGATCAAATTCGGTTTTTTCTGTTTGGGCATTGGATGGTAATTCGAATGTGCGTTCTTTAGGCCAAATTATAGATTCTGAAGAAGAGAAAGAACTTTTTCTGAATAAGAAAGCAATTGGCAATTCGTTGAATGATGTTATCATAAACAAAGTAGGTGATGTTATTAAATCACCTAAAGTGCACGGAGCTTCTGATGAAGTTGCTATGATGATTGGTTCAATTGAAGGAACATCTAAAGAAGTAAACCTTGAATTTGAAGCAAATACAGATTTATCTGATGCATGGCCGGATTATGTAGCAGTAAATACTATACATATTACTACTCCGATTAATGAAGGAATCAAAATAAATGGTATGGCCTTGGGTATTCCTGAAGATATAACCACAAAAGAGATATGGTTCTTTACCGAAACATCAGATAATCTGCCCTATTTAGCTGTTTTTTATAAAGATAAAGATTCTCCACATAGGATAAAATATGCAGGATCTGGACAGGGGGTTGTAACAGAAATTTTAAGTTTTACATTTACGAATCTGCCTGCAACAATGGGCATAACTCTGCCAAGGAAGATTGTTCCCTCTTGAGTTTAACTCAAATAATTTTATTTTTTTAATTAATATTTTTCTTTTACAATAATCTTTATAAATATGGGATTTAGATTCTTCTGTATGACACATTTAGTCGCCTGTTTAGGAACGGGTAAAGGCACTTGGACTGAAGTTAATAAACTAATAAGGCAAAGAAGCTGGGAAAAAGTATTCTTGGTGACAAACAATTTTGGAAAAGAAAATTACAAAAATGAGAGCAATGCCGAATTAATAATTATCGATGATAATCAAAATATGGAAATAATAAGAGATATTTTAGTAAATGAGCTGAAAACAAAAAATGTAGATGTGCTGGATATGGCAATAAATTTTATTTCTGGTTCTGGAAAGGAGCATATGGCTCTGCTTTCTGCGCTGTTGAAAATAGGCGCAGGTGTACGATTAGTGAATCCTGGGGAAAGCGAGGTGAAAGAGATATGAGTCTCTTTGACGGCATGCTTAAGGGGGATGAATCGCTGTTTGTGAATGAGATTGTTCTAGACTACGATTATCTCCCAAAATTATTGCCGTTCAGGGAGAATCAGCAGTTTTATTTGGCTTCTTGTGTCCGGCCGTTATTTCAGGGGAGAAATGGAAAAAATGTTTTGATCTCCGGAATGCCAGGAATAGGAAAAACTGCAGCCATAAAATTTGTTTTACGAGATTTAGAAAACCAGACAAATGATATAGATGTAGTCTATGTAAACTGCTGGAAAAAGAGTTCTGCACATAAGATTGTTTTGGAAATATGCGACAAAATTGGCTATAAATGGACGGCTAATAAAAACACAGATGAGCTGATGAAAAGCATTGCGATAATCCTAAATAAAAAGGCGGTAATTATTGCCTTGGATGAAGTTGATAAATTAGAAGAGCAACAGATAATATATCTGCTATTGGAAGAGATAGAAAAAAAATGTTTATTCTTAATAACTAATGAAGAAGACTGGCTTGATAAACTTGACTCGAGAATAAAATCAAGACTTGTTCCAGAAGTTGTTAATTTTGAGCCCTATAATCAGGATGAAACATTTAAGATTCTGAAACAACGAGCAGATGCTGCTTTTGTTCCAGGCGTCTGGAATGAAGAAGCAATGCAGAAAATTGCTGATAAGGCTTATGAGTTTGAAGACATAAGATTGGGGCTGTTCTTATTAAGAGAAGCGGGAAATGTTGCTGAAATGAAGGGTTCCAAAAAAATAATTGAAGAGTATGCCTTGAAGGCAATAGAAAAAGTGCACCTATATTCTGCAAAGAAACCTGAGAATTTGACTGAAGAAGAGAAACTGATACTGGAGATGGTCAAATTAAATTCTGGAAAAAGCGCCTTGGAATTATATGAATTGTATAAAACTGAAAATAACAAAAGTTATAGGACATTCTATAGAAAATTGAAAACCTTGGAAGTCGGCAGGTTCTTAACTATAAACGAGGTTAGAATGGCTAACGGCGGATTGACTAGTGCAGTTGAGATGGGAATTCTATAAAAATTAAGAATAAATTCATGGCAGAATATCATGTAGTCCACTTGACAAACGCGCGCGATTGGTTTTTAAAGACTTATTCTCTCATTAATCATATCATTCGGGAGGTGGTCGAAATGATATTTTTTGGGAAAAAACAAAGGTACTTGAGTTGGGACGAATATAATGGATTGTTAAAGAGATTGAATCAAATCTCTGAGCCGACACAGAGGTTAATACGGGGGTGAACAGAATGGATATGAGCCATGAAAAGATAGAACAACTATTCAGCGCGACACTGCAGAATCTGCCATTAATCCATGGAGGAGAAAATGAGCTTCTATAATCTGAGAGAAATAAGAAAGAAGGCGGAAAATGATGAGATAGACGATGGTGAAGAAGGGTTCATGATTGGCTATTTAAATAATTTTTAATTTTATTGCTTATTTTAATACATTTTAAACGAAAAGGTTAAAAATAAACTAATAATCTTGGTTCTAATATGAAAATACTGGCTTTTGTTGATACGCATGGAAACAATGCTGCGCTGGATAATATAATAATAAAATCCAAAGAAGCAGACATTTTGATCTGTGCCGGAGATTTGACTTCCTGGGGTTCTGATATAAAAAAAATATTGGAGAAATTGAAAACCGCCGGAAAGCCAATGCTGGTAATAGCAGGAAATCATGAAATTGATGAAGAATTAAAAAAGGTTTGTGAATCTTTTGGTTACATAGCCTATATAGATAAAGGGAGTTACGAATTTGAGGATTATATCTTCTTGGGTTATGGGGGCGGAGGATTCTCAACAAGAGATCAAAGATTTGAACAATTGGCAAAACAATTTGCTAAACATATAACCAAAGAAAAAAAGGTTATCTTGATTACTCATGCCCCGCCCTATGGAACTAAGCTGGATGATATGGGGTCAATAGGGCATAGGGGCTGCAAATCAATTATGGATTTTATTGAAAAACACCAGCCGATATTAAGCATTTCGGGACATCTACATGAGACAGCAGGGAGAAAACAAATGATTGGAAAAACCTTAGCAATAAATCCTGGTCCCTTGGGGAAGCTAATTAAAATTTAATTTTTCTATCTTCAGAATCTTCTTTCATAAGCAAAGTTACTCTTGAGTTTTCTTTCTCATTTACTATTTTATAATTTAGAATTTTTGCTATTTCTTCCGAAAATTCTTTTATTTCTTTATGCGACGGCATTGATGAATACTCAACACGATATTGAGCGTAACCTACAGGCATGGCTGCTTTTAACTCAATGAACTTTATATTTAATGGTTTTAAGATTTTTGCATAGCCTTCGGGATTATGCATGTTTATTCCTTTTGCCAAAGTCAATCTTATAGTATTTCTTGGAAATTGTGGCAATATCTCCAAAGATTCTTGCAAAGTTTCCCATGCATTATCAATCAAAGGATTGCACGTTTTAAGATATGTTTCTTTGTCAGGAGCAGCTAAAGTGATATACATTTGAGTAGGGGTATTTTTTGTTACCAATAATTTTTTTAATACATCTGGCCTTAAACCATTTGTGACTAAAAAAGAAGTCATATTCCTGGAGTGAATCTCTCCTATTAATTCCGGAAGCAATGGATATAATGTCGCATCTCCGGCTAAAGATAAAGCGATATGCCTTGGTTTAATGGCCTCTTCCATACGTTGATCATTTATTTCTTTATCCCCGTAAAACCCCTGCAAATATTTTACATGTTCTTTTATTAAATTGTCTACGATGAACTTAGGAGAATCTGGGTCCTTTATCTCTTCGGGCTCAGTTATTGATAAATCACGCCAACAGAATTTGCACCTTAGGTAACAATTAGTGATAGAGACAGAGGATTGTATACATTGCCAACTATTAATGCCGTAAAATGTATTCTTATAACAGGCATCTTTGGCTTTAATTGAACGCTTGCACCACAGGCAAACTTTGATAGCCGAATGCTTGCCAACTATTCTATAGCCCTGCTTTTCAAGTAATTTTTTGTGAACACCATCCATGAAATGATGTTCACAAGAACTAGTATTTAAACTTTATCAAAAAAATTATTTCTTCTTTGCTTTTTTCTTAGTAGCTGCTTTCTTCTTTACCACACACATCACCTCCGTTTTTATTTACTCTAATAACTTATGTGTTTTTAATCTTTATAAAATTTTCTCTTATCGCTTCAGAAAAAGTTTTTGAGCAGTCATAAAAATAATCTTTTTTGTTTCTTCAGGAGTAATATTTTTTATTTTAGATATCCAGTGAATACATTCTCTTACATTTTTTGGCTCATTCTTTTTGTTTGGGAAAGGGGAAAGCACTGGAGAATCGGTCTCTGTCAAAAGCTTATGAATGTTAATCATAGAAACAAGCATTTGAAAATGCTGATCCCTGCATATTATTGACGGAATCGAAAAATAACATCCTAATTTGTTTGCTTTTTCTATTAGAGATTTATTTCCAGTAAAACAATGCAAGATCACTTTATTATGATTGATTTCCTCTAAGATTTTCAGAACTTTATGCTCTGCATTTCTTGCATGAATGACTATGGGAATATCTAACTTTTTTGCCAAGAATAAAAATTTCCTAAAAGCATACTCCTGTTTTCCCATATCCTTGCCATACTTGCCGTCTAAACCAACTTCACCCAAAACTTTGGGTTTCTTTGAAGCGATAAATTTGATTTCATTATCTATCTCCTCTTTAGTTAAAAACTCCGCGTCAATGGGATATAATCCTAGGGAAGGAAGGACTAAATCCTTGTATTTCTTGGCAATTTCCAGTGTTTTTAGATTGGAATCATGATTTATACCTGCCGAAATAATGAGCCTTAAACCGGCTTTTTTAGCATCATCTATAACTCTTGCAAGATCTTTATCAAATACAGGGTCATCCAAATGGGCGTGAACATCAATAAGCATAATAATGAAATAAAAGATAAGCTTATATATTTTTTCCTTTATTCATTTAATATATGGATATAGTGTTTTTAGAGCCTGAGAATGCGCAGAATGTAGGAAGCGTCTGCAGAGCAATGAAAAATTTTGGATTCAAGAATTTGGTTTTGGTGAATCCTAAATGTGACCACAAAAGCCTGGACGCTATTAAATTAGCAAAGCATGCAGGAGATATTTTAAAGAAAGCAAAAATTATGAAGAATATTGATGAAATTATCAAGAAATATGATACTTTGGTCGCGACTTCTGCAATCGTAGGCTCTGATTTTAACATACCAAGGTCTCCTTTGAAACCGGAGGAATTTGCAGATTTAGCTAAGGGAAAGAAAAGCATTGCTTTAGTTTTAGGAAGAGAAAGCGAAGGAATGAGCAATGAAGAAATAATTTCCTTATATAAAAAAGCATTCAAAAATGTTGATTTAAGATTCAAGAATCTAAAAGAGTCTAATATTAAAAGTTTCATTTCTGAACTAATTAAGAATCTTAGAATTTTCAGGAATAAAATAACAAAATATGCCTATCGGAATGAAGAGTACTCCAAATGCCACTATTAAATATCTCATTGTTAAACAAAGAAGAGTTATCAACAATATTATGACGTAAAGAAATATGAATAAGAATTCTAATCCAATATTTACGAGATTATCTGCTGTAATCATAAAGAAATGTTGATCTACCATAGACAATATGCTTGTGGTCATTATTGATCCTAAATCCAAAACTAATCCGTAAAGATAAAATGATGCCTGAATTAATACGATCATTATCACAGTATTTTTTAACCATTCCTTTGCCATTTCTCTTCGCATAACGTCATGTCCTGAGAATAGGAATTGAAATCCTGCATAAACAAATA
>JAGVXY010000034.1 GCA_018303545.1 Candidatus Woesearchaeota archaeon | reverse complement strand
CTTGTCTGTAATCCCTCGCATAATTTTTCGGAAATTATTCCTTTATTTTTCAGGGAATCAATTTTCTCTTTTAGGTCTTTCCCATCAGCATTTTCCTCTCTGCATATAGCCTCAATTATGACACGAATTCCTGCAGCACAAAGCGTAGTCAATTCCAAATTAAAAGCCTCAATAGTCTCCCTATAAATCCTTTTTACTACCGGAGGAGCATCATAAATAATCTTAATCGCCCGTGTAGAGATTCCACTATTAGGTCGATTAGGCCATAGCTTTACGTTTTCTTCAAGATCTTCACTAAATATATCTGTTTTGCTTAATGTGGGGGTTTCACAACCCATACATTGAAATAAGCGATATTCAGTTTTTTCCCACATCCCTGAATCTTCATCAGTCCAACCCAAATTTCCACTATTCCATACTTGTTTATGGTTAGTTTCAACATTACATTTAGGACAAATAATCTTTCTAATTTCTTTTTCACTTCTCATAATCTTTGTGCACCCCTATATATTAATAAACTTAACTATTTAACATCCTACAATTTCTACTATCTCTATTCATTCTTTACCAAAACCTTTAAAAAGAAACTCCGATTAATATTACCCAGCGGAGTAGGGCAGTCAGGAGTGCCCGTCGGGCCCATAAAGTGTACGTCATGAAAGATAAAACAAAGAACTTGATGAAGAACTGACTGAAAATCAAGGATTTGTACAAGAAATATATGGTCGTACATTATTGAGAAACCCGGAGGTCAGTGGTTCAAATCCACTCTCCGCTATTTTTAATCTGTTTTTCCGCTTTTCATATATGTATAAGGCACAAAAACTAACTCATTGTCATTAGTTTTAATTTGAACAGTAGTTCTTGAAACTTTCACAACTCGACCCTCAACATTTCCCATTTTGATAATGTTGCCCACCTGAATATTTTTATGGATATTAATGCCTGCTCTAAACTCCTTAAAAACTTCCCTCATAGAAATATAGGCAAATACAACGATTATAATAAAAACAATTGATGAAAGAAACCATAAAGCTCCTTTTGTTAGTCCTAATTGGTCTAAGGCGTAAATGATTGAAAATAAATATACTATATAGTTCACAAGTTTTCTCGCCTTAGCTTCTATCTTAAATCCATAACCCTCTTTTTTTAATCTCTTATCAATATGCATTTCATGCAATATTTTCTGAACAAGTCTTCCGAGAATCCTCGCTATTAGTATTCCAAGCAGGATTACAACGATTGCAACACCCAACTTTAACATTATCTCATTTAAAGCCATCATTTATATTTAGTTTCTTAAGTTTAAATAATTTTTGTAGGGCTGATTAGGCGAAATAAGGCGTATTTTAAATCAAAAATCATGTTCTAAATCATTCAGTCTTTTTAGTTCAAATTTTATCTCTTCGCAATAAAATATATTCGTATATAAATTTATCTCAAAAGATTCCAGGAAAATAGATAGTAAAGAACGTTTTATTTGATTCATTAAAGTATGTCGTGTAGAGTTTGACCTCATATGGATCATCCATATCAGGCACATTTATCCATTAAAAGTATTTAAACATTACTAATAAATGATTACAAAAAAGCAAAAAAGCAAACATTTATAAAGAATCTATTACCTTGTATTCAGTATAGCCCGTCATGAGAATACCTGACGGAGTTTACGGCTAACGCCAAGCAAGGAATTTCAGGGGTTAATGCTTCGGGCTACACACATCATAATTAAACAATATAACTCATGCCTAGAACGGCAGAACACAAGCTTTATCATGATCAATCAGTTTCGCTTTGCGATAATTAAAGTTAATCAAAAAAATTTAGCTTATTAGTTCTGAGTAATTTAGGCTGGGACAACAGGGGGTAAATACAATGGGAAAAATAAGTCCCGTTTCAGCTAAATATATTATACAGGCCACGATTCAAATCGATGGCATGGTCGAAAGACCAGACATAATCGGTGCAGTTTTCGGTCAGACAGAAGGTCTTCTAGGTGAAGACTTAGAGTTGAGAGAGTTGCAAAGGTCAGGAAGAATAGGAAGAATTGAAGTCAAATCAGATATTAAGAACGGACGTGTTTCAGGTCAGATAATTATTCCTTCGAGTTTAGACAAGTCGGAAACAGCAGTCGTTGCTGCTTCTTTAGAAACTATTGAAAGAATAGGGCCTTGCAATGCAAAAGTCACTATAGATAAGATCGAAGATGTGAGAATTACAAAACGTTCTTTTGTTGTGGATAGAGCAAAAGCTTTATTAAAAAATTTAACACAGGACATTCTACCTGACTCCCATGACATTACTGAAGAAGTTGCTTCATCTGTAAGAGCAATGGAGGTCGTTGAATATGGTCCAGATAAACTACCAGCAGGCCCAGATGTAAAAGACGCAGAAGAAATCATTTTTGTTGAAGGCCGCGCTGATGTTGTTAACTTGTTAAGAAACGGCATAAAAAATGCTATTGCCATGCAAGGCACAAGCATGCCAGATTCTTTGATACCTCTAGCAGCTAAAAAAACAGTCACTTTATTTGTTGATGGAGATCGTGGGGGAGATTTAATCATAAAAGAAGTTACCTCTAAGGCAGAAATTGACTTCATAACAAAGGCACCTCCTGGTATTGAGGTTGAAGAGATGGCTAAAAAAGAAATTCATAAGGCATTAAGAGCAAGAATTCCTTCTGGTCAGGCAAAAGAAGAATTAGTTTCAAGTGCTTCAGAAGCAAGACGTGAGCATCGTGTCTCAAAGCTTGCAAGCCCAGCTGAACCTCCAATGAGAGAAAAGCCAGTTGAAACGCCTAGAACAAGAACTTCTTCGTCTTCAAGGCCACCTTCGCGTTCTTTTGATCGTGAAAGACCGTCTCATGAGCGTAGATTTGAGAGATCTGAATTTAGGCCACAGGAAAGAAGAGCTCCTTCTGTATCCCGCGAACCAAAAAGTCTTTCTCCGGATCAAAAAACAAAGTGCAAATCATTTTTAGAAGATTTGATTGGCACTCGTGGAGCTTACCTGCTTGATGAAAATTTCAGCATTTTAGGCAAGATACCGATAACAGAAATTGCAAGTTCATTGAAGGATTTGAAAGTTTTCGGTGTAGTCTTTGATGGAATTGTTGAAAAAGAAATCATAGATGCAGCTGAGATTTATGGTGTCAAGCTTTTAGTTGGCACAAACTCAAAAGCGAGAGATAGTCATAAACTAATTATTTTGACGGAAAAGGATTTGTAACTCAAAAATAGTAAGAAATCCTTTTATATTATCTTTTCTTTTTTTATTTTACATGAAAAAGTTATCTGAATACTTTACATTAAAAAACATCCTCATTCTTATTGCTGTTTTATTGTTCATATTTATTATATTACAGCTTTCAGGAATATTCAAAAAAAATTGCGATAATGATTTAAGTTGTTTTGATGCTTATGCCCAAGCATGCAAGCCTGCAAAAGTTCTTACAATAAAAAATAATAATCTATACGAATACAAAATAAATGGTAAAAAAGGTTCGGACCTTTGTTCCGTTTCAATTGCTTTGATCAAGATGAATCCTGACGCTGATGCAGAAACAAAAACAAATTTCGAAGGGAAGTCAATGAAATGCCTTGTTCCAACAAATGAGATTTCAGAAAAGTCAATTAATGAGATGGAAAATACATTAAGTTATTGCACAGGTCCATTGAAAGAAGCAATCTATGAAGTGATAATAAAGCGAATGTATAGTTATTTTGTCAAAAATATTGATGTATTCGTTGAAAAACTTAACGAAACAATGGTTACTAATATTTAGAATTCTTATATCTTATTAAAACTAGAAGCGCTCCCGCCGGGATTTGAACCCGGGTCAAAGCCTTGAGAGGGCTTTATGATTGGCCGGACTACACTACAGGAGCAGTTAAGATATTATACATTCATTTGTTTTAAAAAGCTTTCGCTGAAATCAGAACTTAATCTTAAGATATTTTTTCTTTACATTAAATTCAAAATAATGCCCTTTGCTTATTATTTCACCGTCGCATTGTAGCACAAGTTCATTATTTGAGGATACGATTATATTTTCACCCGGCATGTATTCGCCAAAACGGCTTCCCCGAGGTAAAATTGAAGTTGCAAGCCCCGCAGCCATTTCAGCATAAGACCTAATTACAAGGGTGTGCAGTTTTCCGTCAAATAGATTTGCTCTTGGATTTACATTAAGGCCATAGCCGTAATGCCTTGCTTTCATAACCATAAAATCAAGTACATTCTCATAATGATAATCATTGCCATCAATAAATATAGCCATATTTTTTAGTTCAAATTTTTTAATAGAACGCATCGTTGCCAAGGCATATCCCGGCAGACCTTTTAATTTTTTTATATCCCTCAGCCATTCTCTTTCTTTAAGTATTGTGCCATCAATACCAATGCTGGAAGCAAATGCTACCCTCCCATTATCCTCTTTATTTGTGCAATGAACTAAATCAATTTCTCGAATTTGTGCATTTTTGATATATTTTGAGATGCGGCATATGGATCTATTCTGATAGTTTAACTCATGTCTCACTAAATTTCCTGAACCCATTGGCAAAAAAGCATAAATAATATTATTATCGAGGGCATTAACAATCTGATTCAATGTTCCGTCTCCGCCTGCAACAATTAAGATATCCACTTTTTCAGCAAGACATTTGGCCGTCTCACAAAGTTCCGCTGCAGATTTAGTATCTAGCCCTTCAATTATTGTATCGACCCCCAAAATATTTTTAATGTTCAATAATCTTTGGTATTTATAATTAGCGCTTCGTACACCTGCATTAGGATTAGCAATTATCCCGTACATAGTCATTTTAAGTCTTAGAAAACCATTCTATCATTTATAAATCTAAGCATTTAATAATAAAAAATAGTCCCGGGCGGATTCGAACCGCCGTCTTGGGATCCAGAGTCCCAAATGATTGGCCGCTACACTACGGGACTATTTTAGTTTAATTAACAGAATTGCCTTTTAAAAGCTTTTCTGTAAAAAACATAATCCCTATTGCTTGTTTTTTACAAACCTAAAACTACCCATTAGGCATTCTTTTCCAGCAATGGTAACAGGTGAAGCCAAGACGTCAGCATAGACTACATGTCCATCTTTTCTCAAAATGGGTAAATTAGAAGCCATCATTTTTTCACCAGTTATTTGTTTTTGAAATTCAATTAAAACTTTGGGTAAATCTTTTTTTGGATGAATATCTTTCACGGTTAATTTTTTTAATTGTGCTTCAGTATAACCTAACATTCGGCATATTGCATTATTGCCCATAATAAAATTTTTTGTTTTAATCTCTGCTACTAATATTCCATCTCTTGAATGGTCATACAAGAGTTTAAACAGGTTTTTTGCTTCCTGTTCGCCATGAATATCAAATCCAATGCTCATAGTCCCAATTATATTCTCGAGTTCATCTTTTAAGATGGAATTTTCCCACCTGACCCTTATTAATTTACCCGTTTTTGTCACAATATCATTTTCATAATCTTTTACATTTTTTAGTTCGCCCTGCATAATTCTAGTGAATACTTCTTTCACCGCAGCTCTCTGATTTTTAGATATAGCAATATCAAACCAATTTTTTTCAATTAATTCATTTTGTTTATAACCCATTAATGCAGCCCCATTTTTTGATATGGCTTTAATTTTCCCCTCATAATTTAGTGCAATAAAAATATCACCAGAAAAATCAATAAACTCGTCAATTTTTTTTCCAAAATATTTTCCCAATCCAAGTTCCTCCTTTTTAATACCTAATCTAAAAAGTGCTAATTTTACACTTGAAAGGAGTCTATTAATAGAATTAGTTAGACTTTGTATTTCAACAATATTGCTTTCATCAAGCTGTACATTCAATTTTCCCTTAGAAATCTCTTCAAGTTGATTGTTTAAAACATTTATTGGCTTAGATATTCTATTAACAAAAATAAACCCAAAAATAAGCCCTAAAGTCAGGAGTATTGCTGCAAAAAATAAGCTTACAACAAAATACGGCCCTAAAAGTGAAGAATAATTGGATTTATTTGTCTCAACAATAAGGCACCAATCTAAATTAGGTATAGGTGAATATACTCCAATCCGTTCTATTTTATTGTAGTTAAATTCATAAGTTCCGTGAAAGTGTGAATCTTTTTCGACAAAAAAACAATCTTTTATTAACTCACGATATTGCTCTAATTCAAAAGCAGATACATTAATTAAATCAGATGCGGAAATAAGCTGATTTTTAGAGTCAATTAAAATAAGCCTATTTAAACTGGAATGGTCCGGTAGTAAAATATTATCAAGTTCTTCACGATTAACAATCATTGCTGATGCTCCTAAGAGTATCCCTTCGGGAACTATGGGCGTAACTATTTTTATTTTATCCTTAATTGAAGAAGCAGGATCGAAAGTAGCTTGCACAAAAATACCCTCTCTTGAATTTCCCAATAGGATGCTTTCATCAGTCCCAATCTGGCTTTTGTTGCCGGATGCTATTACTATCCCCTGTGCATCTATCAGCTCAAAATATTTTCCTCCTTTTTGGCCTATATCTTTTATATTCTTCATTCTTTCATCAACAATTCTTAACTTATCAGGATAATCTTTGTCAGTTTTATCTGCCTTAAGCAAATCTATAAAAATTTTTGTGTATGAAGTTAAAAGAACGGACTCTTTCTTTCCTTCAATAAAAAAATAAACCACTTCAGCATAATCATCAGAAAGAGTAATCAATTCTTTTTTTTGCATTTCATTTATAAATTTATCTGCTTGATATACTGAAAAAGCCAAAGAGGAAAAGATAAGGATTATAAAAAGCGGGGACAAAATAGAAAAAACCATTCTCCTTATGCTTATCATGCATTAGCCCCCTTTTTTTTATTCAATTGAGCATACAAAAGATAGAATGCAAAAGCGATTATTAGGTATTCCATAATATATAGTATATCAGATAATATGCCCAAAGCACCATAAATCCCATTTAAATTGGAGTATACAAATATTAAATCAGCAACAAACTGTACTAAAATCGCAAATGCGAGATAAATCAAGGGGATTCCAAGTTCATCAATTCTTTTAAACTGATTATATACAGAAAAGGAAAAGATAAGCATAATTACGCTAGACAGGGGATAAAAATAAGCAAGAAAAATTTCAAATATACTCTCACCATTTTGAAAGCTAATTACATACTGTTGCAATAGAAACGAAATAAAATAAGTAACAATTGCCGTTACAATAAGGGTAAATAATAAATCTCCAAAACACTGCTTATTTAACAAGCAAATATAAACCATAAAATAAAAAAAACCAGCAATCAAAAAGATATAACCAATAACCCAAAGTATATCAGTTAAGCCTACCGCGGGGGTTATTCCAGTAGAAATAAAAAGGATACTCCATATTATTTCTGCAGAGGCGATAAAAAAAACTCCGATAGCAAATAGTGAAAAAATAAGGGTTATTGCTTTCTTTCCCGGATTTTTGGATTTTTTCTTAAAAAGAGATATCAACACCTTGAATGCAAAAAATACAGCCATCATAGCCGAAAACGATGTAAATAGATACAAAATTCCCTGAACCGATTCTAATACCATATGACTTCCATTTTTTTATATTAATGCAATATTATTTAAAAATATTACTCATTTTTTCTTCAGCAGATGATCGCCTTGCGGGGATTACTCCTCTCTGGGCAAATAAATCTTTAATTTTATTCTCGAATTTGATTGATTCACTTTGAGATAAAACCTTATTTAAATTTAATTCATGAATATAATTTATCAATTCGAGATGATTTATTTTTTTATTAAGATAAAGTTGATTAAATTCTTTTTTTCCTAATGGTCCTAGCATATCTTCAAAGATTTCAAGAACCCCCCTATTAATAGCTTCTTTTGAAGAGAATAATAATCTAATTGGGGCAATATTCTTTACTGGAACAATAGGTATTGTAAAGGAGAATTTAGTTCCTTTGCCCTTTTCACTTTCAAAATAAATTTGACCATTCTGGCTTTCAACAATTCCTCGGCATATTGCAAGCCCTAAACCTACTCCTTGATAAGTTCTAAATATTGTCTGTTCTTCTTGGAAAAATGGTTCAAATATTTTGATTTGATTTTCTTTGCTAATTCCAATTCCAAAATCTTGAATGGAAAAATAGATGAACTTGCCTTTTTGGTCAACCGAAACTATAACTCTGCCCCCGGGATTAGAAAACTTTATTGCGTTATTAACAATATTTCTTAATACCTGCATAACTCTGTCAGGATCAACATCCATAATTGGAAGTTTTCCAATTTTTAGTTCAATCTTAACTTTCTTTTCAGGTAAATACCCTTTCATTTCATGCATAAGCTCTAAAATGTGTGGTGTAAGGCTTGTCTTTATAAAATTAAATTTGAGTCTTGCAGCCTCAATTCTTGAAATCTCCAAAAAGTCAACAATTATTTTATCTAATCGATTAGTATTATTTAATACTATATCTATTGCCTCAATTTGTTTTTTATTTAATTCTCCAAAGTACCCTTTAAGCAGCATCTGAAGTTGTGCTTTCATTGGAGTCATAGGGCTTCTAAGCTCATGGCTGGTTATTGATAAAAATTCAGTCTTAGCCTTATCTATTTCATTTTTTTGTTCATCAAGCACCTTAAGTGATTTAATAGTTTTATTAAAAGACTCAGCAAGTATTCCTAACTCATCATTCGAGTCGATATGCACCGTTACATTATAATTGCCTGTTTCAAGTGCTTTAGTCGCATATGTAAGCTGTTTTAATGGTTTTGAAATACTATTGTTTACAAATAAAATGGATAAAACCAGCAATATCATTAAAAAGATATAAAGTAAAAATAAAATAATCCAGAAATGATTTAAGTATCGTAAAAAAGTATTATCCACATCCTTTAAATAATCGTGTATGACTCTAGTTGAAACATCCACGGATGAATAAATCTCCTCTAAATAAGTTGTTGCTGCAACGGAAAAAACAACCCCGTCTTGGGTTGTGGCATTTACAACTTTGATATACATATATTTCTGTTTAATCTCCCCATTGGGTTCCTGCCAATCATAAAATCCTTCAGCATTTACACCCCCTTTTGTTTTTGCCATTATCTCCCAGAACCCGGGCAATTTTCTGGCTAAATTGCTGAGATCCAAGTTAACAATATTATTTTGGTAATGAAATCTGCAAATAAGCGTATCCACATCAGTTAATGCAGTATATCCTGTTTTTCCCACAGGTTGGACAGCAATAGATTGAAAAAAAGTATCATTTTGTAAATTCATCACTGTCATTTCCGGATGAGCTTGGATATAGACTTCTATCGTTCTTGCAACGTTCTCTGCCCTTTGGGCAATAGAAAGCTTGCCAATAGCTACCATTAGTTCTTTTTGTTCACTTAGGGTTAAATTGCCATAATAATTTGCCTCTGTCAAAAACTCAGACCTAACAGAATTAATTTCATATAATATTATCATAAAAAAGGAGGATATAACAATTAAAAAAGCCAAAAAAAACACAATAACCCTCCGAGTTATGCTTCCAAAAACAAAATTCTTTAAATTAAACCCTTCCTCTTTTTTCATGTCCCCTCTTTAAATAAAACACTAAGCTAAAAATTTCTTGACTTTCATCAGCAAATCATTTATATCAAAAGGCTTCTGAATAAATCCTATAACATTTTTTATTCCAAGCAATTCTTCTCTTTCCATCTCAGATGTTCTCACCACGCTTAAAAAAACAACTTTATTCTTTATTTTGGGCAAAATTTCTCGTACAGGTGTCCCCGGCATCATTATATCCATTAAAATTAAATTAGGCTTTTCTTTTTTCAATTTTTCCAGACAGTCATCAGCATTTACTGCCAATATTACCTTTATGCCATTCTTCTCTAAAATAGTTTTAACAGAAGACCTTATATCTGCTTCATCATCAACAACCATTACTGTCTTTACCATCTTTCCTCCTTATATAATAAGTTATAAATGAACATTATTTTAATCCTATTTAAATTTTCCTATCTAATACCCCATACCATAATATTTATATAGTTAAATCAAGAAAAAAACTCTAATGGAAAAAAATAATGACTTCATTGGAAAAATTCTGCATTTCATATTTGCAAAGGAAAATTTATATCTTATGTTGTTTATTCTTATTTTATTATTAAGCATTATATTAAGATTTCTTGCTGTAAATAATGCGGCACCAGTGGGTGATGAAATGGTTCATGGGACTCATGCAATCAATATATTAGGTTACAAACCATTAAGCACATTGGTTGAATCCCCTGTCTGGTTTTATATTACGGATATAGGCCATGAAATATTCGGTATAACGAGTTTCGGTTCAAGAGTTACTTCTTTTTTCTATGGAATAGGTATAATTTTTCTAACATTCATTATAGGTTCAAGAGTTTTCAACAAAAAATCCGCACTGATTGCATCTTTCCTAGTAGCGGTTTCAGGATTTGCAATGAGATACAGTGCAATTGCCATGGATATGTCCATGATGTTCTTTGCTATGCTTTCAACCTATTTCCTCATAGATTGTATGCAGAAGCGTCAGAAAATTTCTCTATTATCTGCATTGTTTCTAGGTATCGCCGTATTAAACAAGATGATTGCCGTATTTTTCGGTCCAGCTTTTGCGGTATATGTAATATATATGTGGAAAAAAAGTGAAAATAAAAAGAGTTTTGTGAAAAATAACACAAAACAATTTATCTATTGGATTTTAATCTTCTTAATCATTATTTTCCCGATATTTGCACATAATTATTTACTTTATCAAGAAAAAGGTCTTGTTACAGAAGTTATGGCCCAATATTTTGGCATAAATAAAACCTATTACTTGGGCCCTTTGGGTCATGATCAGGGAGCCTCATTGCAGTTTCTTCTGCCGTCATTGAAAAGTAATCTGGGTGCCTTTTGGACAATGGATCCATTGCTTCTAATTTTCTTTGCGTTAGGTTTAATCATCACTTTTAAAGCGAAAGATGAAATTCTCCTGTTAGGTTCAATGATATTATTTTATTCTTTTTTTATGAGTATCTCTTCAGGTTTAGGTACACACTATACTGAATGGATTCCATTATTCGCCTTGTTCGCAGCTCAGGGGATAATATTCACAGTAAACGAAGTTCAAAAGCATGTATCATCAAAGCAAATTCTTACAATAATCTTGTTAATAATTGCATTATCTACAATTTATGCCTCATGGGGCTTCCTGTCATCAAGAAGTGCAGTGTGGTCATTAAGGGACTATGCCATAGATAATATAGGCCCAGAAGATTTAGTCATAGTAGATTCAAGAATTTATGAAGGTAGAATCGCATGGATGTTTAATGACAAGCATTATATTGGCTCTCAATATGCTGGTCAATTATTGAATTCATTGGATGAATTCACTGGTCAAACATCTTCAGTAAGGGTCCATATAATAGAATGCGATACAGATGATTGCGGATGGGGAACGGTTGGTTCAGGTCCCTTGAATGATTCAAGCGAGAATTTCTTCAATCAGATAAAGGAAGCTGTTCCAGCCATAGCAAAAATAAATGGTGGGGGCGATGGATATAACGAAGTGATTAATCAACCATATTTTACGGTTTACGAGGCAAACCTGCCGTTCAAAAGAAGCATGTTTCAGTTAGTTGACAGCACACATAAATTCTTTTATTACCCTGTAAGATTTGAGCCAAAAGAAGAGGTTTATGATTATATAGGCCCGCAGAAAGGTTTAAATAATCTTATTTCTAAATTCGGATATTTAAGTCTGTGGACATCAATTATGGTAGCATTATTTTCGCTATTGCTCGTTGTCCATATGACTTACAAAGAATTAACAAAACAATGAAAGTTTTATTGGTTATTCCACCGGTAACAACACAGGAGAGATATGGTAAGCTTTCTGATGTTGGCACATTATATCCGCCATTAGGCTTGGCATATATTGCAGCTGTTGCCGAGCAATCAGGTCATGAAGTGAAAGTAATTGATTCTGAAGCCATGAATTATGGATATAAAGAAATTATGGATATTGTAAGACGTTTCAATCCTTCTGTTGTTGGCATGCAGACCTTTTCAACGAACATTCCAAGATGCCACGATATGGCAAAAAAATTAAAAGAATTTAATCCTGAAATAAAAATTGTTCTTGGGGGCGCTCAAGTCACAGTAATGCCTGAATATTCTATGAAAGAAAAAGAGATTGATTTTATTGTTTATGGCGAAGGTGAGAGGACATTTAAGCAGTTATTGGAAGCATTGGAACGCAATACGGATTTATTAAAAGTAAAGGGCATATATTGGAAAAAAAATAACCATATAATTAAGAACGAATCACAGGAATTAATAAAAAACTTGGATGAAGTTCCTATGCCTGCCCGTCATTTGTTTCCAATGCAGAAGTACCACTCTTCAGCTCAATTGAGGGGAAAACGCACATTGAATATCATGACTTCTAGAGGATGTCCCTTCAGGTGTGCCTATTGTTCAGGTCATTTGACTTTCGGCAAGACTCATAGATTTCATTCAACACAAAGGGTTTTGGATGAAATAGAAATAATGATTGAAACTTACGGTTGTGATGGCATACAGTTTTATGATGAAACTCTAACTGCAAATAAAAACAGGGTTAATGAATTATGCGATGAAATCATAAAAAGAAAATTAAAATTTGAATGGTCCTGCTTCACAAGGGTTAATTTAGTTGATCAGGAATTATTATATAAAATGAAGAAAGCAGGTTGCTATCAGATTTTTTATGGCACAGAATCTGGAGTACAAGAACTATTAAATAGGATAAGGAAAGATATAACCCTAGAGCAGTCAAAAAAAGCAATTGAAATGACAAAAAAAGCAGGTATCGAATCATGGTGCTCATTTATGTTAGCCCTGCCAGGAGAAACTAAAGAGCAGTCCTTGCAGACAATAAAATTCGCTTTAGAACTAGACCCAGAATATATCTTATTCCCCATCACAACGCCCTATCCGGGAACTGCATTGCACGATATCGCAAAAGAGCATGGTCGTTTCATTGAAGATGACTGGACAAAGTATATGATTTGGGATAAAGTTGTTTATTTGCCAAACGGAAGAACAGAAAAAGATATCAGAAACACTGTAAAATTGGCCTATAGGAAATTCTATTTAAGACCATCTTATATGTTAAGAAGAGCAAAGAGTTTCGCTAAATTGCCGCCATCTAAGGTTCTAAAATTAGTTCGTGCAGGTTTGGTAACTATTTTTAGAAGCTAAACCTTGATAAAATATTATCTACTAAACTCGAAATTCTTTAATATTTTGATTAGTTTTTGATCACCAACGCTTAAAAAGGCAAAATATATTTTCTTTGCTAATATTTCTGATTCTTCTATCAATCCACAATAATATGATTCATTAGACTCACATACATCCCAATAGTTGTGAGAAATACAGACTCGAGCACTAACACTTTTATAATCAATTACAGCGGGAGTAAAGCGATATCGTACTTTATTTTCTAAACCCCTATCTTTTTCTTCATTGGTAATCATTTCCGTTCGATAAATATAATCAAAATGAAGATATATAATTTGTTCACATAAATCTGCATTATTCTCTGCATTATTCTTTTCAATTATTGGTGAACGTCCCAAAACATCCCCATAATGCCATCTATAATCTTTACCTTGAATATTATGGTCTTCTTCGCAAAATGCTTTCAATTCTCGTATCCTTTGGCCAATTAAATCTTCTTTTTCACTCACGCTGAGAGTTTGAGCTTCATTTTTTGCAAGAATCCAATATTCCTTTTCATATTCTCGTCTTGTTGATTTTGTTTTCATAAAAATCTAAACTATTCAATGATTTATAATTCTTATGAATTTGAAATATAGAATCACGTTCTAGAGCCAAGTTTTGATAAAATAATAAGCGTCAGTAAATATCTCTCC
>JAGVXY010000033.1 GCA_018303545.1 Candidatus Woesearchaeota archaeon | reverse complement strand
ATTATCATATGCATACATTAAAGAGGAAGATAAGATTATATTTTTAGATATTTATCATAAAAAAAAGCAATAGTTTTTTCGAAGTGATGGGGTTTAACACCTATTAGATAACCTATTGCGCCTCTTGCCCAACGGTTTTCCCAAATTTTCCTGAAGGATTTTCGGTTTTAATTTAGTAACGCATTTAAAGAAGTTCTCTTTCACAGCAAAGTATGGAAAACTACCTGAACGAGCTTAAACTTAAAGGATTCAGTCCTAAAACAATAAAATGCTACACTTATCACATTGAGAAATTTCTTAAAACCATAACAAAGAGTAGAGAATTAATCACAAATCAGGATATAAAAGCCTACCTGATTAATTTAATTAATGAAGGATATACTTCAAGCACAATTCGCTTAACAGAAGCAGCCTTAACCTCATTCTTCAAAAAATTAAAAATTGAAGATCTCCCAAGGCCAAAGAAAGCAAAAACCCTGCCAAAGGTTCTAAGCAAGCAGGAAATAAAAAGTTTAATTGATGTAACAGATAATTTAAAGCATAAATTAGCCATTGAATTATTGTATTCTTCTGGCATGAGGGTAAGCGAAATAATAAACTTAAAGAAATCTGATATAGATATAGAAAAAAATAGATTATTTGTAAGAGCAGGAAAAGGGAATAAAGACAGAATTACAATATATTCAAATTCATTGAACAAAAGATTACTAAAATATATTCTAACAGTAAATTCTGAATACTTATTTCCTGGAAGAAAAGGAAAATATACCGTGAAATCAGTGCAGAAGATTCTAGACATTGCAAGAAAGAAAGCTAATATGCAAAAGAAAGTCACCCCACATATGCTTAGGCATTCATTTGCAACTCATTTGCTAGAGCAAGGTGTGGATACAAGAATTATACAGAAATTACTGGGCCATGAAAACATAAGAACAACACAAATTTATACTAAAGTTTCAGATGCAAGCTTTGATAAAATTAATAATCCACTGGATAATTTATAAGGTAATCAAGAAGATTATTCTACAAGCAAACTACCTTGGATATAATTGTCATAGATAAACTTATAAATAAAATTAAAAAAAATTATTCTTCCGGTTCAACTGCTAAAAATGCCCACCAAGGTTTTCCCACCTTTAAAATTTCACCATTTTCAGCATCTATTTGTGCCCTAACTTGCATTTTGGCATTAAATAAACCCAATAATTTTGAATGTCTTTCAGCTTGAATTTCATAGGCTAATTTGGTATTATTCCCCTGGCCCACTTCTTTAAGTTCAATCTGGCAAGTTTCAGGTACGCAAACTTTTAATCTTAACCTTTCTAAAGCTCTTTCCGAAGCAGTATTTGGCATTAATTTAACTTCAGCATTTCGGCCATTATTTAAAATAATTTTAATCTTACCGTCTTCCTCAGAAACTTCAAGGTCAGAATTTGCCTCTACATTACTGTCTTTAATTCTAATTCCATTACTATCTTTTTTCTGAATCTGGATTTGCTGACCATTTTCACCCATTATTTGAAATTGGTTCCTATATTGAGTTTCCTGGCCCATATTCTGTATTTGTGTATCCTCATCAGGATTTTGTCCCTGAGTTTGAATCTGATTGCCTGAATTATCCGAACCCTGCATTGTTGCAAGGCAAACAGAACTCATCAGCAAAAACACAAAAATTCCTAAAAATACATTTTTCATTGTTAAATCCTCCTAAACTTTTACCTATATTAGTAGATGTAATCAGCTTTATAAATTTTTTGTTCAACTTTCGACTAAATAACTATAAAAATACCCTCTACCGATAATAAGGTAGAACTATTTTTTCTTATACCAATTCATTAGAAACAAAACCCCAATAAAAAAAGCTATTCCGGAAATCTGCGCAGCCCATGCAAGATAATACCATTCAAAACCCGTTTTAGCAATATTCATTAAAATTATTGCGATATATAAAATTCCTCCAAGCATAAACCCGATTCCCCCGACGAGTTCATGTTTCCATGAAATCCAAAGTATAATTGATAAAATAAAAACAGGAATATTATGCATGAATAGTCCTAACAAAGTTTCCCAGAATCCTAAACCATTGCCGAAAACATCCAGCGAAAACAATGCTAAAAACAATAAAAATAATATTGAAAGTATCCTTGGTGTCCAATATACAAAGTTACTAATCTTTTTCACTTATGATTCCCCGCATAATTTAAGCAATTTTTTCCACTCAGAATCAACATTCTCCTGTATCTTCTTAATTATGTGCAGATTTTCAGGTTTAAACAAATGTTTGAATCTTCCCTGCGGTCTTAAGAATTCTTCAATGGGCAATTTAACTTTAGGTCGGTAATTTAATTTGTATTTCCCATTTTCAACTTCATAAAGTGGCCAGAAGCAAGTTTCAGTTGCTAATCGAGATATTTCAACAGTAATTGAAGTGTCAATCTTCCAATTTAAAGTGCAGGGAGAAAGCACATTGATAAATTTAGGGCCTTTGATGGAAAAGGCCTTCTCTGCTTTCATTACGGTATCATTCCATGCATGGCATGCTGTCTGCGCAATATAAGGAATATTATGTGCAACAGCGATTTTAGTTATATCTTTCCTGAATTCTTCCTTGCCATGATGTAATTTACCTTCCGGTTCTGTAGTTGTATCAGCGCCATAAGGCGTTGCAGAAGATCTCTGGTTTCCAGTATTCATATATCCCTCATTATCATAAAGCACATATAAGAAATCATGCCCTCTTTCCAAAGCGCCAGAAAGTGACTGCAGTCCAATATCATAAGTTCCACCATCACCACCGAAAGCAACAAATTTCACATTTTCTTTTAATTTGCCTCTTTTCTTGAAAGCTTTAAACGTAGCTTCAACGCCAGAAATTGTTGCTGAGGTATTCTCAAAAGCAGAATGTATGAAAGGAACCTTCCATGAAGTGAAAGGATAGATTGTCGAAGTGACTTCTAAGCAGCCAGTTGCGCAGCTTACAACAACAGGTTCTTTAGTCCCGGCAAGTACATTTCTCACAATCGTAGGAAATCCGCATCCTGCACAGCTTCTATGTCCAGAGACAAATCTTTTTTCTCTGTGCCCAAGCTCTTTTATGTTCATGTTCTCACTCCGATATATTTAACAAATTCCTGTTTTTCACTTTTCAAATCATTAAAGACTGCTTCAATATCTTTGTTGAATATTTCTCTGCCGCCCAAACCAAAGACATAGCTTTGAATAAACGTTTTATTTTTATTAAAAAGTGCGCTTCTTATTTCACCATACAAAGGTGGATAAGCTCCGAAAGATTCTGATCTGTCAAGAACAGCAATTTTCCTTCCTTCTAATGCTTTTGCAATCTCTTCGTATGGGAAAGGCCTGAATAGTTTTATTTTAAGCAAACCGACTTTTTCGCCATTCTTCCTTAATAAATCAACAACATCTTTTGTTGCTCCTGCTGTAGAATTAGAAGTTACAATAACCCTCTCAGCATCTTTTAATTTATATTCTTCAAATAAATCATATTTATTTCCAGTAATTTTTTCAAGTTCTTTTCCTATTTTAAGATACTCTTCTTTTGCTTTCAAGATAGCCTGGGCCTGTTGATATTTTGATTCAAAATAATAATCAGTAAGTTCTAATGGCCCAGCAGTAAATGGTTTTTTAATATTAAGTAAATAATATTCCGGTTTGTACTCTCCTGCAAATTTATTAAGTTCTGGATAGAGTTTTACTTTCTGCACCGCATGAGAAGTTATGAACCCATCCTGCATTATCATTACAGGCAGTAAAACTTTTTCAGCAAGTCTAACCGCCAAGAAAGTGTTCTCATATACTTCTTGTGCATTTTCAGAATAGATTTGTATCCATCCGTGGTCTCTGCACCCCATTGAATCAGAATGATCACAGTGAATATTTATCGGACCAGATAATGCTCTGTTTGCAATGTGCATCACTATAGGTAATCTATGCCCTGAAGCTATTCCTAAAATTTCCCACATTAAAGCTAATCCGGCAGAGGAAGATGCAGTCATCGCTCTTGCTCCCGCAGTTGAAGCTCCGACAACAGCAGACATTGCAGAATGCTCAGACTCAACCCGGATTAATTCTGTTTTGACTTCACCATCAGCGACAAATTGTGCAAAAGTTTCTACTATAGGTGTTTGCGGCGTTATAGGATAAACGGCAACAACATCTGGATCTATTTGCTTCATTGCTTCTGCTGCGGCCTCAGCTCCAGTCATGGGCTTAATCTTTTTTTCCAATATTGCACACCTCCACCATTTTTATGCATTTCACAGGGCATACTTTGGCGCATATTCCGCAGCCTTTGCAGTAAGTCATGTTAGCATCAGAGATTTTCCCTTCCTTATAGGCAATGCAGTCTTCCGGGCAGTAAACAAAGCAGAGCCCGCAATTAATGCATTTTGAAGAATCTCTCTTAGGCTGAAAAGTTTGCCAGCTCCCTGTGTGAGTTTTCAAAGAAGAACCTGAATCAGTAATCATACCGCCAATCGGAATTTCTCTTGCATTTTTCTTGGGCTCAGATTTTTTCATTTCATTTCCTCATAAGCTTTTTTCATTGCTTGGATATTTTTCTCAGTTTTTTCCTTGCCAATTTTAGGCTCAAAAGTTTCTCTTACCTTTCCAATAAAATCTTCAAACTTTATTTTCTTAGTTAATTTAATCCATGCAGCAGCCATAATTAAATTAGGAATATTTCTGCCTAGAATGCCCACGCTTATTGCTGTAGCATCAATAGTGTGTAATTCCCCCACTAGGTCTTTTTCAGGAATGCATTCTTTAGGATTACATCCAGTATTTAAAATTATTAATGTATCTTTAGTCGCTCCGGCTAAAACATCAACAGACCCCACAATGGAGCTGTCCAGTATTATTATTGCATCAGGATGCACAATCGGTTCAAAACTCCTTATTTCTCTTTCAGAAATCCTTACAAAAGATCTCATAGGGGCCCCAGTTCTTTCAGGACCGTATTCCGGAAATGCCTGCATCTCTTTTCCTTCTTTCAGGGCAGTCTCAGCTATAAATTGTGCCGCAGACTTAGCTCCCTGCCCAGCTCTGGCGTGGAAAATAATCTCATAAATATCTTTCATTAGAATTAATTTATATCCCACCTGATTTTTAAAGATTATGGTTTTAGGTTCTATTTTTATATTTCCAATGGGAATATTCGCATTTTGCCATATTGCAGATGCCATTACATAATATCTTGTAAATTTCAACAGCCGTGTAATATTTCTTGGGCATTTCAATAACAGCACACAATTCATTTACTATTTTGGTTAGAGTTTTTACGGTTTTCATAATTTATAATCTTATTGCCATTATTTTTAAAACCTTCATTAAATTATGTTTAGAATGGAACTTTTAAGCGTAAAAATCAAAAAAGTTTAAATATGAATTCAATTAAATGTTAATTCATTCCAGGGCTGTGGTCTAGTGGCTATGACATCACCTTCACAAGGTGGGAGTCCGGGGTTCGAGTCCCCGCAGCCCTATTTTCTAAAGAAAAGATATATAAATTCAATTGACTTAATTTTTTACTATGAAATTAAAAAAGGTGATGTTAAGCATTGGCGTAGGTGTTCTAGCCGCTTTATTCATTGGTTTCTTGATTGAAGCAATTTATTCAGAGCCAAAATATGAGGATTATTGTTTTGATCAGTATAGCATTCCGCAAATGATTCCAAATAAGTTGGGTGAATCGTGCAATTTCTCTTACGATCAGCAGATGAGAACCGATTGCGCAATAAGCAAAGGGATGATAACTCAGGAGTATGATTCAGATGGCTGTGTTTCTAAAGAGAAGTGTGATTACTGCCAAAGAGATTACATGGATGCCGATGAAAAATATAATCGGAATTTATTTTACATTACTGCTCCAATTGGTTTATTGCTTATCCTATTAGGCCTGTACTTGCCATTAAGCATAGATGCTATCGCCGGTGGTATGTTACTCGGTGGAATTTTGACCATGATTCAGATTACCATGCGTGTCTTTGGCAACATAGGCAAATGGCCTAGAGTTATTCTTTTAGGTTTGGAATTAGTGCTAGTTATTTGGATTGGAATAAAGAAAGTCCATGAAACTGGTTCTAAGAAGAAATAAAAAGTTATTTTCCAAACATTTTTTCCAAGAAACTCTTAGAAGGCTCTTCTTTTACACCAGCAAGCTTCTCAATTAATTCTTTTTCTTTCTTTGAAAGCTTCTTAGGCACTTCAATGTTAACTTTTACAAGCAAATCACCATAGCCCCATCCGTCAACATCTTTCATACCCTTGCCTTCAAGTCTGAAAGTCGTTCCAGATTCTGTTCCGGCAGGCACTTTCATATTCACAGGTTTCTCTAAAGTAGGCACTTCAATTTTAGCACCTAAAACCGCTTGCGCATAAGATATCGGAACTTCAATATGTAAATCTGTTCCATCTCTTGCAAAATATTTGTGAGGTCTTACATGAACGACAATATACATATCGCCTGCTCCAGCGCTTCTTTCACCAGCCATCCCTTCTCCGCCAATCCTTAAAGTAGAACCATCATCAACACCAGCAGGGATTTTAACATTTAATTTTACCCTCTTAGAACTCTTGCCAGTCCCATTGCATTCCTTGCAGGGATTTTTAATTGCTCTTCCCTCGCCCGAGCAGTGATTGCAAGTTGCAGACTGCCTAAAAAGTCCAAAAGGTGTTCTTACATCTTTGGTTACTCTTCCAGAACCATTGCAGTGGCTGCATTCTTCAACATCAGAATCTTTTCTATATCCTTTTCCATCACACTCTTTGCATTTATCCATTCTCTCGAACTGAATTTCTTTCTCAGTGCCAAAAGCAGCATCCTCAAAATCGATAGTAATATCATATCTCAAATCAGATCCTTTTCTTTTTCTGTTTCTTCTAGAAGTTCCTCCAAAGAATGATTCAAAAATATCATTTATATCATCAAATCCTGAGAACCCTTCAAATCCAGAAGATCCGCCAAAACCACCTTGCGGTCCAGCAGAACCAAATCGATCATATTGCGCTTTCTTTTCATCATCAGAAAGTACTGCCGCCGCTTCGCTTATTTCTTTGAATTTTTCTGTGGCTCCCGCATCATTATTTTTATCTGGGTGATACTGCATAGCTAATTTTCTGTAAGCTTTTTTTATATCTTCTTTCGAAGCATTTTTTTCCACGCCCAGTATTTTATAATAATCCTTAGCCATAATAAAATAAAAGTAAAAAAGGGTTTTTAATCCTTTTCATCCTTTTTTTCTTCAAATTCTGCATTAACTGCTTTATCGTCTTTCTTTTCTGCAGTTTCTTTCTGTGCCTGCTGATACATCTTTGTGCCGATTTCCTGAGCAACTTTATTTACTTCATCAAGTTTCTTCTTTATTTTCTCAGTATCATCGCTTTTAACTGCTTCTTTAAGCTCATTTATCTCTTTCTGTATTTTTGCAGAGGTTTCATTGTCAATTTTTTCCTTGTACTCAGAAAGCATTTTTTCAGTTGAATAAATCAGGGTATCCGCCTGATTTTTCACTTCAATGGATTCTTTCCTTTTCTTGTCATCATCCGCATGAGCTTCCGCTTCTTTCTTCATTCTTTCGACTTCAGACTTAGACAGATTGTTGCTTCCTGAAATGGTTATCTTCTGCTCTCTTCCTGTTCCTAAATCTTTAGCGCTGACATTCATTATTCCATTAGCGTCGATATCAAAGCTTACCTCAATCTGTGGTACTCCTCTAGGCGCAGGAGGTATGCCCGTCAGCTCAAATCGACCCAATGTTTTGTTGTCTGCAGCCATTTCTCTTTCACCCTGTAGCACATTTACTGTAACAGCGGGCTGATTGTCTGCAGCGGTTGAGAATACCTGTACTTTCTTAGTGGGTATAGTGGTATTCCTTTCAATGAGTTTTGTGCATACTCCTCCCAAAGTTTCTATGCCTAGAGACAGAGGTGTAACATCTAGCAATAATATGTCTTTAACTTCACCAGATAAAACTCCAGCTTGGATTGAAGCGCCTAAAGCGACGCATTCCATAGGGTCAACGCCTCTCTCAACTTTCTTTCCAAATATATCTTCCACAAATTTTTGCACTATAGGCATTCTTGTAGGTCCGCCTACTAAGATAACTTTCTCTATTATTTTAGCAGATATTTTTGCATCATTTATGGCTTGTTCAACTGGCTTCTTGCATCTCTTGACTATCGGCTCTACTAGTTCTTCTAATTTTGCTCTAGTCAGTTTCATAACCAAATGTTTAGGGCCTGCATTTGTTGCCGTGATAAAAGGCAGATTAATATCTGTTTCAAGAACATTTGAAAGTTCTATCTTTGCTTTTTCAGCAGCCTCTCTCACTCTTTGCAATGCAGTGCTGTCATCAGATAAGTCAACGCCATGCTCATCTTTAAACTTCTTTATAATATAATTTATCACAGCATTGTCCATATCAGTTCCGCCTAATTGTGTATCACCCGAGGTAGATTTGACTTCAAAGACACCTTCTCCTAAATCCATTATTGTGACATCTAAAGTTCCGCCTCCAAGATCAAATACTAGAACGGTTTGCTGTTTTTGCCCTTTATCTAACCCATATGCTAGTGAAGCAGCAGTAGGTTCATTGATTATTCTAATGACTTCCAATCCAGCAATAGAACCTGCATCTTTTGTTGCCTGTCTTTGTGCATCATCAAAATAAGCTGGAACTGTGATTACTGCCTTAGAAATCTTAGAGCCTATAAATGCCTCAGCATCATGTTTTATCTTCTGTAGTATATATGCAGAGATTTGCGGAGGAGTATATTCCTTTCCATGTATCTTTATTTTGTAATTTGAACCCATCTTTCTTTTGATGGCCATTACTGTTCCTTCTGGGTTGCTAATAGCTTGCCTTCTTGCCGGCTCTCCGACTAGCAATTGCCCGTCCGTTGTGAACGCAACAACAGAAGGGAATGCTTTTCCATATAATGAAGCACCTTCTGCGCTAGGTACTATCGTTGGCCTTCCTGCTTCCATAACTGCGGCAGCAGAATTGCTTGTGCCTAAATCTATTCCTATAATTTTTTCTTTTGACATTTTACTTGCCCTCCTGAGTTTTTGAATTATTTTTGCAAACTTTAACTTTGCTTGCCCTTAATACAGAGCCCTTGAACAAATATCCTTTTTGAAACTCTTCTATTATCGTATTATCTTCTTTGTCTGATTCTCCATTAAGCAAAACTTCATGTTTGAATGGGTCTAGCTTTTCTCCGACACAATTTATTGCCTCTACCCCTTCCTCATGCAATATCTTCTTAACTTGGTTTGAAATCATTTCAATTCCGTCTTTTACAGTTTTAATGTCTGCAGTATCAATGACAGTCAACGTCCTATCAAAATCATCATTCAAATTTATTAACTTTAGAAGCAGGTTTACTTTTGCATACTCAAGAACTTTAGACTTTTCATTTTCTGTTCTCTTTTTATAGTTCTCAAACTCAGCCTGCAGTCTTTGTAGTGTCTCAACAAATTCCTTTTCATCAAATGTTTTTGTTATTTTTTCTTTCTTTTTATCTGCCATTTTATCACCTGTGTTGACTTTAAATCAACGCTGATAATCTAAGATAGACAAAAACTATATAAATGTTTCGGTCTTACCTATACTTCATGGTGGAATACTTAAGCAGGGTAACAATAATAAGGGTTAGGAAACCGGTTAAGCGAGACCTTAATACGGACATTGAATGGCTTTCTAAATCATTTGGATTGTTTAACATTAGGGACAAGGAAAAGAGCTGCTATCGCTTATTTATTGAGTTATTAAAGGCAGCCAAGAATAAATATATGATCTCTTCAGATGAACTAGCTGCAAGGTGCAATTTAACCAGAGGGACAGTAGTCCACCATCTAAATAAGCTTATGGAAGCAGGAATAGTGGTTAAAGAAGGCAGAAGATATATGCTTAGGGTAGCAAATTTAGAAGCATTAGTCCGAGAGATTAGAAGAGATATGGAGCGTTCTTTCGAAGATTTAAAAGAAATAGCTGAAGAAATTGATTCTACGCTAGAATTAAGCGATAAAGAGAATGTTTATTAATTTAGGTATAGAAAGTTTATTAAATAGTTCTGCAAAACTCAAAAAAATGAGCAATAATTTAGAATTTTTGATAAAGATAAATAAAGATCCATCTGTCTCTCGGGTGGCAAATCAGAGAATAAGGGAATTAATGAGAGTATTAAATCTTTATTTGAATGAGGTAAACTCAATTTTGGGCAGACATCATTCAATTGAAAAAAGATCTTTCAAGCACAGCATAGACTACCTTTTGACCAGGAAAGAACCCTGGCATGTAGCAAGTTTGCATGAATTCCAGGAGAAATATGCGCACCTCTTAGTAAAAAAACCACTAATTATTCAAAAAGAAGATTTTGAAAACATCGCTTATAAAATAGGCATTTCTTCTGCTTTTTACAGGGAGAATATAGAAAATAAGCTTTTGACTGAAAAAGAAATGCATCAAAAAAATTACAATCATTTCCGAAAAAAACAAGAGATTAATTTAAATATATTTGAAAATGAAACCAAAAAATTAATTTCTGACGCAATAAGGGATCAACCAGTAAATTTAGAAGCATTAAAAGAAAAATCAGTGTCCTATTTAGAAAGAAGCGCAAATCTTTCAAAACTTGCCGACGCAACAGTAAAAATTTATGGACCCCGTTGGTCTAGTGTAGCAAAAGCGTCAAATGAGTTTATATTCAGCATTCAAAAAATGATTTACCTTATGCATTCAATATCATTAAATCAAAGAGGAGACTTCTATTTGGCATTAGTTACAAATATATCAAATAAAGCAATATCCTTTTTTGATAAGTATGATTCAAAATATACTATCTGCGAAGATTCTCTTCCAAGATTAAATGATTTAATAGAAGGCCCTTTTGAATTAGTATCAATGGGAAAAACAAAGAAAAAATTAAAAGAATTAAATAAATGGATTAGACTGCAGGCAGATATAAATGATTTAAAATTTAAAACCTGTTATTTGATTTACTTAAGGCACACAAATTCAGAGAATATTTCATTGGATTTAATAAGGAAATATATTTATAATCAACATTATAATAAAACATTTAGTATAGAAAAGAGTTATTCTTAAAAAACATGAACTTCGTGCACTGTTCTGTAAGTATGCATTTCTTTCTCTGTAAACCAAAGCATGACTTCTGCAATAGCCTCTTCTTTATTTCCCGAAGCGTGAATTAAATTAGAGATTGATTTTTTATTCTCGTCCGCATGATCATAGCTTGTATGCGCAAAATCTCCGCGTATTGTTCCTGGAGCAGATCCTTTTGGCTCAGTCACACCGACTAATTTTCTTACAACTTCAACAGCGGAAACACCTTCCAAAACCATTGCTATCACCGGACCGGAAATAATAAAATTTTCTAAGAATTGGTAAAACTTTTTGCCGACATTTCCAGCATAATGTTTTTTAGCAAAATCAGCATCAACCCATTTCATTTTCATGCCGACTATTTTTAAGCCGGCATCTTCAAATCTTTGGATTATTCTTCCAACCAAGGCCCTTTGAACGCCATCCGGCTTGACAAGAACTAAAGTTCTTTCTATCATCTTATTCCCCTTTTTTATATTCTTTTGTCCACTTAATCTTTCTGGATTTTCTCTTAAGAACCATCATGTTCTTTTCGCACTTTCCAGAACAAAAGTGATAAGCCTTTCCAGAATTCTCAACATATTTCTTTCCAGAACCGGGAGCCAACTGATATCCGCAAAAACTACATTTTGCCATTTTTACTTCCTCCCCTTGGTCATCTTTCTGGCTTCGATTTCTGTTTCTCTAAGCATTAGAATATCTCCAGGTCTCGTCGGACCTTTACAATTTCTTGTAAGGATTTTATTTTTATCTCTTCCATCAAGAATTTTACATCTGACTTGGGTAACTTCCCCTCTTGTACCTGTCCTGCCTACAATTTCTTCAACCCTTGCAGGATAAGCTTCTGTAAAAAGTCCCTTTCCTTCTTGTCTTACAGGTTCTTTCTTTGGTGCGTCTCTTTGCGCATCATGCTCTTTAATTTGTTCTTTCTGTGCCATTTTTTATTCTTTTAACTCATTTAGCATTGATTTGGCTTCGCCAGCATCTATTACTGCCACACTTGTGGTAGGTACCCCTAAACCTGCTGCTGCTCCAAGTTCCTCTCTTGTATTAACCTTAATGCAAGGAATCTTTTTTTCAGCACACAATGGATCTAGATGCATAACAATCTCCTGAGGATTAATATCTCCAGCGTAGGCAACAAGTTTCGCAGAATCTCTTTCAATTGCTTTGGTTGTTTCATTTACGCCTTTCTTTATTTTGCCTGTTTTCTTGGCAATTTCTATAATTTCCAACGCTTTTTCAATATTTTCTTTTGTAGGTTCCATTTTCATAATCTCCTTTGTCAAATCATTGATTATAGCTTTACTAAAAAATGACCCCCCTTTATAAATGTTTTGATTTGTACAAATCACGAGAAATTCACTTACAGCCCTGTTTAACCCAAAAGTATAGCTTTTTAGTGAAAATATTCATCAATTTGTTTAGTGCGTAAGCCAGAATTTATAAGTTTTATCTTCGATTTTATCCAGTCTGCAGAATCCGAAACGCATGAATTGCACGATTGAATCTTCCTTAACATCAATTAGCGCACCTTCAGCCTTCCCTCGAATTATCTTTTTATCAGGCATCATTATTTCTATATCTATTAATTTGTCTTTTAAAGAGACCCAGTGGATTAATTTTGCATTTAATTCCTTATCATGTTTCTCAGATAAGAATATATTCTTCTTTGCCTTATGCTCAAAATTCATGCATTCAATCAGTCTATAATTGCCATTGCTTAATTTGTCATCTATGTAGAATTCATCTTTTACTTTTATTTTTCTCATGCCCATTTTTGCTTCAGGATGTAAAGGTATTTCAACTTCATGTTCTGCAGAAGCATTGTCTATCTTGATTTTTTCCAATTTACTCGAAAAGAAATATCTTGGAATAACCGGTTCAAGTATTCTTTTATTATGTATGATTAAATCGTCCCAGGTTAGAGTAGCTTCTGATTTTGTCATTCCAGTTGCTAAAACAAATTCTTTTATTGCCTCAGGTAAGAATCCTCTTCTTCTCAATGCAACCAATGTTGTCAAAGTGGGATCATCCCATCCGATTAACTCTCCAGAGTCTACCTTTTCTCTAATTATTCTTCCAGAACTTTCAACACCTACTAAATTGAATCTAGCAAATTCATAGCTTTCAGTTTTTTTGAAGCCAAGCATCTCCTGTATTAATCTTTGTAAAGGTGTTCTTATTTCAAATTCTTTAGATCTCATTCTATGTGTCACACCAAACAACCCATCCATTACGGCATTTTCAAAATCATAATTTGGCCAGACTCTGTATTTTTTCTTCTGCCTTGCATGCTCATGATCTATTATCCTCATTATTGTCGGATCTCTCATAGTGGTATTTTGGCTTTGCATATCTAATTTTAATCTTAGCACCATTGATTCTTCTTTTGCATCAAAGAATTTTTTCCATAATTCAAGATTAAGGTCAATATTTTTGTTTCTGCAGTCACAGTCTATCCCTTTGTATCTTTTTTCCCTTAGTTCTTCTATTGGGCAGGTACACATGTATGCCTTTCCTTGCCTGATTAATTTTTCAGCAAGATCATAGAACTTCTTCATGTAGTCTGAAACATAGATTACTTCATCCGGTTTTATTCCAAGCCAAGCATAATTATCCAAGTGTATTTTATAAAATTCAGTTTTTGCTAATTTTGGATTTGTATCTTCAAACCGTAGGATAAACTTTCCGTTGTATTTTTTTGCTAATTCATAATTTAATAATATTGCTTTTGCATGCCCTATATGGGGGTACTTGCTCGGCTCCGGTGGAAACGCAGTTATTATCTTATCCCCTTCTTTAATATCCAATACAGAGAAAATATCTTTCTTTTCTTTAGCTTTTTTTTCAAGCATTTCTGGGTCTATTTTTTCTAATTCTTTCTTTTGTTGCTCCAATGTCAATGAATTAACCTTTTTAACAATCTCATTTATTTTTTTGGCGACTTCTTTTATATTTTTCTTAAGGGCATTATCCTCGCCTAAGACCTTACTTATAACCGCGCCAGGATTTGCCTTTCCCTTATAGAATATCGCATTTTGCAGTGCAAACTTCCTTATCAGTTCTTCCATTTGTCATAATAAATAAGAAATAGTTTATTAAGGTTTTGGCTTTAATCACCAAAAGGAAATAATTTATCTATGTTTTTATTATCATTCTCCGGGTTAGTAAAATCTAAGTCCCAATAATCATTTTCATCTTTTTATTGAAAGAAAACCATCATCTCCTCTTACAAATTCATTTGGTGCCGAAATATCGGAAGGGGTTACGGGCATTTTTACGTTAATGTCAGTATAGCCTTTTTTTGTAAACAAAAAATAACCGCTTTTCTCAAGATTCATATACACCTCGTTAATATCAATTTTAGCCAAATCAAATGGATTCACTGCAGCTACAAAATTTTCTTTTGAATTGTGCAAATCCAAAATGGTAAATCCATGTTTATGCCTTAAAACAAATTCATCAAACTTGATAAGGCTTTGTTTTTCATCAATGTCTACTATGCTATACGCGCACTGGTTTTCCAAATCTTCTTCAACAATCACTTCTTCTTCAGTAAATTCATCAGGATAGATATCTTCTTTTTTTTCTTTAGGTTTTAAAATGATCCGGAATTCTCTCTCAATTTCTTCTGGAGTCAAAAAAGAATAAGCAATATTCCCACCACTAAATGTTTGAATCTTATTTTTTCTCCATTCTCTAATGTTTTTAGAAATAGAAATTATTTCTTTTGATGATTTATCATATATAACGGCATATTTTTCATTATAGAATGGAACAGCATTCCTTTTTGGGACCATAATGATTTCAAGATCCAATTCCGGATTTTTGATTTTTCTTTTCAACTCAGCAAGTATGCATAATCTAATCATTTCGATTTCTTCTCTTGTTGAAGCAGGATATATCTCTTCAAGCCATTCACGTTTTTCTTTTTTCTGATTATTATCATCTATATAATACTCAACTTTTTCAAGTACATAAAAATTACACCCTTCTGATCTTAGAATTCGGTCCAAGGGCATTTCATTAATAATTTTTACTCTTGAACCCATTTTTGAAAGATGTATATCCAATCTATCAGGAGGGATTTTATCTTTTAGTCTTACAATCTCAACCTTTTTCGCATTTTCTACTCTCAAATAATTATACGCCTCAATTAATCCTTTTGTTTTAATAAGGGGTCTAAGCTTTTTTCCATTAGAATAGCATAAATCTGTCTCATTTTTAAATAATTCATCAAGCAGTACTTCGATTCGGGTAATTAAAGAATCTCTAAGTTCTATCTCCAAACTTAACGATTTGTACTGGTTGTTTTCTTTAGAATCAATCAAAGATTTAATTCGATGATTGCACTTCTTGTACATTGT
>JAGVXY010000032.1 GCA_018303545.1 Candidatus Woesearchaeota archaeon | reverse complement strand
CGCAGTTATGGACAACAATTCCGTTGCCGATAAAAGATCTTGTATTAGGTTCAATCAAATCATAAACTTCTTCAAGTCCGTTTGGAGTTATTGATTCAACACAATCATAAATAAATTCAAAATTTATATCCCTTGTTTGATAATTTTTCTGAACATAAATTGAATCATTTTCAGTTAAATCCCCCAATTGTTTCCAGCCATTTTCTGTTAAGATCTTATGGTCTGCGGTCGCATTAATTTCATAGCCCGATTTTGTTTTTAATTTATAAGTTTCTTTAATCCCTGTTTTAAATACAGCTAACGCCTTTTGCAATTGCGCTTCTTTTTGCAGTAATATCTGGTTCCCAGCTATTTCTTTAATCTTAACCAATCCTTTTTCTGTTGAAACAAAAGTATTTCCAGAAACGCACGGGTTAGTGCTCTCTATCTCTCCAAGCAAAGGTGTAGGATTAGATTTATTCATCTGGTCTATAAATATTACCCCTGGTTCTCCATTTTTCCAGGCCATTGTGCAGATTAAATTAAAAACCCGTTTTGCATCTAAGGATTTAACAGGCAATTTATTTTTTGGATGCACCAAATCATATTGCTTGTCTTCTTTGGCAGCTTTCATAAATTTATCAGTTATCGCAACAGAAATATTAAAATTATTCAAAGCATCGGTTCTTTCTTTTGCAACTATAAAATCCAGAATGTCAGGATGATCCACTCTTAGCACGCCCATATTAGCCCCTCTTCTTGTTCCGCCCTGTTTTATAACTTCAGTTGCAGCATTAAATACTTTCATGAATGAAATCGGTCCTGAAGCAACACCCATAGTAGATCTTACTATATCCCCCCTTGGTCTTAATCTCGAAAATGAGAATCCTGTTCCTCCGCCAGACTGATGTATTAATGCCGCATTTTTTATCGCATCAAATATTCCAGCCATATCATCTTCAACAGGCAATACAAAACAAGCAGCTAACTGCTGCAATTCTCTTCCTGCATTCATCAATGTTGGAGAATTGGGCATAAATTCTAGATTGATCATCATTTCAAAGAACTTGTTTTCTAATTCTTCAATTTCATGTTTAGGTGTTCCATAATTTTTTTCAGCAGAGGTAATGTTATGTGCAACTCTTAATAGCATTTCTTTTGGTGTTTCAGTAACTCTTCCGACCTCATCTTTTTTTAAATATCTTTTTTCTAATACCTTGATGGCATTGACCGTTAATTTTATATCATCCTTAACGCCCATCATTGACTTTACTTCCCTTATTTTTTTATGCTCTAATCTGTAAATTATGTAGGCTTTTGCAGTTTTTGCATGCTGATTTTCAATCAATGTTTTTTCTACTGCATCCTGCACATCTTCAACTGTTGGAATTTTTTTTGTTGAGAATCCTAATTCCTCCAAATAAATAACGACTTTTTCAGCAAGTTCATCTGCTATTTTCTTATCTTTTCCACCGACAGCCTCAGCAGCCCTAAATATCGCTGTTGCAATCTTTTCTTTTTGAAAATCGACTATTGCGCCGTCCCTTTTTTTAATCTTAGAAAGCATTGCCTTTCACCTCTTCCAAAACAATAAAATATTGAAAATTAAAACACAAAGTAAATTTATAAGCATTCCTGTTTTATAAGATATATTATTCTTAATGCGGGAGACAGGGTTCGAACCCGCGCAAGCACTAAGCTACTAGGCCCTCAACCTAGCCCGTTTGACCACTCCGGCACTCCCGCATAATTGAATTAATAATTAGTTGGCATTTATAATTTTTTAGGTCTTATCTCGTCCCAATTATATATCTGTCCAAACACGTCCAATAGATTGTAATCTGAACCTTCAACTAACCCATAAACATTATACGCAGATACAAATCCATCATCAGAGAACGCAGCCACAGCAGGATACCTTGGTGTTCTTTGGTAAACATTGGTCTGATTTACATTAACCCTAAACTGAGCACCCATCTTTTTATATTGCGGATTATAATACTGCGCCCAGACTTCATACCCTTTGGTATAATCATATACAGCATCCCAAACCACAACAAAACCGCCATTTGACAAAGGCACATTATTAGTCACCTGAAAATTATAACCTGTGTTTGTATTTGCCTTGAACCCTTTAGTAATCGGCATCCCATTCTCATTAAATATTTGCCCTAAAGATTGAACGGTATAAGGAGAAGTATATTCTCTATTGGTCCAAGTCACAAGAAAATTCCCATTATTAAGCGCATTAACATAAGCACCAACATGACTCCCGTAAGTCACAGGGTTCACACGAAACTCACCGCCAATTAAATTAACATCTGAATCTAACATTTGACCTGAAATGCTTACATTTGCATAATCACTAGACTGTGCAAGTATGGTCTGCCAAACAATCATAACCTTCCCTAAAGGTGAAACAGCAATAGTAGGATTTTCCTGATTCCCATTATCACAAGTATTAACTTTGATTTTTTCAGCAATAGGGAACAATCTGTTATTAAACTTTTGAGCATAAATTTCATACCCATTAGTAACATTTTTCCTATATTCAGTCCACGCAACAATAATCCCGTCATCAACAGCTACAACCGCAGGATAATAATTATAAGGTGTAATATCATACAAGGGACTGTAAAAATCATTATTTTCAGTTAATACCTTTTCTTCAAATATTTTATTTCCATCAGGCGTAAAAGTCTGAGCTTTAATCGCCCGCCCAAATCCGTTTAAATCATATACCATCCAAACTATAACAAAATTACCATTAGATAACTTTACAGCCTTAGACCATCTTTCATTATTAATTTCATCTGTCGGAACATGGATCTCTCCACCGATTTTCTCACCACTTCGATTAAATATCTGGGCATAAACTCCATCTCCGGCTTCATCCTGCACTTCAGATGTCCAGGTCAAATAAAATTATCATTATCAAGTACAACTACCGAAGCCATATTTTGATTATGATTCGTATAAGTATTTACTAAAAAATCCGGTCTGTTATGTGGTGTATCCGCAGCAACAACACCAACGGCTGATACAATCAACATTAAAATTAAAACAAGTATTTTTGATTTTATAATTAAATCTTTCATTTTGCAGTTGTAAATTATAGGCAATTTATAAATGTTTTGGCTTAAATTGAATTTGCGTAGTTAGGCAACATATATGATTCTTAACAAATCAAGACTATCAATTAAAAAATAAATAAAAGTTATTTCTTGATAAAACAGTAATACAAGTAGTAAATTTTTTTAATAAAGTATAAATGTGGGGGAAGGGATTCGAACCCTCGAACCTACTAAAGGACAGGATCTCTTACCTTCATGAGTAAGTGTCCACTTGCTCTGGTCTTAAGTTTCGCAGGACAATTCGAAATGAAAAGTCCTCCTGCGCATTTGACCAGGCTTTGCTACCCCCACAGATAACTTAGAAATAGAAACAAGGACATTTAAAAGCTTTTCTCAAAAGATAATAAAAAATAGAGAAATCTAGCATAAATATGACTTCTAAATTAATCTTTTATAAACAGTATTTTCATTAAAATTATACATATGCTTGATATAGAATTCATCTCTTTCCTCTTCAGTCATTAATTTATATCCGAACTTCCTTTCCCAACAACGCCTTGTATTGGTATTATGATTAATGATAAAATAATCCATCCCTGCTTTCTTACAAAATTCTTCTAATGCCTTAATCAGTTGAGAACCAATTCCCTTATTTCTAAAATTTGGAGCAACACCCATTGAAAAGCCTGTAGCGATTTTGTTATTTATATCAAGATAAAAGATTTGCCCTGCAAAACTTGGAACATTAAACTTGGCCTCGAACTTATCTAGATTAGACCTGACAACGCAAGCTTCAGGATCAAACCCCAAACTTTGGTACACTTTTTTCATTAAATTTTCAAGTTCCATTTTTCAAGTATTAAAGGATAGGAAGCCAATAAGCCATCTTCTGTCAGAATTACTCATTAAAGAGTATTCTTCTGTTCTAACATTCAACTTAGCGTCTAAATTAGACTTGCACCAATTGGGGCTCGCCGTTTCATCGTCTCCTTTCTTTCAAGGCTCGCATGGTTATCTCATTTCCCTCGCGGGATCTTTCGCAATGCTCATAGCTCAAGAAAGGCCGTTTCGTTTCTGAGCGGTTGCCATCGATTTCTCGATCTTTGCTTTCGCAAAGCAACCGATAATGGTGGACGGACTTTCCTCACTGTTTTCACAGCGTCGTTAGATAGTCTTCCTATCCTTTGAGTAATTAGTCACTACTTAGAAGTATATAAACTTTTCTATAAAAAGATGTTTTCAAAACAATCGAAAATTTTTCGGATTTCTTCGGACAAGGCTTATTAATCATAATAGGTTAATATCTCATTAGACCTTCCCATTTAAACCTCAAAAAACCAGAAAGCTTTTTAAATAACCTCCCTCATCATATAAAGGAAAATGGCAAAAGACAGTAATATTCATATGCCTTCTGGTATGGGTGGCTTAGTCCGTTATTATGACGAATACAAGAGCAAAATAGAAATAAGCCCTAAAGCCGTAATTGTTATGATTGTTGTCGTTATCATAATCGAGGCATTTTTGCATGCAAGAGGTATCTGAAATTGTTTCCCGGGGTAAATCCTAAACAGCTACAGCAGGCCATGAAACGCATGGGCATCAATCAGCAAGAGATTCATGCTACAGAAGTCATAATAAAAACAAAAGATTCTGAAATTTATATTCAAAATCCTGAAGTTTTAAAAGTATCTATGGGTGGCCAGGATTCATTGCAGATTACTGGCAAGATGGAACATAGATTATTAAAAAACTATACGGGAGAGGATGTTAAAACGGTAATGTCACAAGCAAAGTGCTCTGAAGAAAAAGCAATAGGGGCATTAGAAAAAAGCAATGGAGATTTGGCCGAAGCAATATTATCACTAGAAATATAATGGAGAAAGTTCGTTACTTAATAAATGAGGCAAAAAAGAACCTCAAAACAGCAGATCATTTGGTATATATGACCTATCCGCTGATAAAAGATCCAAAACTTATCACATCAATTGCAGGGAATCTTCAGCGTTCATTGATGTATGCTATGGATGCATTGGTAAGATATGAACAGTTGTATAGGCACATACCTATGGCAACGCACCCCGATACGAGATTTGAATTATTCAAAGAAAAATGCATTCCTGCGCATAAGTTAGATAAAGATATAATCACAGTCATGCACATTTTGACAAAAGCATTAGAAGAAAAGCAAATAAACGAAAGCGTTGTCAGGCGCGATCTCATTTCAAGCGGCAAGGTTTTAAGTTACGATCAATTAAAGAATATGACCAATAAATCAAAAGCATTCCTTTTGCAGGTTCAGGGAGTAATAACAAAAAATGATGGATGAATCAGATATTGATGAGGATAAGGTAAAATCGCAGCTTAAAAGAGCAGATCATCAGATTTTTGTTACATTGAAATACACAAGAACTGTTGATATAATCAAGAATATAATCAAACGTTTAATTTTAGCATTTGATTTCTCAATCATTGAATTTTTGGAGCATTTGAAAGAAAAAGGATTATTGAAAGATGAAATATCATTAGTTCCAAAGGCAAGATGCGAAATGCTTCATAAATTATTTCATGACAATATTGAAATCGAAGATTATGTTGATTTTTACTTGCTTTTAAGAAACATTGATAAGTCGGAGTTCGGCAAAAAAGATGAATATAGAAAAAATGTCACCTTGTCCACCGAATTTGGCGATGTCACAATAGATGATATCCACAGATTCTATGATAAGACAAAAGATTTCGTTAAGTTTACCAGAGACTATATCAAAGATCACCCGTAAGATTTATATATTCTGTTTTTATTCTTTAGGTAGCATGACGCACTTCATTGCGATTGCTGGCGCAAAAGGGGGAATTGGAAAGACTACTACTGCATTAAATCTTGCCGCTGCATTAAAATCATTCAATCATTCTGTAATTGTTGTTGATGGAAATATTTCTACCCCTAACATTGGTTTGCATGTCGGCGTTTCTAAATTTCCAATAAATTTGCATCACGCATTATCAGGCAAGAATCACATTACAGAAGCCATATATAATCACCCTTCAGGTATTAGCATTGTTCCAGCTTCAATTTCAATCGATGATTTATCGAATGCTAAAGTCGAGAAATTACCTTCAACCATTAGAGGCTTGACTGGATTGGCTGATTTTGTTTTGATTGATACTTCTGCAGGCTTGAGTCGGGAAACTTTATCCGCGTTAAAAGCGGCGGATAGTATCATAGTTGTTACAAATCCAGAGATGCCTTCTGTCACAGAGGCATTAAAAACTATTAAATTATCGGAAAAATTCCGCAAGGATGTTCTCGGTGTCGTTGTGACAAGAACAAAAAAAGATTCATTCGATTTATCCATTCCAAATGTTGAAACCTTGCTTGAGAAACCAGTCATAGGCGTTGTCCCTGAAGATATTGCCGTTAGGCATTCATTATACAAAAGGGAATTCGTTATCAATTCAGATCCAAAGGCAATGGCATCTATTTCTTATAAAAAACTTGCTGCAAATTTGTTAAACGAAGAATATAATGAAGAAGAAGAAGTTAAGAGGGGTTTCTTTTCTAGATTATTTTGGAAATAAAAATTTATTCTTTTTTAGGTAAACAAATACACAGTATCCGATCAGTGCAAGGATAAATCCTGTAACCACATCCAAGATATAATGCTGCTTAATGAATAATGTAGATATTGAAATCAGAACAGAAAGGGCAATTAGAAAAATACCATATTTTTTGCTATAAGAATTTACAATGAAGGAAGATAAAAAAGCCATCGAAACATGCATTGAAGGCAGTAGATTATGTGGCATATCAAAAGCATAAAGCAAGTTCAATGCCCATCCAGAAAACGTATCCATTGCATATTCATATCTTGGAAGTTCAGCAGGATATAAGAGATAAATAATACAGCTTACAATGATAACAAATATGTACGATTTGGCCATAGCAAAGTAAAAATCCATTTTTCGGACAAAGAAAAAAGGGACAAATATTACTAGGAACACCATTAAATAGATAAATACAAATTCTGGTATAAATGGTATTGATGTTTCAAAAGCAAAACCTGGATTATATGTTTCTCTAAGCGAAGTTATAAAATTAAACAGGAGATAGCATCCAAGCCAAAAAAGAAATACAAAAAGCATAACTAAAAGTCTTTTTGATGTGAATATATTTTTAATGTCTTTCATAATATGACTTTATTGTTTTAATCATTATTAACTTTATGGTCAAATTTAAAATTTAGCTGTTTCATTCTTATATATTAAAGGCTATTAAAAGACATTTTTAAGGGTTTCTTGACCCCATAAAGCACTCAGTCAGTTTAATAAATGAAATAAAATACCGAAAAATATTTAAGGCTATTATTAATAAAATAATATATGGTGGAAAATGATATTAACAAAATTAGTCCCTTATAACGATATAAAAAAACAATTGGATAAAAAAAATAAGATTGGTATTGTCTCCTGCAATAGTTGTGCAAAGATATGTGGAACTGGTGGAGAAAAAGAGATGGTCAAGCTATCAGAAAGATTGAAGAAAGAAAAATATTCTGTTGTTGATACTGATTTAATCGGCGCGCCATGTATGATTAACCAGCTGAAAAAAGACGAATTGAAAGGAGATACAACCATTGTCTTAGCTTGTGTATCTGGGATCTATAATCTCAAAAAAATATTTCCAAAGAAAAAGATAATTCCTGGGTTAAAAACAATCGGTTTAGCCGCAATTGATAAAAACAACAAACCCCGGCTAATTAAAAGATTGGAGGACTAAAATAACCTATCCTTCAAAATGCAAACATTAAGAATTTTTGCCCTATTTCTGATAACCTTGATGATTGGATTAAATGGGGTTTTGGCAGATGGCCAGGATGCCCAAAATGATATCCATTTGCATCTTTTTTATGGTCAAGGATGCCCACATTGTTCACAATTAAGACTATTTCTTGATAAAATAGAACCATCCTATCCTCGCCTAATAATTCATGAGCATGAAGTTTATTCAGATGATGAGGGCAGGGAATTATTTGAACAGGTGTCTAAAGCATTTAATGTTCCGATAGAGGGTGTGCCTACAATTTTCATTGATGATAAGGTCATCGTTGGATTTAGTAGCTCATTAGCCAAATCAATCGAATTAGAAATTCAGAATTGTTTAACAGCATATTGCGAAGATCCCGCCTCTAAGATATCAACAAATAATACTATAAAGGTAATAGGGGATAGCTCTCCAGCAGAAAATCCTGAAAAAACAGAATTTTCGCAAAGACTTACAATTCCAATTGTTATCTCTGCAGCAGTCGTAGATGCAATAAATCCCTGTGCATTTGCAGTATTAATCATTCTCATGACTGCAGCATTGTGCATTCGAAGCGATTGCTCCGCATCAAATAAGAAAAAAGCATTAAAGTTTGGTCTTGCATTCACGGCGGCAGTTTATATCTCATATTTCCTTGTGGGCTTAGGATTATTTTCGGTATTGCAAACCGCAGGTATAAGTCATATTTTTTACTACATAATCACCGCATTAGCAGTAGTTATTGGTTTATTAAATGTTAAAGATTATTTTTGGTATGGGAAAGGATTCCTTATGGAAGTGCCCTTAAGCTGGAGACCAGCCATGAAAAAAATTCTTAATAATGCCACTTCTCCCTTCGGAGCATTTATTGCCGGATTTGCTGTTTCATTATTCGAACTCCCCTGCACAGGGGGCCCATATATAGTCATTCTTGGACTGCTAGCAAAAGAGGTGACAAAAGAAATTGGAATATTATACTTATTATTATATAATTTAGTGTTTATATTGCCCTTAATTATACTATCTCTTATAATTTACAAAGGCATTTCAACTACAGAAAAACTAGAGCAGATAAGACAAGATAAAATCAAACTATTGCATCTTATTGCAGGATTAATAATGTTAGGGATAGCTACTGCAATGATACTCTCAATAATTTACGGCACAATTTAATAACCTCCCTTTAAGAAAATTATTGCTTTTATTGTTAATAATGCAGATAATTTAAATAATCTAGAAAACTCTCTTCTTTTTTATATCCCACTTAAAAATATTATAGATTACCTGTATTATTGAAAAATTTATTAATATAAAATTAAAAAATTATTTCTCAGACCTCAAAAGATTTAGCCCGCAGATTTATTTATTCATAATCTCTTTTGTGATTCAAAATAAGCTGAAATCTTTTTTTCACATGCCATTATTGCTCCAATAGGTGCAGTTTTGTAATCTTTTGAGCAAATAATTTCCTTTATGACATCTTCCCCAGCAGGGAGCGAAACACCTTGTAATGGTTTCAAAAGATAATCTGCAATCCTATTGCACTCAGGATTAAACTCTGCAAAGCTATCCTGCAAAATAGCCAATGAATCTATACCGTCTCTTATAAGCTCCATTTTATTTGCCTCCAAATAATTTAATACAAAAATAGTTTTATTTTACTTTTTAAATTTATCGGAAAGATAAGCCTCTGCGGGGAATTGAACCCCGGACCTCCACCTTACCAAGGTGGTGCTATACCGCTAAGCCACAGAGGCATTAGCCTTAATGAATGCCAAAATTATTTATAAAGGTTACTAAAAAGCACCGTTCAATTAATCCACAAACCATGTACATTGCATAATATTCTTGCTTTTATTCCATTTGTATCATTTATGCAAAATTCAACCTCCGGTTGTTCTCCTGGGAACAGTCTTCTCTGCATTATTACATTATCTCCTTTCATAATCTGTACAAGCTCTATCCAATGCTCTTCAGTCATAGGGTGGGGTATTGATCCAATTTTGACAAGCACATTTTTTCCTTTAATCTCAACAATGGGCACATGCTTTTCTTTGCCTTCATCTTTCAATGTTTTCTCTTTCAGTTTAACCATCTCCTCATTGCAGCAAATCAAAGTTCCATTTCCAGTTTCAATGACAGAAACTACATTACCACAAATCTCGCATTTGTAAATGCTATCTATATTATTCATTGCATTTCCTCCATTTTATTTCAAAATCTTTCCTGTTTTAGTATACCATAAGTAAAAATCTAACTCTGCAGCTGAAAGGCAAAGCTTTTTAGCTAAATCTTTAAATTTTTTTTCAATCTCAAAATAAATCTTTTTATTCAATGATTTTGGTTTATTTTCAAGCATTCCGGTCTCAAGCATAACATTAAGTATATGCCTATCTAAAATAGCATAGTCCTTATATCCTACATTCCGAAGAAAATGCGAAGCTTCTTTGTATCCCAGCCCCTTAACATTTTCAACAAGCCATTCTCTAGGTTCATCGCTCTCAAAAATTAATTTTTTTATTCCCTTAAACTTTCTTGCTTCTATTATATACCTAGCTTTATTATTATGAAACCGATGCTTATTTTTTCGTATAGTTGAGCTCAATTTGGAAAAAGGCAGATTAAAAAAGCCTTCAAATCCAAGTTCTTTTTGTATTTCAAGAGCAGTCTCTGCCTTAGAATTAGCGGTAAGTATGCAGAAGCAAAGTTCAGAGAACCATTCTTTTTCAGATAAGTTCTCAAAGCTCTTCAATCTAGAGTGAACTTCCCTGCCAACTTCGCGCTTTACATGGTTTACCGTTTTATTTAATTGCATATTTCGCATTCATCCGAAAAGCATAAGCATTCTGGCTGATAGAAATTATATGGGTGCTTGCACGAAGGGCATTCTTTAGGCGGCTCTTTTCCTCTATGAATATATCCGCATTGTGTGCACTTCCAGTTTATTTCATTTTTTCTTTTATACAAAGTACCCTCTTCAAGCATTTTTAATAATTTTTTATATCTCGCCTCATGATGTTCCTCAACTTCAGAAATTTCCTTGAAAAGTTTTGCAGCCTCTTTATTGCCCTCATTTTCTGCTTCTTTTTGCATCTTTGGGTACATCTGAGTATGCTCATAATTCTCACCTTCAATAGCATGTTTCAGATTAGTTTTTGTGTCATTTATCCCATTAAGCAGTTTGAACTCATTCTTTGCATGTTGCAATTCATTTTCTGCAGTTTCCTGAAATATCTTCATTATATATATGAATCCCTCCTTCTCAGCAATTCTTGCAAAATAGGTATATTTATTCCGAGCTTGAGCTTCTCCTGCAAATGCAATCTTTAAGTTTTCTTCAGTTTTAGTCATTTCAAATCACCGTCCATAATCTTCTCACTGAAGTTTAATTAATTTATCTATTTTTTGGTTTCAACCCAAACTTTTATATATTCTTTTTTATAAATAAACCATTATGTTAATTTGTGGCATAGAAGAAGCAGGCCGTGGTCCAGTCATAGGCCCAATGGTAATGGCGGCAGTTTGCATGCATGAAAAGGATTTAAAATTAATACAAGATACAGGCGCAAAGGATTCAAAGCAGTTAACTCCAAGGAAGAGGGAAGAAATTTTCGAAAAGATAATAAAAACGGCTTATAGTTATAAGATAATCATCGTTTCTCCAAGAGAAATTGATGAGGCATTGGAATCTCCAAACCTTAACTTAAATTGGCTTGAAGCAATAACTTCCGCAAAATTAATCAATAGTCAAAATCCCGATTCAGTTATTTTAGATTGTCCATCGAATAATCTCCAGGCTTACAAAGAGTATTTAATGCAATTTTTGAACAATAAATCAATTCCCATAATAGCAGAGCATAAGGCCGATGAAAATTATCCCATTGTTGGCGCAGCCTCGATTTTGGCTAAAGTCACAAGAGACAAAGAAATAGAAAAGTTAAGAAACAAGATAAAAATCGATTTTGGTTCAGGCTATCCTGCAGACCCAAAGACAAACAAGTTTTTGAAAGAAAATTATAATAAATTTCCAGAAATTTTCAGAAAATCCTGGTCTTCATATAAAAAAGTTTTAAATCAGTCAAATTTAAGCCAATTCTAAGATTGCTTCATTATTCTTATCAGCATCATCTTTTCACTGGCTTCTTGAGCTCTGTCTGCAATTTCAGAAACAAAATGCCCTAGTTGCCCAACAGCCATTATCATCAGCGCATCTCTTTTGATTTTGAAATACATTGTCTCAAAAAGTTCTTTCTGCCATGAATCTGCCTCGCTTTCAATCTTCCTCATGTTGACTATCTCTTTATCTATGTCCTTATTGTAATCAGTCAAGGCAATAAATGTTTTCTGTAACTGATCAACAGATTCGCACGATTTATCAATTAATTTTCCAAGAATCACCCAAATCGATTTTGGTAATTTAAAAATTTTAAGATACCCAAACATACTTGCTGCATTTTGGATTTCATTGCACACTACATCATTAATTAGTATTAGATCATAAAGATTTCTTCTCATTGTCGGCAAAAATGCACCCTCATGAAGCTTGATAGTTATCTTTTTCTTCAGCTGATCTGCATCTCTTTCAAGTTCAAAAACATCTTTTATTTTCCCAGCAACAGCATCAAACTTGCCTTTGAACGCAAGTTCATATATTTCTGCTAGGACACATTTTGTATTACTGACAATCTTAAGATGTTCTGTCAATAAATCAATTATTTCCTGCTCTTTAGTTTTCCTTCCAAAGCCCATAAAACTTAATATTCTAAATGCCATCTTATACTCCTTCTGTTGTTTATTTAATATTTAAACTTTGCCTTCAAAATATCAATTTCATTATCATCAAACTAATAACTCCTGCTGCTGCTCCGCCTATAGGAGTAATTATCCATCCTTGTAATATCCGAAATATCTCGCTTCTATCCACCATAGCTAATCCCTTCACTAATCCTGTTCCTATCACTCCCCCGACGATTGCATGTGAGCTTGAGGCAGGTATATTAAACATTGTAAGCAAATAAAGAGTTATTCCTGCGCCAAATTGCGCGCAGAATGCCATTCTTTCGTCAAGCTCGGTTATTCCACTGCCAACAGTTGCCATTACTCTTCTGCCAAAGGTCATAGATCCAACGCCTAAAGCAATTCCACCAAACAATGCCCCTATGAATGGTATCCAAATCCCTTTTTGTACTATCAATCCCACAGAATTGCCGATATTATTTGCGCCAAGTGAATATGCCATGAACATTCCACTAAGCAGTATCAGCCACCTTAACTTTTTTTCAATGAAAAGAAACTTACCTCTGCCAAAAAAGAATGAAAGAATTAAATAGCCCATTATAGCTAAAAAAATCGCGATAAACGGGGTTGCAATCCATGAAAAAAATATCTGCCTAAGCATTCCCCAATTTATAGTCAAATTATTAAAAAGACCCACTCCTACTATTGCCCCAATTACGGTTTGTGTTGTCGATACAGGGAGTCCCTTAAATGTAAAATATGTAATTAATAAGGCTGCACCAAATAATCCTGCAACAATATCAATCCCTTCAAAGAGGTTAGCATTTACAATCCCATTGCCAACTGTACTAATGTTATTATATCCTTGCATTACAGCGCCAATCAGCGCAAATATTGCCACAAGCAAAGTTGCAGGACCATATGAAATTATTCCTGCCCCAACTGTTGTTCCAAAGCAATTTGCAGAATGATTTGCTCCAATATTCCATCCAATATATAAGGCTACGAAAATAAGCGCCAAAGTCAAAAAATCCATTATCTAATTGTAGACCTCATTAAGTATATAAAATTTATTCAAGATGATTCGCACAATTTATCACTTCGATTGAAAAACCCTTGTTGTTATGTCTTACAACAGACACAGCAGTGTTAACATGAGGCAAATATTCCCTTATTTTATCAATGCTATTACCTGAAAAATAGGTAAGCAAGCATCCAATTGGTCCCCCATGAGAAACTATCAGTACAGTTTCATCCTTATGTTTAAACATTATTTCATCTAAAAATCCAACAACTTTTTCATTAACTTCAGATAAAGCCCTGCTAATTTGATAATCCCAGTAAGTTTCATTTCCAACATATTCTTTGATTAAATTTGAATAAATTCCTTCGAATATACCTACATCCATTTCTCTCAAAGCCATAGTTTTTGCATGAGGTGCTTTCTTATGAAATTTTAATATTTCTTCCGCAGTATTAACTGCCCGAATAAGATCGCTTGAATAAGCTACATCAATCTTTTCATTTCTTAGTCTTTCAGCAACTTTTATGGCTTGTTGTCTGCCTTTGTCGCTCAAAATTGCATCCCAATGCCCTTGATGTACTTTCAGAGAATTAAGGTAGGTTTCGCCATGCCTTACAAGAATAAGCTTCATACTCTTAGGTAGTTGCTTAAAATTAATAAATTTATGCCCGAACATGAAGTTCTACAATCAAAAACTTTATAAATGAAATTTCTCTCTTTATCATAGCATCAAAAGAGGTTGAAATTTTGACGAAGATAACTAAAATAGAGTGTAGGAATTTTAAATCCTTTGCTGATAAAACTGAAATACTTTTCGGAGATAGATATAACACTATCATAGGTCCGAATGGTGCCGGTAAAAGTAATGTCGTTGATTTGATATGCTTCGTTTTAGGTAAAAGTTCTGCTAAAGGTTTAAGAGCAGAAAAAAGTGCAAATTTGATTTTTAATGGGGGTAAGAAAAAAAATCCTGCTAAAGAAGCTCATGCGGCAATATTTTTTGATAATTCTGAAAAAGCATTTTCTTCCATAAAAGAAAAAGAATTAAAGGTAACAAGAATCGTCAATCACAAAGGCAATAGCACATACAAAATAAATGATCAAACTGTCAACAGAAGAGAAGTTGTTGATCTATTAGCAACAGCAGGGATAGATCCAGACGGCCATAATATTATTCTTCAAGGGGACATAATTCATTTCATGGAAATGAAATCTGAAGAGAGGCGAGGCTTAATTGAGGGCATCGCAGGCATTTCAATTTATGAGGAAAAAAAGCAGCAATCAATGAATGAACTGCAAAAAGTTGATGAAAGATTGAATGAAGCAGATATAATCCTGCATGAACGTGAAGCCAATTTAAGAGAATTAAAGAAAGAGCGCGATCAAGCCATTAAATACAAAGAATTGGAAGAAAACGTAAAAAGAAATAAGGCCACACACATTTATTTGAATATAAAAGAGAAAGAGAAAAAGATAGATGAAATCCACTCAAGCATTTCTGAGCATGAAAATTCAATAAAAAAGATTAAAGAAGATACAAATGAAGTAAATGAAAAGATAAAAGCAAGCGAAGAAAAAATAAAAGAAATCAATGAACGGATTGAAAACAGCGGAGAGATAAAGCAGAAGCAGGTTGCCGCAGAAATCCAGGAATCCAAGATTGATTTAGCCAGAGTTGATTCTCGCATTAAGGTCTGTAAAAATGAGATTGAACGAATCGAAAACGGCAAGAATGAATTAGATTTAAATATCAAAGATTTAGACGGTAAAATAGAAGGAATTAATAGTTTTATAAAGAATACAAAAAAAGAAGTTCAAGATCTAAAGGATAAAGAATCAAAAATAAATTCTGAAATCACTAAGATAAAGAAAAATTCAGGCATTGCAGATATTGAAGAAAAGGATAGTCAATTAAAAAATATTGAAAAGGCATTAGACGAATCAATAGTTCGACTTCAAGAAGCAATAAATAAAAAAGAAAATATTCTTAGAAATAAAGAAAGAAATGATTACGAGTTAAAAAACCTTAAAGAAAAATTAATAGAAATTACAGATTTAGAAAAAAAGAACAAAGAAAAAGTCGAAAAGATAAAGTCATTGAAAACAGAATTCAAAACATTAGCCATGGATTTAAGCAAGGCCATAAGCGAAAATACGGTTTATTCTGCGCAGCTCTCAAACGCCAGGCAAAGCCTCTCTCAGAAGAATGAAGAGTTGACGAAGACAAAATATCGTTCGAATATTTTTCAAGATTTCACCAGCCAGGATATGGCATTAAAGAAGCTCATAGATACAAACCAGAAAGGGGTTCATGGTTTAGTTCGCGATTTGGCAACTGTAGAAGGTAAATACAAAACAGCCCTTTCAGTAGCTGCCGGAGCAAAATTAAACAGCTTGGTTGTCGATACAGATGTAACTGCAGAACGTTGCATAAAATACTTAAGAGAAAGCAAATTAGGCGTTGTCACATTCATCCCATTAAATAAGATCCGAGCAAGGGTAATTGAAGATTCAGTAAAAGATATAAAGAAGTCTGAAGGCGTTGTAGACTTTGCATCAAATCTCATATCTTATAATAAAAAATATGACTCTGTATTTTCCTACGTTTTCGGCAACACTTTAATTGTCAATGATATTAACATAGCTAGAAGAATAGGCATAGGCCGTGCAAGAATGGTTACGCTGCAGGGAGATCTAGTAGAAACAAGCGGTGCGATGATTGGCGGTTTCAGACGCCAAGAAACCATGCTCAGCTTTAAAGAAAAAGAGATTGATTCTTCTCTAGATAGCCTTGGCAAAGAAACAGAAAGGCTTGGAAAATTGATTTCTTCATTAGAAGAGAAAAAATCAGACAATGAAGAAAAAATTATAAGGTTAAGAGAGCGCAAAGCAATAGTGGAAAATCAGATTACCACATTAGAGCACGAATCAGGATTAAAGATAGATTCAAACGAAATTGAATCAAAAATAAAAGAAATATCTTCAAGAAGCTATGAAAAAGAGATCAAAGAACTTACAAAACAGCATCTTGATTTCGAGAAGGATATCAATATTATGAAAGAGAAGCGTTCTTCGCTACAGAGTCAGATTAATAGCGCAATAAACCCAAAATTAAATCAGCAGCTCGAACTTTTAGAGAAAGAGAAGATAAGCATCAAAGAAGAAGTCTCTAAGAAAGAGGCTTATGTTGCATCAAGGCACAACGAACTTATGAATATTCATGAGCCTGAAAAGCAGAAAATTTTTGGTATAATGGAGTCGGCAAAATCTGAAAAAGAGAAATTTAAGCAGGAAATTCAGACCCTATCAGAAAAGATTAAATCATTAAATTCAGCAGTACGGGATAAAGAATCTGAGCAAAAAAAATTCTATGGAGAATATAAGACTTTATTTGAAAAGCGCGACAAAATCAATGAGCAAGTTCAGGGTCTTGAGAAGCGAATAATAAGAAATGAAGAGCGTTTGAAGAGCACAGAAGAGCGTTTGAATAATTTATCAATAGATCGCGCAAAAATAATCGGTGAAAAAGAAGGTTTGGATCATGAATTCAAGGAATATAAGGAAATTCAATTGAGGCGTGGAATAGCAATACTTGAACTTGCTGCAGAAATCAAAAGCTTTGAAGACATGATTAAAAGGATGGGTAACGTTAATCTTCGCGCCTTAGAAGTTTATGAAAGATTAGAAACTGAATATTTGCAATTACTTGAAAAAGCAGACAAGCTAAAAGCCGAAAAGCAGGACGTTTTAAATTTAATTTTCGAAATTGATAATCAGAAAAAAGATGAGTTTATGAAGACATTTAATAGGATTCAGAAAAACTTCCAAGACATTTTTAATAAGCTTTCTAGCAAAGGCGAAGCATTATTAGAAGTTGAAAATCCGGAAGATCCATTTTCAGCAGGAGTCGATATTAAGGTAAGAATTATCAGCAACAAATTCTTAGATATTAAATCCTTATCGGGTGGAGAAAAGACTATGGCTGCTCTAGCTTTTATATTTGCAATCCAAGAGCATAATCCTGCATCGTTTTACCTTATGGATGAAGTCGATGCAGCATTAGACAAAAGAAATTCAGAATTATTATCTAAGCTGATAGCAAAATATGCTGACAATGCGCAATACATAGTTATTTCTCATAACGATACGATAATCACAGAAGCCGATAAAATCTATGGTGTATCTATGCAGGAAGGCATCTCAAGGATAGTTAGTTTAAAAGTTTAAATTTATTCTGCTAATAACTTTTTTACCTTATGTTCCTTCGCTTTTAAGCAAAGTGAATCTTTTGATTTTTTAAATTTATTATAAATCCAAGGAAAAATCCTTAATGATTCTCCATAAAGTGAGGCGTTAGGATTACTTAGATCTATATTTTTGCAAAACCCAATAACCATATAACACCAAACCGTTGTTCCAAAGGCAACATAAAATCTATCGGGACGAAGACCCATCTCACTAATTAAGTATGCTGTTCCAAATGAATACGCAACAATATTAATTATGGTATTTGAAACGACTGCATTCTTAATAGAATACCCTTCAAATCTTTCTTCAAGTTTTTTCTGCCATGGTATCGGTAAAGCCCCAGCAAAAGGTTGCAACAAAGCCAATTCAAGAGAATATCCAATACTTTTTCCAACAGATTTGGAAAATAAATAAGAAGTTATATCTTTTAATCCTATTTTTACCTCTTTATTTTCAATTTCATTAAAAACTTCACGAATAGATTCTGCAAGCAATTGTTTGTCTTGCTCAGTAATGTCTTGCCCAGACTCTAAAAGAACTTCAAGTACTTCTTTTTTTGAATATGAATTCAATGTTACTTCAGAATCAACATGAGCCTCACCTTCACCTAAAAGTCTAGTGGCATCATCTTTAACTTAGACTTTTCTTGAAAGATTTCATAAGCCTTACCAACAGCATATTCAAATCCTTTTTCATTCAATTTAAATCCACTCATTTTTAATCCTCAAAAATAAAAGTTAAAAGTTCTCAGTCTAAAAGTTTGATATCCTCCAAATCACCAATAATCTCTTTTAAACCAGCCTTAATTTTATTTTTTCTAAGCTTTTCTTTCTTACTTTTAATATAATTCTTAAAATATAATCCTGCTTCAATAGGTAAAGAAAGAAATAAACCAGGCAATGAACATCCCGGTCCTTTCGGCCTTATTTCTACTTCAAGAAAACACGTTATACTCCCCGTTATGAACCCAATAAGCATAGACCATGATATCTTCTCAACAGAAGTAGCTCCATCCGGAAATGGGATATAAGATTTTACAATATAAGCAGGTATAATTGCCCCAACCGAAACATTAAAAATCGAAGCAATACGACTAGCTTCTTTCCAATCATACCACTCGATATATTTTGATAACCTATCCTGCAAATTATCAGTAAGCTGCCCTAGGACAATATAAGCAGATTTAATTGCACCCTTTTTTAATGCATACTTAAACAAATCCACATTTGAAACTTGTACATCTATTTCACCATTTTCCAACTTATCATAAAGCCGAGACAAAACCTTATCAGCAATAGATTCATCATAATTTTCTTCATTAACATCTTTCAAAACACCTTTAATATAATCACTCAAAGACTCTTTAGAACCAAACGTGGTAGGTTGAATATAATTCATAACCTGAGTTTCAAGATCATCAGCAGAACGTTCCCTAATTTGTTTTTCTCTTTCGAGATCATACATCTCAACAGATTTTTTCAAAATTCCAAACAACATATCATCATTCATTTTTAATCCTCAAAAATAAAATAAAAAAATTAAGGGAGGAATTCTCCACTTAGTAATAAGTTTGGCCTTCAGCGCTTGAAGGACCTAGAGGTTCATCATTTTCGTTGCTTTTCCATCTAGAAATGCCAACGATAATGCCTAAAACAACAAGAATCAAAACCAAAACTGCAAATGCAATTTGC
>JAGVXY010000009.1 GCA_018303545.1 Candidatus Woesearchaeota archaeon | reverse complement strand
GGAAAAAATAAAGAAAACTCAAGTTTCTGGGACTTTTGAAGTAAAAAGCTTTAGGCTTTATGAAAGCGTTTTGAAGCTTGGAAAAGCGGAACATAAGCTTATAAAGGAATTCCAACTGGCATAGAAATATTTAAAAAGGCAATTTCTTATTTATAGCCTCTATGCAAGATAGAAAGAATCAGGTTGAGGCAATACTTTTTACAACCGGTAGGTTTATGACTTTGGAAGAGATTGGTCAAGTTTGCGGAATGGGCTCTCCAGGTTTTGTAAAAGAAGTTATAAGTGAACTGAAAAAAGACTATTCTATTAGAGAATCATCATTGGAACTTCAAGAGCATGAAGGAAAATGGAAACTTGCATTAAGAAGAAATTATGTTTATGTAACTTCAAAACTATTAGATGATTCTGAATTAGACCGGCCGACACAGGAATCATTGGCTGTAATTGCATATAAGAATCCGATACTACAATGTGATTTAATTAAAATCAGAGGAAATAAGGCCTATGATCATATACATTATTTAATCGAAAATGGGTTTGTGATATCAGAAAAATACGGCCGAACAAGGATTCTTAAATTAACGCAGAAATTTTTTGATTATTTTGATGTTGCTGAAAGTGAATTAACTAAACAGTTTGGAAAAGTTGTTGAAGATGTTGTTGATAAGTTTAAAAAAGCCAAGAAAGGTGAATTAAAAAAAGAGGATTTTGAAAAAACCTTGGAAACTGAGAATATTGTTGATGAACCTAATATTGAGACTCAAATAGTTAAAGAAGTTAAAGCTGAAATAAAGCTAAATGCGGTTGATGAAGTTAAAATCGAAGAAGAGAGCACGGCTACTAAGCAGGATATTAAAATTTCGCAAAATGATGATTTTTGAAGAATGGCCCTTATAAAGCATATTTCAGTTGGAGTTGTTTTTTTGATTGTATCACTTGTTATGATATTTTTTTCTCTACAATCTGATTATTTTTCGGATGATCAATCATATTATAATATTAGAGCGACAGAAAACGTTCTCAATACATACAATCCAATGTTCCATGATGAATTAAGTTTTGGGGGAAGGGATTATTATTTCCCCCCTCTTTTTCATTATTTCCTAGCTATACTTGCAAGTATCTTTCCTGCAATGTTTGTTTACAAGATATTAATCTCAATGCTTTCAGCCAGCATTGTCCTAGTAGTATATTTCATTTCACTGAAAATAACACACAATATAAAAGCGGCATTTTTTGCTGCGTTGATTGCTGGTTTTATTCCTTTGAATTATTCCATGTTTTTGAATAAAGTATCTGTATATCCTCTAGTTATGTCCACAATGTTTATGCTAATGTATTTTTTTATGACTTTGAAAAAACATCAATGGCTTTTTATATCCCTCTCTTTTGTGCTTGTGCTGCTGCATCCGATTGCTTTGCTACTTGCAATGACTTTTTTGGTATATATTTTGATATCCTATGTGGAAAATTATCCCTCTGATGACATTAACAAAGAAGCAATTATGTTTTATGTTTTTTTAACACTTCTTTTTACAATAATCTTTTTTAAAGGCCCTCTTCTGAATCTTGGAACAGGCATTTTTTGGCAGAACATCCCTGCTGAATTGTTATCCTTTAGCTTCATAAAAATACAAATAAAAGATCTTTTCTTAAGTTTCGGATTGGTCCCTCTCCTTTTAGGAATATTAGGCATTGTAATTGGCCTTAAATCGGAAAATAGGGGGAGTGTTTATTTGATTGGCTCTTTGATAATAAGCGTTTCATTATTGCTCTTTGGAAGATTCATTGATTTTTTTGTTGGTTTAATGTTTATGGGTGTTTCTTTTGCAATAATGTCTTCAATAGGGTTTATGTATATAATAGATTATATTGAAAAAACCAAATTTGCAAAATATAGGAATATATTTTATTTTACCTTTTTTATCTTTATATTTTTGAATCTGGTAATGCCCTCAATTAGCACGGCAAAAGAAGTTATGAATAATGTGCCTAGCGAAAATGATATGAAATTATTTAAATGGGTCAAGGATCAAACAGGTGAAGGAGTTATAGTCCTTACTTCACTGGAAGAAGGACATATATTAACAGGTGTCTCGAAAAGGAAAAATTATATGGACACAAACTATCTTTTTTTTCCAGATGTTGAAATAAGATATAGGGACCTAAATACAATATATCAGACATCAGTCGAAAGCACAGCAATCGAACTACTTAATAATTATAAAATTTCATATATCTTATGGACTGAGAAAACTCAAAAACTTTTTAGAATGAAGGAGATTAAATATGTCGATGATAAAGAATGCTTTGATGAAGCTGCAAAATTTGGCGAAGCAAGGGCCTATAAAGTTCGTTGCAGATGAAAGATTAGCGTATATATTTTTGTTTTTTGCGCTGATACTATTTGCCCTGCCCTTAATACTGAGGGGGGGAATTTTTGTAGGTCAAGAATCATTTATTAATCACAGGTATGCAGAGATGATGCTTAACCGGTACTTTTACGATAGCCTTAGTTTTGGTGGCCGAGAGCTGTTTCAATTTAATATGTGGGCTATGTTAATTGGCCTTATATCATCAGTTACTCAATTGAGCATAAATTTCATTGCGATAGTTTTTACTTACTTTATTGCAATATTCAGTTTTATTTTGATTTTTATGATATTAAAAAGACTCAAATTTGAAAAGATGCAAATAAATATCACTCTTTTTATATTACTTATATCTCCCTTGATGCTGTTTATGGTTTCCAGATTTTCTGAGCTGATAATTTCATTTCTTTTGATGCTACTTGCAATTTTACTATTTTTAGAATATAAATATAAATGGTCCCTGCTAACTACCGTAGCAATAGCTCTCTTTAATATTCATATATCTGCACTGTTTCTTATTATCACTTTTGTATATTTTTACTATTACAATAGAAGATTTATTGGCGAATGGTTTATTGCATTTTTCGGATCTATTGCTGTTTTTTTAATTTTGAATTTCAATGCAATAAAAATTTTCGGATTAGTTGAAACAATTAAAATATTTGCCATGCAGAATACATATTTTGTGAGGCTAATCTCAGATTTTGGCGGCAGACTTGGAGCGCCTATTTTTGTGCTGATAATTGTTTTGGTTTCTTTCAGGTTTTACTATAAACGATTTTTTCAATCATTAGACTTATTAATGATTACAGTCTTTCTTTTTATTGCCGCCTTAATTTTCATAGAATCACTCATATTTTTGAATTTAGCTTTTGCAATTTTTGCCGCATTGGGAATTTCTAATTTAATTAAGACTGAATGGAAAAGTAAAACTTTGTTATCTTTAACATTAATTTTAATAATTTGCGGAATAATCTTTTCTAGCCTTACTTACATTAATGAAATTCAAAATAAGGAACCTTCAAAGGAGATTGTTGATGCAATGTATCATCTTAAACTTAATTCCACAAGTAGGGATGTTGTTTTTTCTAGCCAAGATAATGGCATTTGGATTTCAGCTCTTGCAGTCAGAAAAAATGTTATGGACAATAATTTTAGATTTGCGCCTAATTTGGGAGAGAGAATTGATGATTCTGTTAAGCTTTTTATGTCAAGAGATTTAAATGAAACTGAAAAGCTTTTAAATAAGTATCATGTGGGGTATGTTTTAATTGATGAAAAAATGAAAAGAGAAATATGGCAAGGGGATGTTGATGGAATGAGGTTTGTTGTTGAACATAGTTCTAAGTTCCAAAAAGTTTATGCAAACAAAGACATTGAGGTGTGGAAGTTTGAATGATCTTTTTTTCTGGATAGTTTCAATATTTGGATTGTTTTTGAGCATTTTTTGGACACAGGTTATTTATATGAGTGGACCTGAGCCGGTTAAGAGGAAAGAACTGCCTAGCATCTCTATAATTGTGCCGGCTTGGAATGAACAAAAAGCACTGCCTAAAACAATTGATTCTTTGATGGTTTTGGATTATCCAGCAGATAAAATTAATGTGATTATTGTAAATCATGGGTCTACCGATAATACTAAACAGGTTGCGAGGAATCTGTTGAGAAAATATAAAGAAAGAAAAATTCTACTTGTAAATATTAAAAGAAAACCAGGACAAAGCAAAGCTTCGGCAATGAATGTAGGATTAAAATATGCTAATGGGGAATTTGTAGGCTGTATGGATGCAGATTCTGTTGCGGACAAAGAGGCATTGCTAAACTTGATTCCATTTTTTTCAGGAAAAGAAGTTGGTGCAGTAATAAGCGCAATTAAGGTAACAAATACAAAAACAATGTGGGGTAAACTGCAAAGATTGGAATATCTTTTTGCACAATTAGTACGGGAATTGATGTCAAAGATTGATACTCTTCATGTAACACCTGGAGCATTGAGCCTTTATAGGCTGGATTTAATTAAACGGTTGGGGGGGTTTGATGAAAATAGCCTAACTGAAGACTATGAAATTGCAATGAGATTGAGATATCACGGTTATACTATAAAGATGGCAATAAAAAGCATAAGCTATACGGCTGTACCAGACACATTTCGGGGATTGTGGAAGCAAAGAGTGAGATGGTTTAGAGGTTTTATAGAAACGGCAGTTAAATATAAAAAAATGTTTGGCAATAAAAAATTTGGGATGATGGGAGTTTTTCAATACCCTGTAAATATTTTAACATTTATAACCGTTATATCTGGGTTTAGTATAGTGAGCTATGAACTTTTTTCAAAAGGTTATAATCTTGCTATGGAACTTTTTGCGCTTAAGGCAGGGGTTTTTGATGTCTTAAAAATGCCTTCTTGGTTCGATATTCTAATGCATGTAAATGTGAATATATTATTCCCGATGGTATTATCTTTTTCGATAGCAATTTATATATATCATATGGCCCACAAGGTGTCGGGTGAAAAATGGAAATATCCGTTAATTTTATTAATATATCTGTTTTTGTATCCCATATTAAGATCGTTTCATTGGATTACGGCGGTCTATAAGGAGACTTTCGGTGTAAGTAAAAAATGGTAAATAAATATCCTAAATCTCTTTTCGTGGTAAGCACGGCAATTACAGTAGCTATTTTTTTAGCTGGCGTAATGCTTGGATGGGGGCTTGATTCTTTCAAGGAAACTGAAATTCTTGGTGATATAAAAATAAATGAGCTTGATACGGAAAGTTATTTGGCTGAACAGGAGTTACTGCAAAATGTAGGTGGAGATTTATGCCTCATTTTTGAACCAAGAATGAATCATATGAAATATATATTAAATGAGATTGGGGGCAAATTGCCTAACTCAAAAGAAACGGCCTCAAATATCGATTTGGATTATCTTAAAAGGAAATATTTTATTTCTGAAGTAAAATTCCTTAATATGCTTTATCATGTGAGGGAAGAGTGCGGAAAACAGGTTTATTTGCCTGTGCTGTTCTTTTACACTAAGGATGACACCAACAGTGCAGTGCAAGGAGTAATTCTCACATGGTTGAATAAAAGATATGAAGATAAAATAATTGTAATGTCTTTTGATAAGGACTATACGGATGAACCATTAGTTAAAACTTTGATGATTCACTATAATGTCACAAGCAGCGCAACAATAATAATAGGGGATAAGAAATTTGACGGTCCTGTTTCTAAAGATGTTTTAGAAGAAGAGCTCATGAAGAGAATATAATGTATTCACAACGACCTTGAATTTTTTCATAAATTTTTTCATAATCCCGGTTTAAATATTTTAGCAGTTTGATTTTTTCGCTTTCACATGTCGGGTCAGTCGGCGGGCAGATTAAACCTCCTTCGCAACTGTTGATAAAAATATAATCAATATTGCTCTTTGCTATTTCTAACTGCCAATATTTTGCCAAACTTGAATTAAAAACAGGATAATAAAGCAGTTCAGCATTCTTTTTTAAGTATAAATTTATTGTAGGATCTGAGATTAGCACACGATTTTTTATGTCTTTATTTTCTAGGAATCTATAATATTCTGATGCTCTATCAAAATCTTCTGTTGATTCCGAAATGAAATTTATTGAAACAGAAACCAACGAAATTATCAATACTAATGCCAAAACTAGATTTTTATGTTTTATTGTGTTTTTTATCCCATATGCAGCAAGAATGCAAATATAGGGGATGAACAAAATAAAAAACCTATACTCCTTATGTGGCATCTGTGAGAAATAAATTAGAAATAAAATGAATATTGCTGAAATTAAATATTTCCTACGATTAATCATGAATATAATTCCAGGCAATGCAAATAGGAGAAAAATATTTTCTTTTAATAATCCAAGAAGGTAGTAATGCCAAGGCTGCTGGAATATCCAAATGCCTGCATCTTTTACGATGGCTGCTGCTTCGATGAATGTGTAAGTAAAACTGCCATACTGAATTTTATTGAATATTAATAAAGGGCAAATTGTAACAATGAACCCAAGGAGATAGTTTATTTTTTCCTTTAAATTTATATTTTTTATAATTATTGAAAATAAAAGAGGGATAAATATTATCCCCTGAGGAAATTTTGTCTGAAATGCAACCGCAGTTATTATTCCTGAAATGAGATACTTGTTTTTAAGATAAAAATAAATGGCCAATAAAGCAAAAAATGTAGAGGGGATTTCTGTATATAGTTTTAATGAAAAAAATAAAAAGGTTGCAGAGCAAGCGATAAAAATAGAAGATAAAACCGCCGTTTCTCTATCTATCAGCTTATCTGCAATTTTATAGGTAAGGAATATGATTCCCAAACTGAAAAGTATTTCTAAAATACGGCCTACAAAAATAATATTTGTGGCACGAAAAATTCCAAGAATTAAAGGCCAAACTAATGGACGCACGGATTCAAATATACCCTCTCTACCAAAAGTATAAATATATTTGGCCATTCCGATATAAACTGCACTATCCCACCAGATTGGATGAGGCAAAAAAAGTAAAATTATTCTTGCTATTAACGATGCAGCTAAAATATAGAATATAACAAAGCGATTTAGGCTCTTTTTTTCCATTTTATAATCATACTTCTTACTTTATTTAAATTTGGCGTCTTTCTCATAACCAAGCGAGCCCTACTAAGGTTTTGGAGAAATTCTTTTTTTGAATGGAACTCATCCATATATGCATATGAAGACCCTACTTCTGAAAGAAAATGCGCATCAGAACTTGCTGTTTTTATGATATTATTACGATTAGCAAATTCATTTGCCCTACGATTGAATTTTTGAAAAATAACTCGAGAATTGAAAACTTCGATTATATCCATTTTAAAGTCGTGCCTCTTTAATGTACTATGGCGCATTATATCAAAAGGATGAGGTGCAAGAACTAAAGCGTCTTGTTCTCTTATTCGATCTAAAGTTTCTTCAATCGAAAGATGTGGTCTTATTCCCTCATTTAAGAAAAGCCCTATTATCTCGCCTTCTTTGGTCATTATTTCTTCGCCCATTATGGCATTACGCATTTTTACCTTTAAACGATTATGGTCTGTTATAGCCGGTAAAATGTTATATTTTTGGCAGTATTTTGCAAGCATTAATGGATCTATATTTGCATCTGGAGAATACTTTGTATGGATATGAAGATCGACCTTTATCATCTTTAGTAGCGCTTGAAAAGCTCTCCCCATTCTGTTTTGTTAAATGTATTTATATGTTTTTTGCCCATCGTATTATACCATATTTTATCATGATAAACTTCTGATGCCAAAACGCATCCTTTAAACAGGGGCGTGTGAAATAACAATGGCTCAAGAAATTTTAATTTTTTTCTAAAGAACTGGTCAAAAAATATAACTGGGCTTTTAGCTGTCTGGAAATTGAAGTTTACATTTGATATATCTTCACCAACTAAATCTATTTGCGAGACATCTGCATTACCTAAACCCTGGTCATGAGCTTTTTTCAAAAATGGAATAGAAAATGGATCATAGCCCATCATTTTTGCAGAGATAGCATCTATTGCAACTTGGTCTGAAGAAGCAAGGATATAATTTTTTATTTTAGGAATCATAGTTCTTGGGCCTTTGCCATCTCCTGCTACTGTGCCATCCATTACTGCAAATATTCCAGGATGAATCTCTTTCTGAATTTTTAATAAGTCGACTAAAACTTCATGAATCATTTTGTGACAATGATGCCGTCTTTGGGTTATTAGGCCACCAAATGCATTCTTCATTGCGCCCGTCATTGTTGTATGGCCATGTGTTTTTATTGTTGGAAGGTGAAGAACTGAACGGCCTAAAAACATTTCAGGTATTTTAATATCATCTTCAAATATCTTTGGTAACGCCTCTAATTCAGAACGAAATTTGCATTTGACCCAGCGAACTTCTGTTAAAGGTTCATATTTTAATTTATATTTTTTTAAGATAGGAATCCATTTATTATTCAATGCTCCTTTCCACACATCTGTAACCACTGTTTTGTTTTCAACGGGATGAATCTTATGAAAACCATCTTCAGTCAATGTATTTAGCACACCATCAAGCTGCCATGGCTGGGTTGAACAAGCTGGAAAATACAACGACCAGCTTAAGTTTAATTTGAGTATCAGATCATCTGATTTTTTAAAACTTTTTTTATAATCTGCTAAATGCATAACTTCAGAGTAATCTTTTATTACTGTTTCTGGGTGAGTTTTAACTATTGCGACTTTTGAATCCATGTTTTTAGAAAAAGTTTATATATCTTTATAACTTTTATCTTTTTTGGGTGATATTATGGGCTGTGATCTTTGCGGAAAGCCAGGTAGGCTTGTAATGGCGATTGTTGAGGGTTCTATGTTAAATGTATGCGAGGTTTGTTCTAAATTTGGTCACGTTATTCCAATAAATGCTCCCGAAAGGAAAGAAGTTAAAGTTGAAGAATTTCCTTGGAGGGCTAAAAAAGAAGAGAATCTCAATCTGAACACAGGGGGAGTTGTTTCTGGTTTTGGTCCTTTGATAAAAAAGGCTAGAGAAAAAAAAGGTTTAACACAGGAAAAGCTTGCGAAGGCAATAGCTGAGAGAGAATCAATTATAAATAAGATTGAATCCGGCGGGATGGCCCCAGATATGAAAATTTCTAAAAAACTTGAAGTGTTTTTGGGAATAAAGCTTATGGTGCAAGACAAACAAGAAATGACTCCTGTAAAAAAAGAACTGAATTTAAAAGATGGTGCATTGACTATAGGGGATCTTTTGGATTTGCATAAGAGAAAAAATTAAATAGGCTCATTTCTTTAAAATAACCATGAACAAAAAAGAACTTGAAATATTACTTTCTAGATTTAAAACTTTTAATAAACCCAAAATTTATTTGGAACAATACCAAACTGAAAGCAAGATTGCTGCGGAAGCATTATGGTGGGCGTTTATGAATGGGGATATTGAAGGCAAAACCGTTGCCGATTTGGGGTGCGGGAATGGAATCTTTGGTCTTGGCGCAATCGCATTAGGGGCAAAAAAAGTAATATTTCTCGATACTGATGAAAGAAATCTTGAAATAGCAAAACATAATCTTGAACTACTGGGTGAATTTGTTTCAAAAAAAGGCTTATCTGAATTCATTAAAAAAGATGTTCGAGATTTTAATAGAAAGGTTGATGTGGTAATACAGAATCCCCCATTCGGAGTCAAAGTTGTGCACAATGATAAGATATTTTTGTCCCGGGCCTTTGAAGTTGCAAAGAAAATCTATTCTTTTCATAAAGCTGAAAGTGAGAATTTTATAAATTCTTTCTCTAAAGATAATGGTTTTATAATAGCCGGGAAGATTAATTTTAAGTTTCCCTTGAAGAAGACTTTAGTATTTCATGTTAAGAGAGTACATTATGTCGATGTGGCCTGCTGGTTGCTTAAAAAAGCTAATTAAATGCAAGCAAAAAACCGAAAGATTTAAAAAACGAATAAAGATTTAGTATTCTTTATATGGAAATCAAGGTTATAGAAAAGACAAATAATCGATTAAAGATTGAGATTGTCGGAGAAGATCATACCTTGGCTAATGCATTAAGGCAGGAGCTATGGAGTGATAAATCTGTTTCTGTGGCAGGTTATAGAATCGGTCATTCATTGGTGGATAGTCCAAAAATAACGGTTGAGGTTTCAAAGGGCGACCCTGTGAAAGTTCTTGAGGGAGCAATTAAGAGCCTTATTAAAAAGAACGAAGAGTTTTTGGAAAAAGTCAAAAAAGTTGTAAAATGAAGTTGACAAAAAAAGAAGGTGAGGAACTGCTTAAGTTGGCCCGTGCTTCAATCTATGATAAAGAAATCAAGATTAAAGACAAGGGAGAGAAATGCGGTGTCTTTGTAACAATTTATTCTGCTGAAGATCATTCTTTAAGGGGCTGCATTGGATATCCTGAGCCGATTATGCCTTTGAAAGAGGCAGTAGTTGCTGCGGCTAAGGCTGCAGCTTTTGAGGATCCCCGCTTTGGACCATTAGAAAAAGAAGAAAAAATCAAAATGGAGATTTCTATTTTAACCGTACCTGAACTGATAAAAGTGGCTAGTCCAAAAGAATATCCAAAAAACATTGAAATAGGAAAAGATGGATTAATATTAAGGCATGATGGCTATCAAGGATTACTATTACCACAGGTCGCAGTTGAAGACCACATGGATGCAGAGTTATTTTTAGAAAATGTTTGCTTGAAAGCAGGACTTTCACAGGACGCATGGCTTGATGCAGGCGTTAAGATATATAAATTTCAGGCCCAGATATTCAGAGAGTAAAAAGTTTTAAATATTGCTGAATACATATTATTCTTGATGGTTAATTATTTGAGAATAATTTGGAAGGGATTTATTGTGTCTATTGTATTTTCTTTATTCTTTTTTCTTGATTTGAGGGTGTTTGGTTTTGCGGTTGCAGAAACAACGAGTTTTGGTTTGACTGTATTCATTTTGATATTTTGGTCAATGTTAATCTTGATTGCTCTGCTTTTGATAATACTTCTGCTTCAAAGAAGAAAAAAGAGAATAATTGCAAAACTTGCTGAGGAATTGCCTGCTTTTCAAAATTTGGAGAAGAGTGCTATTCTCCCTGTTAAAAAAGAAGAGCATGGATCGATTTCAAAAATAAGAGATTTGCTTGCTGTTATGGACAAAGCTCCAACGATTTTTGAAAAAAGAAAGATTTATTCCCTTATAATAATTGAATATCATGGCCTTAATATGGAAGATAAGGCAAAGATTTATCCTGAAATAATCAAACAGGTTAAATAGATATTCTAAACTACTTGAACCTATTAATCCAGAAATTGAAGAAATTCTAAAGTATTTAAAATATTAATTCCTTATTACTCTAGATTAGGATATATATTTTTATAACCAAAAAGGCCAAATAAATATTTATATACCTAATAGTCATTTCTTATATGATTATGGAAAAGAGTAGGATTTTAATGGTTTGTTTGATATCCATTTTGATATTATTTATCTCAAATTATACTTCATATTTTATGATTGAGGGAGTAAGTTATCCGGCGGTTTATTTAAATTCAACATCAGTATATAATAGAAATCTGGACAATCTAACTTGCTATGCTTCTTCGACATCTGATGCTGAAAATGTAAATTATAATGGTTTCTGGTACAAGAATGGCGATATGTTTTTCTATGAAACTAATAGTACCTTTGGTGGGACGGGCAATGAATATGCACTTGGTGCGGTTTTTGATTCTCAGAATAACCTGATTGTTGCTGGGAGTACAGATTCATTTGGGGTTGGTGGTTCTGATATGCTAATCGTTAAGTATAATAGCTCTGGAATACAAACTTGGAATATTACACTGGGGGGAGCAAGCACAGATAATGCCACTTCAGTTGCGGTAGATATGCAGGATAATATAATTGCCTGCGGAAGTACAACAAGTTTTGGATTAGTTGACTCGCAATTTTGGATAGCAAAATTTGATAGTAATGGCTTACAAATGTGGAATCGCACCTTTGGCGGGAGCAATAATGATGTGTGCAATGCTATTAAGGTTGATTCAGAAAATAATATTGTTCTGGCTGGGACAGAGGGTGCAGCAGGTCCGTTCGGACCGGATTTTTGGGTTGTATCTTATAACTCTTCGGGAAATTATACTTGGAATACTACTTCGGGCAATGTTTTCGATAGTGAATATGCCTATGGTCTTGCAATAGATTCAAATGGCAATATTACTGTTGTTGGAACAAATAGATCCGGAGGAAATAATAATATCAATTTAATTAGATATAATTCTTCTGGTGCGGAACTTTGGGGCACAACAATTGGAGGGGCTGATGATGATCAAGGCAAAGCAATTGCAATAGATTCCCTGCAGAATATAATCGTAGCGGGATATACTGCTTCATTTGGTGCAGGAGGATATGACTATTGGATATTAAAATTTGATTCGGAAGGTAGTTTAATATGGAATAGAACTTTTGGCACTACAAGCGGAGATGTAGCTTATTCGGTTGCAGTGAACTCAGAGGACGATGTGATTGCGACAGGTTATTGGGCTATTGGAAGTAACATATTTACTGTTGCTTTTAACTCTTCTGGCAACTACTTATGGAATAGATCAATTGGAGGAGGAAATTTAGATCAAGGTAATGCCATAGCAATATCGAATCAAGATAATATATTGGTTGCAGGGAAGACTCTTTCATTCGGCGAAGGAAATTATGATGCATGGATATTAAGATATTCAGGTTTTGTTTCAGAAAATAATCTACCAAATATACAAGTGCCTATTGGCACACTTAATCAGACATATACTTCAAATGGCGAAAGTTGGTTCTGCCGTGCAAGGTCATACAATAGTACAAATTATTCTGCATTTTATGAGGGAACAAATTATACAATGTACAATACAAGTCTTAATGTTTCTATAGCTATTTGCGGGATTAACCCTTGTGAATGTGGTAATACGCTTGATAGATCAAGAACAATGAATCTTGAGGATAATTTAACTGCCTGCACTAGTGACGGGCTGATAATTTCAGTCAATGGAATTAATCTTGATTGCAATGGAACATTAATTTCTGGAAATAGATCTTATCTCGGAATAAAAATACAAAATAATCTAAATAATACGAATATCTCAAATTGCACAATCAATGGTTTTTTTACCGCGATTAATATAACCGGGGGACAAAATACAACGGAAATAATTTATAATAATATATCAAATAATACTTTTGGAATATTTTCTTACCAAAATGTGAATATGAATATATCAAATAATATAATAACAAACAGCGGAAATGCAGGGATATATTTATTAGGAAGTAATAATAGCATAGTTAATAATAATACTATTCGAGAGGTTAGCTTTGGTTGTACTACCTTTAGAGGATTTGCCACTTGCCCAAATGCACCTTGCGCAGGTGTTTACTCTTCCAATACATTGAACTCAAATATAACATTTAATAATATAATCAATGTTTCAAATTCGTCAATTCAAGTTTGTTCAAATACTGCAAATGTAACTGTATCAAATAATACTCTTTGTGATAACAGATATGGCATAATGAACTACACAGCATTAAAACTCATAGGAGACAATGCATATTGTGTAAGGCTTTTGAGCCCACAAAATAATACTATTTTTTCTTTATATTCTGCACAATCATTTACTTATAATGTTTCGGATTTATATTTAAGTGGAAATACAAATTGTACATTATCTTTTTGCGGCATACAAATAAGTAATTCCACAACTATTAGGGGACGCCAGATATCTCCATTCACCTTTTGTAATGTATATAATTCTTCAGGTTATTTTTGGAATGTTACATGTACTGATAAGTATAATAATATTGGGATGAGTGAAAATTGGTATTTATATAATTCCTATATATGTGGTGATGGCTATTGCGGTCTAGGAGAAAATTGTAGCAATTGTTGGCAAGATTGCGGAAATTGCTATTCAGGTGGTTCCCAAATTTCAGGGGTTCTAATGTATGATGAAGAGAATACTCCTCCCTTTGTGATAGTCGATAGATCAGAATCAAATACATTCGAAAATTTAATCCCTGATTTACAAACATTTTATATTGGCGAAACTTTAAAAAAAGTTAATATTGCATTTGGGAATAATTCCATGGAGATAAGAGTCAATGACTTATACAGCTTTTTAGGCTTCAGAAAAGATGGAAGATTCAATTTTGTATTTGAATTGAGCCCCAAAGTTTATGCTGCGCATTGCTACAATAGATATATTGATTCTGATGAGACAAATACCGACTGCGGAGGTGGATGTGCGCCATGCATTGAAGTTCCAGGAACGATAAGCAGCAATTTAAAAAATTATCTATGGGGCTTAGAGATAATATTAATTTCTGCAATAATTATTATGCATTTTTCTGGTCGAAGGAATGAAATGTCCTTTGTTCAGCCCATAAAAAATGAATCCAATAAAATTCCATTTACTGTGAAAATTGCATCCAAGGGGCTTTCTCCCAAAATTGAGGTTGGATCTGCAAAAGTTGAAATTAAAAAAAAAGTTAGAACTAAGAATGAATTAGGTGAAATTAACCGAGAACTGGGAAGAATTGAGGCAGATATAGATAAATTTAACAAAGAATTGAAGAAAGTCTGAAACCGAAACATTTAAAAAATGAACATTTTATTTATCCTTTGATTATGAGCAGAAACAGAACGCTTTTGAGAAAGATTTGGTTTTTCTTGTGGGAAGACGATAGTCTGCTTTCATGGATTGCAAATTTTATTATCGCAATAGTTCTTGTAAAGTTTATTATTTATCCTGGATTAGGCTTGCTTTTGGGAACATCATTCCCCGTTGTAGCGGTTGTTTCTTCAAGCATGGAACACAATGCAGGTTTTGATCAATGGTGGCAAGAGAATAGAGTATGGTATGAAGAAAAAAATATTGATGAAAATGATTTTATAAAATTCAAGAATGGTTTTGATAAAGGAGACATGATGGTACTTTTAGGAAAAGAGCCTAATGAGATTAAAGTCGGAGATGTTATAGTCTATTCAGTTTCATATTCAGCCAACCCCATAATACATAGGGTTGTTTCAATTAAAGCAGATGAAAAGTATTTTTTTGAAACAAAAGGGGATAATAATTTAGGGCAGCTACCTTTTGAGAAAGAGATAGCACAGGAACAGCTTCTTGGGAAAGCTGTGCTTAGGGTACCTTTGCTTGGATGGGTGAAGGTGCTATTTACAGATTTTGTAAACTTATGGAGGTAAATCACGATGTTATTTTGCGAAAAATGCGGGGGCATTCTTGTGCCAAAAAAAGATGGGAAGACTAAGGAGTTTGCGTGCAGCAAGTGCGGACATAAACTTACAGACACTTCGACAACTTCACTGAAAGAAGAAATAAAGGGACAAAAAAGCATCTCTATTGTTGAGAAGACAGTAAACACACTGCCTAAGATAGAAGCTGAATGTCCTAAATGCGGGAATAATGAGGCATTCTTTTGGACGCAGCAGATGCGAGCAGGAGACGAGGCTGAAACGCAGTTCTTCGAATGCACAAAATGTAAATACAGATGGAGAAAATCAGATTAGATGGAACCACTGAGAGTATGGCCTTACAAGCCCTCTAAAATTGGCGAGGCTAAGCATGGGAAGTTTGCTGTAGCTGGAGTGATAGTTGACAAGCAGGGAGATCTTACTTTGATTGATGATGGTCTGGCAAAAATCTCTGTGCTGCTTGAGCATAATTTGGCAATAGGGTGTTTTGTGCGCGCCTTTGGGAGAGTAACTGATGGAGAGATGCAAGGCGATTTAATACAAGATATAAATAAAATAGATAAATTTTTATATGCTAAAACTCTTAAGCTAATTCATGAATAATAAAGGATGGATGTCAAAACTGAGCGGATATGATGCCGCTGTTGCTTTTATATTCATCGCTGTGAGCTTGGTGCCTATTTTAGGAAAATATATTTATCCCGGATTGACTTTTTTACAAGGATCTGTTATTGAAAATAGGTTTCTTTTGGGGGTGCTAATATGTGTTGGAGGGTTGTTTCTTTTTTACAATTCTTTTTTAGTCTCAAGATACAGGCCAAAGAAGATGAATAAGATAATTGCCGGATTCTTCATGCTTATTTTGGGAATACTACCATTGATATTAGAATATAATGCATTAAATTATTTTGGATTTCCCCTGCAATATTCTGTGCCGCTAGAAATACTTCAAGGATTAATGGTATTTTTTGGAATATATCTTTTAATAGATGCTTTTATGCTCAGACCAGGATATTAATGGTTGTTTTAAAAAACAATAAATATTATAAATAGCACCTATATCTGTTGAATGAGGAGAGGTTTAACATGAAATTCACTTTAACTGAGCCAAAATATCTTAAAGAAAGCGTAAATATCATTTCTGAATTGGTAAACGAAGTTACTTTTAAATTTGATACAGATAAAATGGAGTTAGTCGCAATGGATCCAGCAAATGTGGCTATGGTTATGTTCAGATTATTAAGCTCGGCTTTTGTTGAATATAAAGTTGATGGTCCCACTGAAGTTTCTATTTCTTTAGAGAGTTTAAAACAAATACTTAAGAGATCGAAACCCAGTGATACAATAACAATGAATTTAGATAAAGAAAGAAATAGACTTAATATCTCACTTATCGGAGAAGGCAAAAGAGATTTTACACTTTCCTTAATTGACATGGAGGACAATTCTCACAAAGTGCCTTCTTTGGATTTCAAGACCACAATGGAAATGGCTCCGGTGATTTTTGATGAAGCTGTTGAAGACATGGGGGTAATTGCTGAATCTGTTGCTCTATTGATGGAAGATGGAAGGTTCATTGTAAAAGCAAATAATAATTTAAATTCAGCAAAAGTAGAATTTCCAAAAGAAAATGTAAATATTGTGACAGATGAGAATAAAGTTACTGCTAAATATTCTATTGAATATCTCAAAAAAATGGTTAAGGGATCAAAATTATCCACCAATATGAAAGTGATGTTCAACAATGACTATCCTCTGAGGCTAGAATATAATGTTCTGGATAAAATGCAGCTGGTGTTTATACTCGCACCAAGAGTGGATAGCAATTAGATTACTTTATCTAATATTTTATTTATACTTTTTGGATTCTTTCTTGGAATGTTATGAGTACCATCAACTAAAATTACCTTGCAGTTTTTTATTTTTTCTGAATAACGGATAGAATTTTCTGGTTTGACGATTTCATCTTGCTTCGAAATTATCAAGATTGTTGGAACTAAAATGTTTTTTGCCCGGGTGATTAATCTCTGCAGAAGAAGCCTAATTATCCTATGATTTGGATATTTTTTCTTTATTGCAGCGATTATCCTATTTTCACCTTTGAACGGAATTATACTGGAGAAGAGTAATTTAAATAATGTGATTATATCCATTTTATACGGTGCGTTTATCAAGATTAGTTTTTTTACTCTTTTTGGATGTCTCGAAGTGTAGATTGCTGAAATGTAACCCCCTAAACTATGGCCCACTAAAGTTGCATTATTTATCTGCTCTTTTTCTATGATTGAATTAAGACTTTTGACAAAAATATTTAGGTCTAACGGGCCTTCGGACTTCCCATGACTATTTAAATCCCAAATAAGCACAGAATATTTTTTCTTAAAATGATTTGTCTGATACTTTAAGAAATCATGATTGACACCGAATCCATGAGTGAATATTATAACCGGTTTGTTTTTCTTCTTATAATATCTGTAAAATAGATTCATCTGATGAATATATGTTTTTTCTTTTTATATATTTAACCAAAAGATATTTATATTGAGGAGATTACTTGCTGAAGCAAATGAGCAGTTTTAAAGAACAGGTGTTGGAATACCATTCTAAAACGCCTAAAGGAAAAATAGCTTTAAGGGTTACTAAACAGGTAAATGATCAGTGCGATCTTTCTTTGGCCTATACTCCAGGAGTTGCTTTTGCATGCAAGGAAATAGAAGAGAATAAAGAAAAAATCTGGGAATATACCCTGAAGGGAAATTCTGTTGCAGTGCTTACAGATGGAACGGCTGTTTTAGGCTTAGGAAATATTGGTGTTGAAGCTTCTTTGCCAGTAATGGAAGGCAAGGCAATGTTGTTCAAGAGATTTGCAGATATAGATGCTTATCCTATATGCGTCGAAAAAAAAGATGTTGAAAATTTGATTGATATTGCAAAGAGAATAAAAACAACTTTTGGGGGAATTAATTTAGAAGATATCAAAGGTCCGGAATGTTTTGAAGTTGAAGAGAGATTGAAGAAAGAAATGGATATTCCTGTTTTTCATGATGACCAGCATGGAACGGCAATAATTGTCTTGGCTGGATTAAAAAGTGCAATGAAATTAACTGGAAAAAAATTAGGAAATATTAAACTTGTAATTAATGGAGCTGGCGCTGCTGGAATTGCCTGCGCTAGATACTTAAGAAATGCAGGCGTAAATAATATAGTTATGTGCGACAGTAAAGGCGTGATTTACAAGGGAAGAGCTGATATAAACAAATATAAGGAAGATTTTGCTATTGATACTGAAGCTAGAAATTTAAATGACGCAATAAAAGGGGCAGATGTTTTTCTTGGAGTTTCTGCTGCTGGAATTTTGAAAAAAGAAATGATACAAAGCATGAATTCTAAGCCGGTGATATTTGCACTGGCAAATCCTACACCTGAGATAATGCCACAGGAAGCTTACGATGCTGGAGCGTTCATTGTTGCTACGGGTAGATCTGATTATCCTAATCAAGTCAATAATGTGATGGGTTTCCCTGGAATATTTAGAGCTGCATTAGATACGCGAGCTAAAGAAATAAATGAAGAGATGAAAAAGGCTGCTTCTGAGGCGCTTGCTGAAGTTACTGAGATGAGAATTGATGATAAACTTAAAAGTTTCTTAGGAGAACTTTATGTTTTTGATAAAGAATTATTCGAACCTGAAAATCCCTTGTCTAACAGATATATAATTCCAAAACCTTTTGATCCAAGAGTTGTTCCAAGAGTTGCAAGGAAAGTGGCTGAAGCAGCTATTAGAACCAAAGTCGCAAGGGTGCATATAAATGATTTGGACAAATATGAAAACGAATTAAAAGAGAGACTTAAATTCCACAAGCTTTAAATAGGATTATTTGAATATTAATCTTAAAATGGCAAACAAAAAGGCAAATAAAAAGATGACCTTTGCAGAAATTTTGGATGCGAGGCCTGATGCCGCAGAAATAATGATGAAATATGGTCTGCATTGTATTGGGTGCGCAGCAGCACACTTTGAAACTGTCGAAGAAGGCTGCAAGGCTCATGGAATATCGGACAAAAATATAGATAAGATGATTGAAGAGATAAACAAACTTATGTGAGGGAAAAATGACTTGGAAAATAACAATTGACAAGGACAAATGCATTGGTTGCGGACTTTGTGTCAGCGTATGCTCGGATAACTTTGCTATGAACGAAGATAATAAAGCAGAAGTTCTTGAAGCTAAAGTTGAGGAGTTGGGTTGCGCTAAAGATGCAGAAGAAAATTGCCCTGTAAATGCTATAAAAACGAGAAAAATATAGAAATATTTTTATAGCCTTTTTAACAATCTGATTCTAATGAAATGGGGTTTTATGATTATCTTAATTTTTTTGTTAATTTCTGGCTGCTCTCAAAATAATGAATATTTGAATTTCGAGTTCAATCTTGAGAAAGACTTAGTAATGAATATTCAACCTTATTCTATTGAAAGTAACGATTTGGAAAAAATAAGAGTGCTTTCATTTGAAAATGATGTTGCTGTAATAGAAAGCAAACCTTCAAATGGGTTCGAGAAGTTTAAAAGAGAACGGATTAATCTGAATACAAATGAGGAAGAGATTGTGACAAGCACGGCAATGATGTGGCTTTCAAAAGATTCATTTATCTGGCTCAAATATGAAGGGAAAACAAAGTGGGATATAGAATTTAAGGGATCAAATGTTTTTATTGATGCACTGGGAAATGCAGTTGAAACCTCTTCGCCATTAGGATTGCTTGTGTTAGAAAATAAAGGATATATAACTTACCCTATGAAGGTGTATAGTGGTGTGAACAATATGACTGTAAATATGAAGGCGATAAGTGCTAAAGATACATTTTCCAATGAGTATGTAATTCTTGACAATAAGCACAATGCATTAGTTTTGGAATTTAAACCGAACTTAGTTACAGGAAGGGCATTAAATCTTTTTGGAATACCTGGCTTCAAGATTGCAGAAGGATATAAGCTGGAAAGCGTGGAACTACCATGATACTTAAATTTCAACCTGAAGATTTCAAGGTTAAAGAGGTTCTTGATTTGAAATTTGATGAAAAGGGCAATTACATTTATTTTTTATTGAAGAAGAAAAACTGGACCACTATGAAAGCCTTGAATGAACTTTCTAAAAGAACTAAATGCAATGACTTCGGCTATGCAGGATTGAAAGATTATGCAGGAATAACAGAACAGTTTGTTTCATGCTTGAGAAAATATGAAAATATGCTTAAGAGGGTAAAGATAAAAGATATTTCGATTAAGATTTTGGGTTATGGCACCAAACAAATAGGTCTTGGGATGCTCGAAGGAAATGATTTTGATATAATTGTTCGGGGCTTAAAAAAATCCGCAGATGTGCCTGATGAATTTGTGAATTATTTTGGGCAGCAACGCTTTGGAGGAGAGTTCAGAGCTAATACGCATCTGGTTGGAAAATATCTAATGAAAAGGGACTATGAAAAAGCTTTCTTTGAATATGTGCTTAGAGATTATGAAACTGAAACTAAAGATCACAGAGAATTTAGACGTAAATTAAGAGAGAAATTGGATTTTAAAATTATACCTAGATATCTAATAAATGAAATCAGTGTTGTTCGAATATTTACTGAGACTAAAGATTACAAAAAAGCAATGCTCTCTTTACCTAAAAGATTACTAACTTTATTTTTACAAGCATATCAGGCTTATTTGTTTAATTTATATCTTAAAATAAAAGTTGCTGATGAAGTTGAAGTTTTAGGCTTTGATTCAAAACCAGATGAAATTTATACTAACCTATTGAAAAAAGAAGGCATTGAGTTGAAAGATTTTAAAACTGAATTTTACAATTTACATGCTGGAAAGAGGGAAGGAATTGTTAAAGTTACAAAATTGAAAGTTTATCCATTTAAGGGAAGTTCCCAGCGATTTAGATTCTTTTTACCTAAGGGCTCATATGCTACTGTTTTTCTTGAACAGGTATTTGAATCCACTTGACATAGGTCGGCGAAGTATTTATATATCCTATTCTTTTGATTCTTTTTATGAAAGGCTATTCTGTTGAAGGAGGAATAATTGTAATTGACAGGGAATTGACTGAATTAGATCTCTTTGTAAAAAAGTTTTTGAAAGTACTAAAAAAACATGCGGATTATTTGATTGTAAGCGGTTTTGTAAGCATTTCCACAGGGAGAGCAAGAGGCACGGAAGATGTTGATATTATAGTGTCTATAATGAATGAAAATAAGTTTGTTTCTCTATTTAATGATTTGATTGAAAATAAATTTTGGTGCTATCAGGGCGATAATTCTACGGAAGTTTATCCTTATATTAAAAATATGAATAGCGTAAGATTTGCTGAAATTAATAAGATGTATCCTAATATAGAACTGGTCCCATTTGATAAGAGCAAGAAGGCCAAATCTTTTGAATATTCTCATCCCCAGAAAATTAAAGTTGGAGATTTTGAATTTAAGATTCCTCCTATTGAATTTGAAATATTATATAAGGAAATAATACTGGCTGGCAAAAAAGATATGGAAGATGCAAAACATTTGAGAACTTTCTTTTCTGACCTGATTAAAGAAGAAAACTTTAAAAGGTATGAAATTATAATAAGGGATGAATTAAAATGAGGCCTATGAATGATTTAGAATATGTTGAATTCTATGCCGAGAAACTTAAGGAAGATGGCTCTCTGTTTAGGCAACAAAAGATATTGATTGAATCGCAATTGAAGTCAAGCCAGAGCCTATTTAAGAATATGTTCGGCGAAGATTTCAAGACTAATGCAAGAAAATACTTGAAAGCTATCGGGTTGCTTGAGAAAGATTAATAAATGAGAAAGATTTATTTTTTAACATGGAAGAAAAAATAAGCTATCAATGCGTTGGCTGCGGATACAATTTCAGAAGAAATCGTTTTGAATCTGTCTGCCCATTCTGCGGCAAGAAAGGAACAGTGCAGAAAGTTAGACCGATGAATGCGATTGTTGATGAGATTGAGTAAACTTTAAATATTCTATAACTCTCTTTTCTCTTTATGATATTTTTAAAAGAAAAAGCGGTGAGCATGTGCTTTATTATGATTATTGCCATTGTTGCTTTTTCTTATTTTGTTTCCGAAGTCAATGCTGAAGATGAGAATACGAATGGGGATGCGAATAAAGTCTGCTGTGAGATTACTAAGGGCGGAGAGACTTGCCAGTATACAACGCAGGACCAGTGCAATCCAGGATACAGGGTTTCCGCTTCGTCCTGTGAGGCTTCTTCTTTCTGCAAATTAGGTTGCTGCTATGATAAAAATGATGGGGCATGCTATAAAAATACACCGCAGCCGACTTGCGCTTCTAAAGACGGATTATTTAGTGCTGATCCACTTTGCCAAGTTCCTGAATGCCAAAAAAACTGCTGTGTAATTGGAGACCAATGCTTTATGTCTACCCAGTTAGAATGTAAAAATGCTGTTTCTAATTTTCCTTATTTATCGATGGATTTTAGGGATGCCACTTCTGAATTAGAATGTGTTGGCTACTGCCAGGGGCAAGACCATGGGTGCTGCTCTCTAGGTCTCGGGGAGTGCTCTTGGACAACTAGGGATGACTGTGAAAGCCGACAAGCCTTGACTAGTCAAGGTATTCAATTTAATTTTAATACTTACTGTTCAGATTCAAGTTTAGGTTGTGACTGTACGAAACAATATAAAACTCAATGTGTCGGTGAAGATGTTTATTATTTTGATTCATGCGGAAACATGGAAGGGATTGCAGATGATTGTGATTATGCCAAAGGGACACTTTGTAAGCAGATAGATAACAATACGGCTTCTTGCTCTTCTTTAGATTGCACTTCTACTTATACCGATGAGAAGAATGTTCATGATGCTAGACTTGGTGGCTTTAGGATGAATGGAGAATCTTGGTGCATTTATGAAGGACCTACTGGAAATTGGACTGATGCTGTTGGCTCTAGACACTATAGACACTTATGTATAAATGGTGAAGAAGTGTATGAAGAGTGCAAAGATTATAGAGAAGAAATTTGTCTGCAGGGAAAAGCTAGCGCTGACAGAGGATCTTATGCTGCTGCGGCTTGCATTGAAAATTGGAATACATCTATAACTACTGTTCCTGAAGGATTTAAGTTCTGGGATACTGAAGATGAAACTGTTGCTGAAACTTGCTCAGAAGCAAATATTGAAGCCCATTATTTTTATTATAAAAAAAATACTTTTGCAGACTGGCATGAAATTAATCAAGAAACCTTGCAGCAAAAATTTGCAGATAATGTTTTATTATATTGCAAGAGCAAGGGAGATTGCGGTCCAGCATATAATGTTGAATTAGTCAAAGGCGGTTTGGATTCTTTTGATTTAAAATCCGCTTATCAAGATAATTGGGATCCTAGCGGCCCTCCAAAATGGATGGTCCGATCAGCTGATGGCAATTTAGAATATAGTGGTGTTCCTGAATATTTATGGAATTATTGGGCAACTTACGGAGTTCATGGTGGCTTAAGTGTTATGATGGATGTTTTGGGTAGCATTAGTGATGCTGTTTTAAGTGAAATGAACACAATAGGAACTATCAATCAATTTGGAGCTTATGGTGGAATTGCTGCTACTTTAATTTCTATTTATATCTTGGTTTTTGCAACAGCAACTGTAACGGTTGGGGCAGTTACGTTTACAGGTGGAACAATTAGTATTCTTGCTCTTGCGGCAGCTAAGGGCGCTCTGGGGAGTGTTGTGGCTGGTTCAGGATGGCTTGGTGTAATTCCCATTTGGGGTTGGATTGTTTTAGCGATAATTTTAATAATTACCTGGCTTGTAACTTCAGGAAGTGAGCAGCATGAACATATTTTTACCTCTATCTGCGCTCCGTGGACGGCACCTAAAGAAAATAAATGCGAGGAATGCACGGGGCCTTTCAAAGTATGTTCTGAATATAAATGCAGATCTTTAGGAGCGGACTGCAAATTAGTAAATGAAGGAACAGGAAATGAGACTTGTGTTGTAGCGCATCCGAATGATGTTAATGCACCGATGATAAAACCTTGGTTGGAAGTTTTAAATAAAGAATATCAAATTCAAGATGGAGCACAATCCGGATATAATATTTTACCTTTAGTTGATCCATTCAAGCCAATAACTTTTGGCATTGAGACTTCAGAGCCTGCACAATGCAAAGTAGATACGAATGCAGATATACAATATCCAAAGAAGTTCGAAGAGATGCCTGCAAGTTACTTTGAAGATGTGATGTTCAGATTAAATCACACAATGACTATTTCCGTAATGGAACCTAATACAGAATATAGTTATGCAATAAAATGTTCAGACTATCAAGGAAATGATAATCCCATATATTATGTAATAAAATATAAAACAAAAGAAGGCCCAGATTTAACAGCCCCGGTGATAGAAAATGTAAGCCTGAAAGATGGAGCGTTCATACCTTTTAATGTAACTTACTCACCTTTAACAGTAACTTTAAATGAGCCTGGAACTTGCAGAGTCGATACAATTGACACAGATTATGAACTGATGCAGTATGGCGGATTGAGCGCTAATAGCTATTCTAATTTTGGATTTAATGCACTAATAATTTTACCAAATATTTCAAAAGGAGCAAATCAGTATTATATAAGATGCCAGGACAGATATGGAAATACAAACCAGCAGAGCTATCCAATTTCTGTAATTGGCACTGATGAATTAAAAATAACTTTTGTTGAACCCACAATGGGAAAAGAGATATATTCAACAAACGCAGAATTAAAATTAGGAACTTTCGGAGGAGCTGAAGGCGGAAAAGCAATATGCTCTTTTGCTGAAAAAGGAAGAGGCATGATTGAGATGATGGAAACTTCAAGCTCAGTGCACAGACAATTACTGCAAGGATTAAAGTTAGGGGAATATAATTATAATTTTGAATGTACAGATATTGCCGGAAATGTTGCCAGCAATGCAACTAAATTTAGAATAACTGTAGATACTTCGGCGCCTTTATTATTAGGAATATTCAGAGACACAGAACTTAGAATTGAACTGAGCGAAATAACAACATGCCAATATTCAAATATGACTTGGTCAGGGATATGATATGTCTGGAATAAATACAACATTGCATGGAGCGCCACTATCAACAACCGCTTATCATGTGAAATGCATCGATCAATACGGCAATGCAATGACTGAAATAATCGTATATTCATAATCAAAATATTTAAATAGAAAGGGGTATTCAGGGAAAATGGAAATGGGAAAAAGAGGTCAAGTAACAATCTATATTATATTAGGGATTCTAATAGTAGGGGTAATAGGCCTGACTTTGGCATTTAGAGAAAGAATTCTGCCAGGAACGATTACTATAGAGACAGTGCAGACAGAATTTGGGCCAATAAGAGAACATATTCAAGAATGTGTTGATGAATCGGCTAATGGGCCAATAAGAGAGATTGCTTTGAAAGGCGGACAGCTGACTCCAAAATCTTACAAATTATTTAATGGGACTACTGTAAGCTATCTTTGCTATAATATTAAGGGTCAGCCTACATGCTATAATAAAATGCTTACAATTTCAGATATGGAAAAAGACCTTTCACAGGTGATAAATTTTAATCTGCAGAAATGCATAGATGTAAATTCTTTTTCATCAATATTTTCAGGCGTAACTGTAAGCGGACAGGGAATGCCAAAGGCAACGGTAATTATAAATAAGGAAAATGTGCAAGTTGATGTAACTTACCCTGTTGTGCTGACACAGAAAGATATTACAATTACCGAAAATAAATTCAATACTATGGTTAATTTGCCTTTAGGCGATTTGTATGATGTTTCACAGGACATAATAAATGTCGAAACTGAATTTGGAGATTTTGATCAGCTTATATACATGCTTTCAAAAACGGGGAAATATATGATTTACAAACACCGGCCTTATCCTGATAAATTATACCAGATAAAAAGAACACAGACTACAGATGGATTAATGTTCCAGTTTTTTGTAGAGGGTGAACCTAGTTGATAAAGAAAATAACATCGATGTTTTTATGTACAGTAATAATTTTTTCCATTTTCTCAGTGTATACTCCTTCTGCTGAAGCGGTTGTGCAAGATTTAAGGTGCTGCGAGAAAACCGTTAATGGAGAGTATTGCATGTATACTGATGCTAAGAGTTGCGATGCTAATTTCAATTCTGCGCCTACTGCTTGCGAACAAACAAGTTACTGCCAGTTAGGATGCGGCGTTGATGAAGAAGTTGGAGTATGCTACAAAAATGTTCCAAGGTCTCTTGCGCAAAGCAAAGGCGAAGGAATTGTTTGGCTTGCTTCTCCTGAGTGCAATGATCCTAAATGCACCAGAGGATGCTGCACTATTGGAACTGAATGCTCTTATGTGACACAAACGCGCTGTAAAACTGAAACTCAAAAATTTCCTTTTGTGCAGATGGATTTTAAAGATGCTGCTTCTGAACAAGAATGCGTTGATTCTTGCAGAAATAATGAAATGGGCTGCTGCGTTTCTCAAGATACCTGCTCATGGACTGCTAGAGAAAGCTGCGGAGAACAGAGTGCAGATATTGGAAGTTCTATAGGTTTTCACAAGGATACTTTTTGTTCAGATAAAAAATTAAGCTGCGACTGCGCTTCTCATCATCATAAAGCTTGTTACAAAGAAGATGTTTATTGGTTTGATTCATGCGGAAATCCAGAAGACATCGCTGAAGACTGCGATTATGCTTCGGGTACGTTATGCAAGGCTGTTGATGAAGCAAATGCTAAATGCAACTCTGTTGACTGCTCAAGTGTTTACAAAGAAACTAGTTCTCCTGCTTCAGGTGGAGACAAAAAGAATGGTGAGTCATGGTGTTTATATGATGGAGCTACTGGCTGGGGCAGAGATGCTGTAGGTTCGAGACAGTTCAGACAGATTTGTATAAACGGTGAGACTACTGTTGAACCTTGCGCAGATTATAGGGAACAGATTTGCGTTCAGGGTATTTTAGGTTCAGAGCCTCTTTCTACCGGCACTTCGTTTACATTGCTTGCTTCCCGAGGAGAATATATTGAAGGTAGATGCAGAGAAAACAGATGGGCTGATTGCGCTGCATGCAATGTAGAAGATCCCACGTTTGAAGAGATTGATTCTGAAGATGCGATGAATTCTTATGTTGATAAATTGGAAGATGCATACAAATGCTGCACCGAACTGCAATATAGGGACTGCTATTGGTGGGGAGATGCTGTCGTTAAATCTACTGGAAATGAAGTGAGCAAAGATTCTCCTGGAAAGTGTGTGCCTATGGTTCCTCCTGGATTTACTTTTTGGGGTGATGATTTAGGTTCTGCTAGCTTTACTACCGGTTCTAGTCAATCTGGTTCGGGAAATGCTGCGGCGGCTGCGACTTCAACTTCAAGTTCTAGCACTAATCCAACTGGCGGAACAAATATTGATGCATGTGAACAAGCTTCATCAAAATGTGAGGTTACTTATGCTGCTGGCGGATGGACTTCATTGATTGGGAAATATATTCCTGCTGTTGGAGGGATAAGCGACAAATGGAAATGCGTAAGAAACTGTCACTGCTTAGAAAAAGATTGGCTACTAGCTCAAAGTACCTCTTGCATTGCGCAGGGAGACTGCGGAGCTTACTTTAATTATTTAGGTGTGTTTACTGAATCTGGATTGAAATTAACTAAATCTGAAGTTACTAAATTTTTGGAATTGCAATTCCCTGCTGATAAATATAAAGACCAGAAACCTGGAATGTTGGATGAACTTGATAGGAAAGGCGGATGGATGATACTTTCATGGATGGCTCTTACTGGTATTGCCTCTTGGGGTCACGCGGGATGGGGTTGGTCGAATATTGACAAGATATTTAGTGGTTTCGCCCTCGGACCAAAATCTTCTGCCGCAATGGTTAGCAAACAATCTACTTTAACTGGTGTTAGAACTGAGGCTTTTGGGTTGACTGGACAGGCAGCAATAACTTATGATTTAGGATTAAATTCAATAGGACAAGAAGAATTGGCTAATGGCATTAGAAACCTTGGTACAGACAATGTTTTTATTGGAAAAGATTTTCTCTACACTAATACACAAAATGGATGGTATAAGTATGCTATAAATGCTGATGGAAGTTTAGGTAATCAAGTAGCTTCAAGTGCTGCAGATGCGAAAGGGGCAACATCCGTTTCGAAATATTCTTCTACTGGGGGGGCAGCAGGTGGATTTATGCAATTATTTAATACACTGTTATGGATATACACAATCTATCAAGTTGTTGATATTGTTGCAGCTTCAGAAAAAACAAAAACTATTGTTGTAAACTGCGCACCATGGGAAGCGCCTGATGGTGGAAGAGACTGTGAAGAATGCAATAAGGATCCAATAAAACCTTGCTCTGAATACAGATGCAAATCTTTAGGAAAATACTGCACATTATTAAATCCAGGAACTGGAAACAATGAGACTTGCGTAAATATGCATCCAAATGATGTCAACGCACCAATAATAAAACCATGGCCTGAAAAATTAAAAGAGGGATACACATTAAGAGAAATAACTTACCAAGGAAATCCAGGCTTTGAAATACAGCCAAAAGTAAAAGCATTCCAACCAATAACATTTGGAATTAGAACTAATGAACCTGCGCAGTGCAAAATCAGCGCAAATCATTCTGTTAAATATAATGATATGCCTGCATTCTATGTGCAGGATAGTTTATACAGATACAATCAGTCATCGCAATTAATGCTGCCTAATGCAAGCTATACAGATGGAAACCAAGTTATACAATTAGTAAACGGAAATACTGTAACTCTATATATAAGATGCCAGGACGGAGCGGGAAATGCAAATGAGAATGATTACTTTGTAAGATTCTCGATAGATCCTTCACCGGATTTAACAGCGCCGGTAATTGAACAGACAAGTCTAACTAATGGAGCAATGATTGCAGCTAATAAAAATGATACTGATTTAAGTGTATATGTAAGTGAGCCTGCGAGATGCAAGTGGGATTTCAATGATGTTGATTATATTTCAATGAATACAAGCATGCAATGCGCCACCGCAGCTTATGATATAGCCGGAGTGTTTGGTGGGCTCTATGAATGCAAAACAAAATTAACAGGAATAAAACCAAATCAAGAGACTAATTATTATTTTAAATGTGAAGATATGTCAAAAAACTTTAATGAAGACAGCTATAAATTTAGCTTGAAAGGAACTGAAGCATTGAAAGTTGTTTCTATTGGGCCTTCAGGAGAATTATACACAAATAATGTTACATTAAAAGTGCTTACTGAGAAAGGAGCAGATAATGGAAAGGCAATGTGCGCTTTCGCTGATAAGGATACTGTTTTTGAGAATATGGTTTATTTCTTCAAAACAAATGAAACACTGCATGAACAGCCATTAATTTTGCCTATGGCTGAATATAAATATTATGTGGCCTGCAGAGATGCAGCAGGAAACCAAGTCAATACTAATACTACCTTTAGGGTTACGGCAGATACTACTGCGCCGAAACTTATGTATATTTTCACAGAGGGAACATTATATATTGAGACTGATGAAGACTGCTCCTGCGAATCTGGAGACAAAAATTTCAGATTTGGGGAAGGGAATAAGATGACTGGAGATAATTCCAAAGTGCATGAGACTTCATTGAGTTATGACAAGTTTTATGTTAAGTGCAAGGATATTTATGGCAATTTAGGCGAGTATATAATCTATACTGAAGAAGAAATTTAGATTTTTTTAATTTAGTTTTTAACTATGGATAACTTCATTTCTGCCTTAAACCTGAATTACTGATTGTAACTACCATAAAGTATTTAAATAGGACTTAATATCCAACCCCATGAAAACCTTTAATATTAAACTAACAATATTAGCCGCAATTGTGCTGGTTATTTCTGCTTTTGCTCCATTTTCTGATGCCAAAGTTGATAACTCAACTTTTGGACTTGAGATGCAGATATACTCAGACAATATAAAGACAAACTGGGGCCTTTCAGATAATCTTTTGATTGGACTTGGCATGAGAAATGCTGCTGTTGAGCATGATGAAATTATACTTAATGGCAAAGACATAAGCTGGTCAAAAGTTGCTGTGTACCTTCCTGATTTTACTGATAAATTGGATCATATATTGAATCCTGCAGGAAAGAACGGCTATTCGCTTAAAGATGAAGTTTTGATCAATCTTAAGAAAAATGGGGGCTTACCTGGAGAGAGAGTTGTGCTTTCAACAAAAATGGGCATGGCTTATGCAAGAGACAGAGTAATTGCACCAAAATACAATGAAGGCCAAGAAGCGCTGTATATTTCTGTCTATTCAAAGAATACTGTTCCTTATGAAGTTTTGAAACTTGATGGAAATAAGCTTGATGGTCCTTTTGGTGTTTTGAGCACAAGATCTGTATTCATAACTAAAGACAGCCAGACTACTGGATTGATGGGCGTTTATTTGTATGACAAATATATTGGTAAATACAAATTTGTCGGTGAGATTGCTGATGATCAAATTTCATCTTTGATAACAACTGAATCTCAGACTGTTGCGCCTGTTGCTTTTAGTGTGAATTTAAATTAAATTTATTTTTTTATTTGTTCTTTTAGAGGGGTTATTTTTAGTATTAAATTATTGTTATTAGTGTAAAGTCAACATAAATACAAAACTTTATTAAGGTGCACCCTATTTTCATCTGAAATTAATATGCGTTCGAGCGAATTTAATGTTTACGCTTTCGAAAAAATTATATCAAATGAAATGTTGGGGGACGAAGATTATGACAAACAATAGAAGATCAATTTTTATTTCAGTCTTATTAATAGCTATGATTATTTTTAGTGTTAGCGGAGGCAGTGCGATGGTTGTAGGAGATGTTACAGCTCCAGCTACCACGGATGACGCTCCCAGTGGTTGGCAAAATAATCCATTTACAATTACCTTAACTTGTGATGATGGCATTGGTGGCAGTGGTTGCAGTAATACATATTATTCCATTGATGATTCCAAACCCATCGTTGGAAATTCCATCTCCATAAGTGACGAGGGCACTTATGCAATTTCTTATTATTCCGTTGATAATGCTGGAAATATTGAAACACCTGAAAAATTAATTGATGTAAGATTAGATAATACTGCACCAGTTGCAACTATAATTTTTCCGGAAGAAAATAAATATTTAAACAAACTAATTACTATCAATGCGGATGCTAATGACAAAGCCAGTAAAATCGATTATGTTAATTTTTGGTTTGTGAATGGCGGTTCAAATGTATTCATAGGCCGTGGAATTTATAGTGACTTAAATGGTTTATATTCCATTGAATGGGATACAACTTCTGTTGCTGATGGCCCCTATAGCTTATGGGTTGAAGCTTATGATAATACCGGAAATGTTTTTTCATCTAATAAGGTAAATGTAATTGTAGATAATACTGCACCGGTTTTAACAGAAATAATTCCTGTGCCAGTAAATACCAATGACAATACCCCAGATTATACTTTTAACACAGATGAGGCAGGTCTTTTACAATTTAATGGTGCATGCACCTCAATTGAACAAGAGTATACTGCAGGAACACAGACTATTACCTTTAATACGTTAGGAGATGACATATATTTGGATTGTGCACTGGTACTTACAGATAATGCCGGAAATTCTGGGCACCTTGATGTTTCAGGGTTCACTGTTGATACCGTAATTCCTACTATTGTTTCTGTAAGCTCTGATGGAGTAATATATGATAAGGATTCACAACCAGAAATTAGAGTAATATTCAGCGAATATATAACTAATATTCCTGCTATCACAGTAAGCCCTGACGGCGGAGCTCAAACTGTTGATGATTGCAGAGATAAACTTTCAGAAACATTCTGTTTTGTTTATTCTTTGCCAAGAGTTGATCTAACAACTGAAACAATTACTGTAAGTGGAGCAGAAGACCTTGCAGGAAATTCAATAATTGAAGATTCAAGCCATACTTTCATTGTTAATCTTATTGACGGAAGCAATGTTCAGTGCGGAGATACAATCAAAGAAGATTTGACATTGGAGAAAGATATTGACTGTAGATTACCTGGAAAGGGTGCAACAATAAATGGATTAAATATTGGTGCAGATGACATTGCCTTGAACTGCAATAAACATTCGATTACCGGTGATTCTGGCAATGGGATTTATGTTGCAGGCAGATCCGATATTATGGTTAAGAATTGTGCCATTTCGGGTTTTGACAGAGGAATTTATTTGAAGGAGTCCAGTAATAATCAGATTTTGGACAACTATGTGCACAACAATAATGGACAAGGTACTTTCCAGCACAATATTGATGTAAGGCTGAATTCAGATAACAACACAATCTCAGGCAATGTGGTCCGTGATGCAAAAGTCGGAATAAATATCAAGTATTCTGCAGAGAATGTCATTTATGATAATACAGTTACTGGCAATTTATATGCAGGAATAAGACTCTCGAATTCCGATAACAATCAGGTCTACAGCAATACTATTGCAAATAACACAGGTGATTTGTTTGATACAAGAACTGCCATTGGGGGCATAGGAAATGGCCTTGATATTGGAAGTTCAACAGGCAATAATATCTATGAGAATACAGTTCGATACAATGAAATAGGAATATTCTCCGCTGATTCAAATGGCAATATATTTGAAAATAACTTAGCAGAATATAACTGTGAGGGTATGAGACTAGTTTCATCTGAAGAGACTATCATTAATCCTACATTTAATGCGAATGATGATAGTGTTATGGATGTTTGCCTACCTCCAGCAAATACAGGATTGTATGTCGATGGCAATTCTATCGCCCATTTGACTAACGGTGTGTTTGATAACAATGGGGCGTGGGGTATCTATGATAATAGGCCTATGTATGTTTATTGGATGATTGATGGCAATGCAAAATGCATAAACAACAATATTTCCATTGATACAGATGGTCAGGGCATAATTTTTGATGGCGGAGTCTTGGAACTTGTAAGCTGCACAATCATCTTGGATAATAATCCCGAAATAAATTTGAATGGAAATGTGACTTCAATTGAACAATTGCAGACTATGATTGATGCCTATAATATGACAGAGATTGAAGCACCTGGAGCAGATACAAATATTACATTCTATCTAAATAGCAGTGTAACATCAACAGTAACTATTGCTGGCGCAGATGTTGATCCTTCTGGGGCAACAGCTGGACTAACTTATCTGAAAGGTATCAATGTTGAGATTGATACAAACACAGAAGGGGCATTAGAATGGGCTTTAATAAAAATCTATTACAACCAGTCTGAATTAGATGCCTTAGGGATAGATGAGAATACATTGAGAATATATTATTTCAATGAAACTCTAGGAAATTGGCAGTTGGAACCTAACCAGGGAATAGATACAATAAATGATTATGTATGGGCAAATGTGACCCACTTTAGTTTATTTGGGGCATTTGGATCAGCGCCTTACGTGGCGCCTGGCGGCGGTGGAGGGGGAGGCGGCAGTGGGGGCAGCAGTATTGTTGTGCCTGTGCCTGCTGTAATAGTACCTGCAATATCTGAACCAGTGATTATTCCAACGAACACAGAGGAAACTAAGGATATTGATGCATTAAATAGTGAAGCCATCTCTGATGCAGGAAATCAGATTACTGGTGCGGTAATTGGAACAGGGACTAAGGTAAGCTTAATCATACTGCTTATCTTGCTGATACTCTTAGCAATTGCCTGGGTAATATACCGCGTAAAAACATACAGGTAAATTTCTTTTTTTTAATTAATATTAACTATTATTTTTTCTATTTTCTTTTGACTTCACTTATTTGAAGGAAATATTTAAATGGTTTCACCTTTTATCAAGAAAACCTGAAAGAATAACCCCGTTTATCAAACTTGCGTAGAATTCTTCGGAAATATTTCGGTAGTCTGTCAAGATTAAATGAATATTTCTTGATAATTTCTTCTCAAACTGCGAAAGATCAATAATTTTTTTATCTGTATTATTTATAACAATTAGATCAATATCACTTTTTTCAATATCTTCTCCTGAACTGTAACTGCCAATAACACTGATAACCTTAGGAAAATATTTACTATCAATAAAATCAACCAGTCCTGAATCATAAAGCTGAGCAATATTGAACAATCTCTTTTTTCTTATGAATTCCTTGCTTTCTAGATTGGCATATATTTCTGTTACATGCTTTTTTTTGATAATTTGGATTAAATTTTCTTTTTCTAACAAAATGGCAACATTTATTATGGTATTAGGATTTAGTCTAGAAACGGAGGCTAACTCTCGAATATGGTATCTGTAAGTTGGATTTTCAAACAATACCTTCAAAACCTGATTTTTTGCATCTATTTTTTTATACATCTGTCTTTTATTTTATACAATTGTATATTTTATTATACATTTAAAAGCTTTTTGGTTTAATTTTAATCTTTAATTGAACCAAATTAACTTATTAAATTAATGCATTAACGAAAAGCTTATAAATCTATGATAATTATTAATGTATTAATGGAAGAGCTTTTGAAAAATGCAAATGAATTTTTAGATTCTGGCGAGGATAATCTCACGAAAAAAAGATTCAATGCCGCAATCTCTGACTTTTTTAAAGCGATAGTTATCTTGTGCGACTATCGTATTTATATCCAGATAAAGATTCTTCCCAAGAATCATAATGAAAGATTTTCTTTACTCATGAAATATTTTCCTGAAGTGTATACTAATGCCTCAAAATTATTCAAGACTTATGTCAAAACCTATAATCTCCGGCTTGGATTAAAAGATGTTGCTGAAGCGAGGAAATATGCATATGAACTTAAAAACTCCATTAATAAATGACCTGAAAAATATTCTGAAAAATGAATCAGTACTTGATGTTGTAATATTTGGATCTGCTGCAAAGGGAAAAATAAACCCTGATGATATAGATGCCGCAGTAATATGCAAAAAAGAAATCAAAATTGAGCTGGAGGGCGCGCATATAAGCATCATTTCGATTAATGATTTTTTTATCAAACCAGTTTCCCTCATAAATACTCTGCTTAGAGAAGGGTACAGCCTGAGGCATAATAAGCCTTTTTCAGAAGTTTTTAAATTTTCCGCAAAACTAATGTTCTTTTATGAACTGAATGGGCTTTCTGCAAGCGATAAAGTAAGGCTAGTTAATATCCTGAGGGGAAAAGATTCTTTGGTGGAACGATACAACGGCGAGTGGCTGACGCGGCAGGTATTCTTCATGCCTGCTGAAAATGAAAAATTGTTTGAAGATTTATTTTTGAAGTTCGGCGCAAAATACAAGAAAAACTATTTATTAATGCATTAATAAAAAATGAAAAAAAATATAGAAACAATTAACATATTAAAAAGAAACAAACTTTGCAATTTATTCAAAAGCAAGAGTGTCAAAATTAATAATGAAGCGATGGAGCAGATTGACGCCAAGTTTGTGGAAATTGCCGAAAAGATTGCTTTGCTTCTAAAGTATGAGATGCAGATTCAGGGCCGAAAAGTCGCAAAGAAACAGGATGTTATTGATGCTCTTTTGAAACTTGATGCAAAAAAAGAATCTTTTGAAGTCTAAGACTTATTCTAAAAGCACAAAACAATTAGTTTTATAAATTTCAGAGATATTTACTTATTCTATGAAAAAAAGAGGACAGCTTCTTGGAATGCCGTTGGTGTATATCTTTGCAATTATTGTTGCGGGGATGATTCTTTTATGGGGCGGATCACAGATAGTAAAATATCTGCAGTTTGCCGAATGCGTAAAAATACAGGATTTCAACAATAAATTAGACAATGATGTCAAATCAATGCTTAGAATGGATACTGGATCAAGACAAGGCTATAAGACTTCATTAACATCTAAAGTGAATATGATATGCTTCTATAATTCTGAAAATCCAATAAATAACAACCATTACCTTGTGCAAGAATATAAAACAGTAATACAAAACGGAAGAAAGAATGTGTATTATCTGCCTATGGAAACAGAGGATTGTGATCTTATGTTTGCTGTTTCTAATTTAAGAAATAATGAAGCTATTAACCCATTATGCTTTGAAAATGGCAAGAGTTACGATTTGGAATCTAAGGGTGCAATAGTGGAAGTAAAATCACCATGAAAGGGCAGATAGAAAATTCACTGACCTGGATTTTTGTCTCTATCGTCGGTGTGGTGATACTTGCGTTTTTTATCTTCTTTGCTTCGGGGATGATTGATCTTGGGGGAGCAAAAGTTTCCTTTCAAATTCAGAATATGCTTTATGACAAAGTTTTGGCAATGGGGTACGCTAACAATCAAAAAGATACAATAGACTTGCCAAGAACTTCAAATGTTTATCTTAACTGCAATAAATTAACTGTTGAGGATATGAATCCGCAGACTGTAAATTTAATAATTTTCGGGCCTAGAGAAATGCAAGGGAATAAACTTTTCATATGGAGCAAGCGCTGGGAATATCCTTTTTGGATTGCGAATATATTTTATCTGAAAGATTCTAAAAATAAAATTTATGTAATAGCTGATGATGAAACTAAGTTAGAACTTATTTCTGGTGATGAGAAAACATTTATCGATTTCTTAAATTTTTCAACGCCTTCTAAAAATATTTTAAATGCGGAGAAATCATCTAAAATATTAAAATTTGTTTTTATCAATAAACCTGTGGATAATACATTGAGGCAGTATGGGGAGATTATTGAAATTGACGGCAAGGAATCAGGAATTGTAACTTTTAATGACGGGAGCTCATATTATATAGGCTATGAGATGATGCTTGGAGCGATAATGTCGGATTCTAAAGGAAACTATGACTGCATGAAAGACAAGGCCTTAGAACAACTGCAGCTAGTTTCTGATATTTACATAAGGAAATCTAATTTTTTATCACAGAAAGTGCAGGATCCAAACTGCGGATATGCTTTGATGAGCAGAACCTTAGGGCTGTTCTATAAATCTAATTCTGCTTCGGGTTTTGAGAATTTCAGACAAAATTTAGCTGATGAAAATTCAAATTTAAGGGGGTCTGGCTGTGTTCCGCTTTTCTAAAGGGCAGATTCAGATGATGGAAACTATTTCTGTTTTGGTAGTCTTCTTTGTATTACTATTTTTAGGAATTTATCTTTATTTTACTGCGCAGCATACAAGCATAGAAGAAACACAAGATGAATTCGCCAATACTGAGAGAACAGTTTTATTGGCTTTTGTGCCTTCAATGCCTGAGATTGTGTGCAGCAAATATGAGAGTCCAGATAATTGCGTTGATATGCTTAAATTATTTGCATTCAAAGAGAAAGTAATGAAGGAGAAATCAAAATATATGCCTTTATTTACCGGGTTCAAAGTTGTTGTGAGGATGGTTTACCCTATACAAAGTGATGTAGAATGTGATGCAAAAATGGTAAATAAAATGGAATGGCCGGATAATTGCGGAGTGTATACTCTTTATGATGAAGGCAAGAAAACTACGACCGTTGTCTCGACACCTTTATCATTATATTTACCTTCTGAGGATACGTATTATATAGGAAAACTGGAGGTCTATTCAACAGAATGAAAAAAGATATTGAATCTCCTGCAAGTTAATATGATTTCAAATATTTCTTATTTTCTTTTATATACCTTTTAATGAACCATTGGGCAAATATGCGTTCATTATTTTTTCTCTGCGATCTTTCAAGTGCATTATAATAACTGGCTCTGTTTTCATAAGTGATATCGAGAAGGGGATAATTGAATTTATGCAGTATAAAATTCATCATAAGCCGAGAAATTCTCCCATTTCCATCACCAAAAGGGTGTATAGTAACAAATTTTAAATGAACCATCGCAGATAATTCAACTGGGTGCATCTTATACTTGCTATTATTATACCATCTGAAAAATTCATCCAATAACGAGTTTATCTCTGAGGGAAAAGGAGGAGTGAATCTACTGCCAGAGATTGATACACCATGAGCACGAATCTTGCCAGCAATATCTTGCTTGGTACTGATGAATAATTCCCTGTGCCAATGCAAAATTAGACTCATAGTTAGATTTTTCTTGCAATTCAGCATCTCATAAAATACTTTTTTATGAGCCTCGGCTTCTTTTGCGTCCCTTACTGGCTTTTCTTTTGGACCTATTCCCTTATCAAGAAGATTTGCGGTTTCTCTCAATGTCAGCTTTGATCCCTCTATCCTCTGAGTGTCATAGGTGAATTTAATCATGAATGATTCCATCTCTTTAAGCTTATCTGAGGCAGGAGTTGCATTTGCTTCTTTAGAAAATTCCTGTTTAATATAGTCAAGAACCTTGTACCATTTTTCTCTGTCGATTTCATCGATAAAGCTTTTCTTTATATTTTCAATATTTCCTGGAACTTTTGCACCTAAGTACAGCTCTTTCTTTTTTATGAGGCTCCCTTCTCTGAAAGAGTGCTCCAAATAGTAATATTCCCTGTTTCCTATAATCCTTTTCTTTACGCTCACCATGAATATCCCTTATCCCTACAAATATTTAAATCTTTTCTTTTTTTTAAAATGTAGGGGTAAGATTAATATGCCTTTCGGAAAGAGGTAGTTGTTTTGTCAATAATCTTCTAATTGACTCCGTTTAGACAATGAAATTGAAAAATAATCTGAGCCATTCAGTCTTATTAAAATTCTAAAAAAATGGCAATAAGCTTTATTAATGTCTGGATTATTATATTATTTATGAGGCGAGCACAGATTGAAATTGTGGGGATGGTAATAATTGTAATACTTATTGTGATAATTGCTGTTGTGTTTCTAATGTTTCGTTTAACTCCTCAAAGTTCGAATATTGACAATGCAAGGTATAAATTGTTTGGAGCTAATTTAGTTAATGCTATAGGCAAATATACTCCTTGTGGTGAATCTGATATGAAAAAGATTTTAGAAGATTGTTATTTAAATTTGGATGTCTGCGGAAAGGATGCTTGTGAACTTGTGAAAGAAGAAGTGCCTAAAATAATGAATTCTCTTGGGTGGGATAAGCCTTACTATTTTAATTACCTGTTGAATAATCAGTCTATTGTTAAAATTAATGATCCCTGCAAGTATGGAATCACTTATGACACACCAATTTCTACTGGACCAGAAGGAACTTTCTTTGTTAATATTAAATTCTGCAGTAATACTACTTCATACTAAAAATAGTGTTTTTTGCGTAACCTATTTAAACCCCTTTTTAATAGTTGTTGTTTATGCGCAGTAGTCAACTCGATTTATCGGTTAAATGGGGTTATACGGGCTGTGGCCTTCTAAAACTTGAGAATTGAGGGTTTAATATGTTATCAAATACAGAAATATTTATAAAAGAAATCCGTCATTTATAGGTTTATGCCTAACTATGGTTAGGTATGGGTATAATGTTGAAAAACATTAGACTGCCCTGAAAATCAGGGTGGGAAATAAGAACACGGAGGTGTTTAACACATGCATGAAAAGTATGTACTAAAAGCTAAGAAAGCTATGAAGGTAGTTGCTGCTGTTGGTACAGGAATGGCAATGTTGGGTGCAACATTGACTGGCGCTATGGCATTGAAGCTAAGCGAGTATCCAGCTCCATTCGTTGACACAAATGGTGTCTACAATAGCAAAAACGTATTTGTTGTAGGTGATAAAGCAGATGCTGCAGACACATTAGGTCTGAGCCTGATCACAGCAAATATGCAATACCTAGCAAAGACAAAAGTCACATCTGGCGGAACAACTGTTTCTGTTACAGGTGGTAAGACTAATAAAATCGCATTAGGATGGAACATAACATCCGGTGTAAACAAGTTTGATGCTGAACTGCAGGACGATGATTTGGAAGGTTTCTTCGATGGAGAAATAACATTCCAAGGCGCTGTATATGACACATCTGAGAAGTTAAACTTCACAGGCGGTCCTTTACCTCAAACTTCGTTGACAAGCAGCGATGATGACTACAAGTCGGACATATACTTCGAGCTACCAGCTAGAAAAGTAATAAATTATTACTATGTGTTTGATGAAGCGATAAGTTTAAACGCATCAACAACCGCACAACCAGCTGAAATCAAGTTCTTAGGAAAGACTTTGAAAATCACAAATGTAGCGTCAACCGGAACTACGTTGACTGCTTATGTTGGTGAAGAGTATTACCTAACTGAAGGCGAGACAGTAACAGTTAACGGCAAAGAAGTAAAGTTGTTATCTGTTGGCTCAGCAAGTGTTTCAGTGAGCGTTGATGGCGTCACAAAAGTCATTAACACAGCCACTACAAACACAGTAAATGGACTAGAGATCACTGTTGACAGTGTAATCGCAAAGTCTAATGCTGGCGAGTCATCGGCTAATTTAGTAGTCGGTACACAATCTGCTGAAACATACGACAGCGGGGACGCATTTATTGGTGAAGACCAAGATGATCCTGACTGGGTATGGAGTATTGCAAATATATTTGCTGTAAGCACAGGTCAAATCCTAGGTGTGCAGAACGACAACTACTTTGATGACTATTCGGATAGCCCTAAAAAGGTTGGAGAATGCATCAGTATGCCAAACAGCTTTGCATCAGTTTGCTTAGACTCATTGTCTGTTCCAGATGATCAGTATAAGGCATTGACAATCGAGCTTGAGACAAATACAGACTTGAGTGATGCATGGGGATCTGGCGGAACAAATACCAGCATGTCAACTATCCACATAAGTACTCCATTAGACGAAGGACTTACTGTGCATGGTGCAAACATACTTGGGGACCAAAATGTAACCAGTGATGTAAAGACTAAAGAAGTTTGGATAGCGTACACTACGATGGTTCAATTCGGAGTAGATATGAATAGCACTCCAGCTATCTTCTACAAGGATAAGGACTCACCACATAAAATAAAATATGTGGGAAAAATGCAGAATACTACTGCCGATGTTACTTCATTAGGTCCTGCAAAGGATACTGAAGAAGCAAGCGAGTTGGTAAGTGGTACAACTAGCATTGGTACAAAAGATGAAGACCATAGAAACGCTTATGGAATCAAGATATTGAATCCTAAGAGCCATGGTGCAAGTGATGAGGTTTCATTAATGATCCCATCTGACCAAGTCTATGCGAACATCGTCGTTAAAGGCCCAAGCGCTGTTGTGACAAGCGGAGGTTCATCATATGTACCTACGTCTATCAGTCCAGTGTCAAAGCTAGCAAGTGAAGTTTCAAGTCCGGCTTCCTATAACATCGTAGCTATAGGTGGTCCATGTGCAAACGCACTATCAGCAAGTCTATTCGGTGTGACTTGTGATGGCTGGGAACTAGCATCTGGTGAAGCAATGGTAAAGTTGGTTGAGAACGGTGACAATGTAGCAATGCTTGTTGCTGGTACAAGTGCAGCTGATACAAGAAGAGCTTGCAAAGCTGTTGCTGAGTATGAAACCTACTTGATGACTGTTGATAAAGCAGAAGCTAAGATCAGCGGAACTTCGAATAGCGACATATCAGTTAGTTAAACCTAACTAATATTTTTTTATTTTTTTTATTACATTGTAAGAATACCTTGCGCTTTAGCGCAGGGTAAACTAAATCTTTTTTTTATTACATTGTAAGAATACCTTGCGCTTTAGCGCAGGGTAAACTAAATCTTCTTAAATTTTTAAAATAAAAATAAGAGTGCGCAACGGAATCGGCGCACTCACGTAATCCATTTAGTAAGTAGTGTGCTGTATTCTTAAGCTTTGCGCAGGAGAATAAAATGGAAATAAATAGATTTAGACACGCAGCGGGACAGAATGCATTTCACTTTGTATGGAAGCCAAAATATGCCAAAGATCCGTTCAAATTCGCAAAACTTAGGGATCTTTGCGAGCAAGTCCTTCGGGAAGTTGCTGCAAAGCACAAATTTGAGGTGTATGAACTCATCGTACAGCCGGACCACATACATATCTTTGTCGAAGTTCCACACACAATAAGCGTTTCCAAGGCGCTGCAATTATTCAAAGGATATTCTGCTTACAGAATTTTTAAGCAGCATCCTTGGCTGAGGAGACACTTCAGAAGAGGACATTTTTGGAGTTCAGGCAAATTCTTCAGAAGCGTTGGAAACGTGACCACAGAAACCATCAAGCACTACATCTCATCTTCGCAAGGTGCGTGGTAATTTTATCTTCGAGATACCTCGGACTTTAGTCCGAGGTTCTTCATTTTTTCTTAGATATATTAATTGATTACTTATCGAAAATCTTCCGATTTTTCTTGGAGAAGTCATATAAACCTACAAGCCCCCTTAAATTGAGTTAATAACTGTCTTGAGAATTACTATGAGCCTTGCGTCTGAAATTGAAACTGATTATTATGATAAAACCGAAAGTTATATAAACTTTAGTGGATACGTATCTAATAAAATGGATATATATAAATTTATTTGGACACGCTTACAAGCTAAACTTTTCAGATTACTTTGCCTGAAAGTCGGACAGCCTATGAATATGCGGGAACTAGCAAAATTGCTAAAAGCATCTCCGACAGCTGTTTCGAATTCTTTGACGGTATTTTGTAAAGATGAGCTCGTTATGATAAAAAAATCAAAAACAATTAATTTAACAATGGTCGAGCTTAACAGAAATAATTCAAAAGCAATAGAGCTTAAAAGATCAGAAAATCTAAGGATGATATATGAATCTGGACTTTCCGAATACTTATACGAACTGTTTCCCGGCGCTTCAATAGTCTTATTTGGCAGCTATTCGAGAGGAGAAGACATAATTGCCAATGAAGTAGGTGAACTTTGTTCGGATATTGATATTGCTATTATTGGAATTAAAGATAAAGAAGTAAATACGGTCAATTTTGAAAAAAAGCTTGAGAGAAAAATAAGCTTAAATTTCTATGGGTCATGGAACGAAATACATAAAAATCTTAGAGAGAATATTCTTAATGGAATTATCTTAAGCGGCAGTGTTGAATTATGAATTTATGTACCTATAATCCTATATTGCTTGTTCTGCTTCGAAATTATTGATTGAAAATTAACATTTTATTTTTTCTTAGATAAACTTTATAAATTAAATGATTATTATTAATTCTATCAATATATTGGAGGTGTTTAAAATATGAAATACATTTTAGCAATTTTAGTTTTCGCGGTGCTTATTTTAAGCGGATGCGGAGCAAAGTATGTGTGTCCAGATGGGACAATAGTTAATGACATGATTCAATGCCCTGAAGAACAGGAAAAAACAGCAGATACAGGAACTCAAAATGTGGATCAAACAATAACAAGCGGAGAGTTCACAATGAAAGTAGGTGATTCAGTAATGTGCGAGGGAAAAACATTAAAATTATTGACTCATGATAAATATGCTAATTTTGGCGTAAGTGTAGATGACATGAAAACTACAATTCAAGGCACAAAAACCTTAGAGATTGTAAATGGCGTGACCCTTAAAATACGGCAGCACATTTATAGTGAAACTAAACCAGAAGGAAATAATGTTTTGATAGAATGCAAAAAGTTTGAACTTGGCGCAGACGAATATCTATTATTTGTCGGTGAAAAGGTAACAATAGATGGAACAAATTTTTTACTTGAGCAAATAGATATGCAAAATAAATTGTCTATGCTATTTGATGGGAATCAAGATGTCGAGCTTATGCCTGGCGTAACTGATGATAATTCAAATACAAAGGTTGCAGGCTGGAAAATAACCAATATACAGGCGTTCCCAAAGCATGACTATCAAAAAGACAACTATGCGATTATAAAAATCGTCAAAGGATAAAAAGATTTATATATTATTTTATTTATTTTATTTAATAAGGTGGTGAATTTATGATGAAAAGAGGATTATTGGTGTTGATTGTTATTCTGCTGTTTTTAGCTGGCTGCGCAGAAGAGAATAAAGTTTTTATATGCCCTGATGGGACTGAAGCTGAAAGCGCAGATTTATGCACTTCGGAAAATAAAATGCCCTGCATTGAAGAGGGAAAGATTGGAGCAGTAATTCCCGGAAATGAATGCTGCGAAGGATTAGACAGCCTAAATCCGACAACACCGGAACAAAACTGCCAAGTATTGTTAGGCGCTTTTGTATGCGCAAAATGCGGAGATGGCTTCTGCAAGACTGGAGAAAATTCATGCAATTGCCCAAATGACTGCAAAGCTTTAGACGGAGGAATTAGGGTAGTCTCCACAAATGAATATACTTTTAAAACAGCAGGAGAAACAGCAACTCTTGATGGAATGGAATTTACACTTCTAAGCTACGAAAAAGATGGCACTTCTACTTTTGATATTGATGGAACTGAGCTTGCGCTGAATAATGTAAATGATGCTGAAATATTTAAGAATAAAAGAATTGTGATAACGAAAAGATACTGGACTGCATCTGTGGGACAAGAAAGCTATGTTACGATTAAAGTTGAACCCTTTGCTTTAAAGGCAGATGAATATTTAGCTTATGTTCACGATAAAATAACTATTGCCAATCAAACCATTACCATTTCAGATATAGAATATATTGATCAAAAGGGTGTTGGATTTGACTTTAATGGGGGTAATTCATACAAAAAAGTGATTTTAGGCACAACTAAACAGCTTGGGGACTTAGATGTAACTGTTGTCGAAATATTCCCTTATCATGATGAGCAAAAGAATAGATATGCCTTAATTAAAGTCACGGCTTAACCAAAAAGTTTATATCTTACTTCTTTTTTTATCATTATACTATGAGAGATAGAGACAAGGTAAAGAAGAAGAGAACGCAGATAATTTTCGGGTTATTAATTATTTTTCTCATGACTTTTAGTGTGTTTGGCTATTTTGGTGATGAGAGTAATGAAACGGTTGAATTTAATGGACATAAGTTCACTCAGGTAGACAGCAATTGGGTTGGATATAATGAAGATGTATTGATTACACTTATGAACGATCCTAGAGAATTGATGAAAAATATAACTCTTGTGGGCATAGAGGGATTTAAATATTCAAGCTATGAAAAAGCATACTTTTCTGTTGCACCAGGATTGAATTACCGTCCAGCGTTATATTCATATACAAATAATCTTAAAATGTATATCCCTGCTGCAACAAATATGGCCTGCTATAATGATGGAAGCGGGTGTGAGAATCTGCCATTAAAAGACTGCAAAGATGCGACCAATAAAATCCTTATTGTTAAATTCATGCAAGCCAATGAATCTAAAGTAAGCTTTGATGAAAACTGCCTTATAATAGAAGGGGAAGATTTAAATATTCCAACTGAAAGATTTGTTCTTGAAACAGTTTTTGAATAAAATGGAAAAGGGAATTGATATTATCATGGGAGCACTTGTTGCCATATTGGTAATTTTTGCTGTTTTTGTCTATTTAATCAAAGATACAAACACATTCTCTGAATTAACTGGGAAGTATAATTACGATAACGGCTTCGATAGTTATCCTGTTGAAGAAATAAGGGAGGATTTGACAAATATTTCAAGAGTGACTATTTTGATAGATAATGTCCCATATTACTTTGATTTCAGATATGGGCCTAGAGAACTTGAAGATATACCTATAGATATAGACAGAGAATACATACAAAGCAAGAATATGTATTTTATAACTATAGATCATGATGAAAGGCTTCAAGGAAAAACTGTTCTTGCTTCTATTGAATTGGCAAGGGTTATGTCTTCAGGAAAATTATTCAATAAAGAGACCATTGGGGCTATGACAGAAGAATATAAAGATAATCCAGTAATTACTTGTGCTGATGTAAATGAAACTTCTGGCGTGCTGTATATGAAATTAGCCAACCAGACAAGAATATACCAAGAGAATAACGGATGTGTGGTTATTGAGGGCGTGACAGAGGATGATCTGCTAAAAGATGCTTCTAAATTTGGGCTTTATATGCTCGGAATAATGAGAAAGTGAAGCCTCCCAATTCGGAGCAAACTCCGAAGCATCCATCAACTTGAATGCAAAGAGAGTTCTTGGTTCACCGACGAAAGCATCCTTTCATATCCCCAAGCGTTACTTTCCGCACTTCCTGCGGTAGTGCCAAAAAAGGCAAGTTTTTCTATAATGATTGCAGACATAATATCTCTGTCAATTTCAACTCCGCAATTATTGCATCTATGGGTTCTTATTGCCAACGTCTTTTCTACTTTATTGCCACATATACAATGCTGCGACGTTCCATGAGCATTAATTTTCACGAGCTTGCCACCAGTTTCTTCCACTTTGTAAGCAAGCATCTGCAGAAATTTATGCCATGATACATCTGCAATTGATTTCGCTAAGTATCTGTTTTTGGACATATCTTTTATTGATAATTTTTCAACAGCAACGAATGAGTAATCATTTGCCAATTTTCTTGATTCCTTATGCAAGAAATCATTCCTTTGGTTAGTGATCTTTTCATGGATTATAGCTAGTTTTAATCTAGATTTTTTTCTGTTATGGCCTCCTTTCCTTTTTCTTGAATGTTTCCTTTGAATTTTTATTAATCTCTGCTCAGAGTTTCTCAGATATCTTGGGTTATTTATGATATTCCCTCTGCTATCTGCATAAAAATGAGATAGTCCGAGATCTATGCCCACTATTTGCCTATTGATTATTTTGCTAGGTTTATTTTCTTGCATTGCGGTAAAAAATGCAAACCATTTGTTTGTAGCAGTTCTTTTTATAGTCATTGTCTTTATCCTTCCTTTGATATACCTATGTTTCACTATATTTATTTCCCCGATTTTTGAAATATATAACTTGTCATTCAATGAAAATCCAGATTGCGGATAAGTTATTGAATCATATCTATTCTTGCCCTTAAATCTTGGAAACCCTGGCTTCTCGCCTCTTTTTGCCCTGAGGTAAAAACTCTTGAATGCTAAGTTGATTCTTTGATTTATATTCTGCAGAACTTGAGAATGCAGCTTTAGAAGAAAGGGATATTTTTTCTTTAATTCGATTAAATAATCGTTCAATTCAAATTGTGAAAGGTTTTTGCTTTCATCTTTGTATATCTTAATTTTAAGTTCTAGCTGCTTATTGTACACGAATCTAACCTGTTTCAATGTGGTTTGCAGTGCATTATTCTGCATTTTATTTGGATAAATCCTAAACTTGTAGTTTTTTATCATCAAATGAATTTATGCAAAAGTAATATTATAAACCAATCGTGCGCGTTTGTCAAGTGGTTTGTTTAATAATGTTGCTCAACTGTGGCATATTGTAAGGCATTATGTTCTTTAAACTTAAATGGTTAAAATAAAAAGCTTTAAATATTCTATTGTCTTACTGTAAGAAAGTAAGATTGTTGGAGGTATTTAAAATGGATATTGAAACGGTAAAAATGTCATCGAAAGGGCAGATTGTAATTCCCCAAGATATAAGGGGCGAGCTTAATGCGGTTGAGGGAACTGTGTTTGCAGTAATAGGAAGCAAAGACAGTGTAATACTGAAGAAAATTAACATTCCCTCAAAAGAAGATCTGATAAAAGAGCTTGAAATGATAGCGAAAGAAGGAAAGAAAAGATTGATTGCAAAAGGCATGAAAGAATTGGATATACTCAAAATAGCTGAAAATAAAAAGGTTTAAATATTCTATTTGAGGAGATTTACTTTAGTGCCTAGGTCGCATAACCTGGTAGTGCGCTGGCCTTGAGAGCCAGTTTCCGCAAGGATTTCGGGGTTCGAATCCCTGCCTAGGCGTTTCTATTCACTTGCCAAATGGTCGCGCAAGGTTTATAAATTGCTTTTGAAATATTAAAAGATGTATGGAATTAGATTATTCAGAGAATGAGATTGCATTCAAAAAAGAACTCAGTCCCCTAGATGAATTTGCAATAGAGTTTGTGTCAATATTGAATGATTTGGGAATTAAATATGTTGTAGTGTCAGGTTATGTTGCGATATTATTCGGGCGCAGCAGATCATCGGAGGACATTGATCTTTTATTTGAAAAATTAACTTTTACGAGATTTCAAGATTTGTGGTTAAAATTATATGAGAAATTTGAATGCTTAAATACCGAAGATGCAAAAACTGCCTACGAACAATATCTTTTGAATAACAATGCGATAAGGTTCTCATTTAAGGGCGAATTTTTACCCAATATGGAAATTAAGTTTCCCCAAGACAGGATAGGGGAATTGGCATTGAATTCGAGAATTAAGGTGATATTAAATGGCAACTTAACTTATATTTCTCCATTAGAATTGCAGATATCATATAAACTATTTTTGGGCAGTGAGAAAGACATAGAAGATGCAAGATATCTGTTTAGAATATTCAAAGACAAATTGAATTTAGAAAAAATGCATTCATTCAATAGAAAGCTTAAAATAGAAGAAAAATATAACAAATATATAAAATGAAAAATCTAAATATAGATTTGAATAAACTGAAAAAATCCAAAGAACAAAACTTTGAAGAGAGACTGAAGTTTATTGATATGTATGCTGAATGGGTCAAAAAGACTCCAAATAAAATATGGAGCTCCCAGCATAAAAAAATTATCAAATAAGGTTTTCGAATCCCTGCATAGGCATATTTTATTAATCTAAATGCATTTGCTTTATGTGTAATGGACCCATTGAGTTATATGCTGGGTATACTTTTTAATTCTATTCGAGTTTGTTCTGTATACAGACTTAACAGAGAAATTCAGCTTATACAAAAATATAAAGAAGAATGCAGATATGAATTTGCAGAATATGTACAGATTACGGATTTATTTGGATTAGAGGGAATTCTACAAAAAACCGCTGAAAAAAGCAAGATAGAATGGGGTACTTTGCTGCAGGAGCAGAGCTTTAAGCATTATGTTCAAATTAACAATATTTTAGATATTGGAACAGGCAAAAAACTGGGCCTTATTGGAGAGGGATTTAGATCAACTGTTAAACTTTTTCCTTGTAGGGGAAAATACCAGGGCATATGCCATTTTCATCCAGAAGATATTGCTTTATTTCTTGGAGCAGCTAATTTTGCCGTGTCCGCACGAGATAGATTAGTCTTCAAGAAGGATTCTATTAATTTGCTTTCATTCAATATGACTTATGGGCCAGAAATAATTGCTTACAATAGGCAGTTCACATATATTCCCGCAAACAAAGATAAAACCTTGCTTATGAAGGCAGGTTTTAGAGAAGTAATAACCTATTTAAGGCGTTAGATTTATAAAAAAGAATATAATTTTTTGCACAAATAAAAAAGAGAGGGTATTCTTATTAAATTTCTAACTACATCGAGAATACAAATTCTAAATATTTTTTTCCTTTCAAACTTGGAAGATACGAATCTGAAGATATTGCTAAAAAAGCGGGCCCAAAGGGATTTGAACCCTTGACCTACTGATTAAGAGTCAGTTGCTCAACCAAGCTAAGCTATGGGCCCGTTTAACTATAAAAATAAGAAAGAAATTTTTAAAGCTTTCGTTTTATCTGTACGACTTCTGACGGTTAGCTCTTGCTTTGGAATCGTTTGGTTTTCTTGGTTCTTTTCTTCTGACGTCAGCAACTAAAAGATGCCTGTCATAATCTAAAAAGTCCTGCTTTAATTTCTTGCTGCCCGTGAATTCTACTAATCCCTTGGCAACAACTAATCTTGAAGCTTCAGCTTGGCCCTGCCAGCCTCCGCCATAAACATTAACAGAAATATCGATTTTCTTTGAAAAATCCCCTGCAATCATCAATGGTTCTATAATGCGGTCACGAGCAAGAGAATTTCCAAATGTATCCAGCTTCTGACCATTTATTCTTACGCTTCCTTTGCCCTCTACAAGAGTTGCTCTTGCGATTGCAGATTTTCTTTTTCCTGAAACGTGAACAACTGATTTTGCCATTTTATGCCTTTGCTCCCAATAGTTTTGTTAAATTATGTATCGTGATGTAATTGGATATAATTTCTTTCTTTGCTTCTTTTATAGTTATCTGTTCCTTGCCTTCTAATTCAATTGGAACACCAATGAAGCAGCGAATATTTCTTAATGCGTTTCTGCCCCTAGTTCTTTTGTTTGGAAGCATTCCACGAATTATTCTTTTTAAAAATAAATCTGATCTTCTTGGGAAGTAAGGACCCCTAGTTGTTCTGCCCCTATGAGTGTGCGCGAAATATTTCTCATAAGTTGCTTCCTTATTTCCTGTGATAATTACTTTTTCACAATTGACTATTGCAACTGACTCTCCATTTAATAACTTTTTAGCTACTGTGGCTGCTAAGCGACCCATAACTAAACCTTCGCCGTTGATAATCAAGGTATATTCCATTTTTTTTAACCAATAATCTTTATTCCTTTTCCTGCAGGGTTTGATTTCATCAATTCTTTCAAGGACATTGCTTTGCCGGAACTTTTTATTTTATTCAATGCAGCCATTGAAAACTTGAAGGCCGCTATTGTTACTTTTTTATCTAAGCTTCCTGTTGCCAATACTTTGCCTGGCACCAATATTATTTCCTTGCCTGCATGCTCGGATATCTTGGACAAATTAACAGAGCGCATATTTCTTGTAGGCCTTTCGAGTTCTTCAGCTACTCTGGTCCAGAGAGGAACTTTCATTTTGCGAAGCTCCTTTACAAGATATCTTTTTTGTATGTCTGTTTTCATTTTAGATCCTTAATATCATCCGCTAAACTTTTTAATTTTTTATTAAATCCTTCTATAGCTGTAACAAGCATTTCTTTTTCATCGAGCTGACCCCATGGCTCTATTGTGAATATGAAATCTTCAGATGAACCATGAACTTGTACGAATTCTGGGCAGCAATCATGACATGCCCCGCACAAATCACATTTTTCTTCATCTGTTACTGAAAGATTTTTATTTTTTACAACAAGGATTTTCTTGGGGCATACTTTTGCACAAACATCATTTTCAAATTTGCCTTTTTCAATCTTAAATTCAGGATAGCCTTGATAAAAACATAAACCTGGAATGAATTTTGCGTGCTCTTTGCCTATGCCTAAACGAGCGATTGCAATAAATTCTATATTTTGGCCCTCTAATAGTTTTGTTAACAGCATCTTTGGGAAGACGGGTTTTACTTTAGGATCTTGAGTTTTGATATCGGAAGTGTAAACATTACACGGACCAGATTTTTTCAAAGTCATCTTTAATGTACACTGAGCACAGCCTTCACCCTTGCACTTGCAATCTTCTTTCAAAACATAAGATTTAAGATCAGTGGTAAATGGCACAAGACCCAAACGATGAGCAAGTATTTCATCATATAATGCAGAATCGTTGCAGATTATTTCAACTTCATCAATTGCCATGACAGGCGTTTCTGCAGTGATTAATCTTCTTATTGTGTTGGCATATGCATTATTTATTCCTTTAATTAAGAAACGTGATTTATTCTTTACCTTTAATGAAGAAGTTTTGACTTCCATTTATACTCTCCTCCCTCTTCTGCCGCCCTTTTTCTTACAGCCGTCATGAGGAACAGTTGTAACATCTTCAATGGTGCCTATTCTCAATCCCATCCTAGATAATGCTCTTACTGCTGCCTGCGCACCTGGACCTGGATTGTTAGGACCATTGTGACCACCTGGCGCTTTTATTCTGATGTGCAATGCACTGATTCCTTTTTCTATTGCTTCTTCAGCGGCTTTTTTTGCTGCAGTCATTGCGGCAGTAGGACTGGATTCCAGTCTGTGAGCTTTGACTACCATGCCTCCACTTGCTCGCGCAAGAGTTTCTGAACCAGTAATATCAGTAATATGAATTATTGTATCATTATATGAAGAATAAATGTGCGCAATACCCCATCTTAATTTTTTAGGCGCTTCTCTGATCATTGGATTATTTCCCCCTCTTTAATCTCTTCTTCAAGATTGTGCTCTTCTGCGACTATTTGTTCAGCAGTTATTATTTTCGGTTTTTCTACTTTTTCAACAACTCGTTCGGGATGCTCTGGACTTGCCAATGCAGAAGCGGGATCGAATGAAATTGAATTTTCTTCGCCTTTAAGAACGATATAAGAAGGAACTGTGACTTTACGGTTATTTACAAATACATGACCATGAGATATAAATTGACGAGATTGAATGACTGAACGAGCAAGACCTTTCTTGAAAACAATTGTTTGCAATCTTCGTTCCATGACATCTTTTGCAGTTAAACCTAAAACGTCTTCCAATTTTGCAGTTGCTGAAATCAAGCCCATCTTATGCAATCTTTGAATTAAATCCTTTTCTTCTTTTTTCGCCTGAGCGGAAATTTGAGGAATCAATCTTTTTGCTTGATCTTTTGATCTGCTTAAAATGCTCTGCATCTTCCAGATTTCTTTTTTATTTTTTAGACCATAATCTCTCTTGATGACGCGCTCTTCTTCAATGCGTTCTCGGTTCCAAGGATGACTTGGAGTTGCGTACTTTTTCCTTGTTTGTTTTGGATCACCCATTTATTTTACTTCCCTGCTTTGCCCGGATTGGCTTTTCTTTTTACTCCTACTGAACTTCCTGTTCTAAAGTGGGATCTCGTTTTCTGACCTCTGCATGGCTGACCATAAGCATGACGCATGCCCCTGTAACTTTTTATTCGCTTCATAGTTTTAATATCAAAATCTTTAATGAAGGTAATATCTGTGGTAAGAAGATGCTTATCAGAACCAGTTTCTGGATCTTTTTTTCTGTTAAGAATGAATGAAGGTATGTTATGATTTAGTGGATTTTTTATTATACCTTCTAAATGTTTTATCTGTTCGTCAGAAAGATCACCTATTTTTCCGAGAGGATTTAATTTTGCTGTCCTAATTACTGCGTTCGCGTAAATCGAACCTACGCCTTTTATTTTTATTAAGGCTTGTACTAGGTTTTTTTCTCCCGGTACGTTCGTGTCAACGATACGCACCAAACCTTTGAATTTGGTGTTTTCTGCCATCTTAGCTTAAAAACTATTTACCCTTTAAAAACCTATCGTTTTTATGAGGTAAAAATATGATAGTTATCATTTTCTTCGAATTCACTGATTATTCTTTTCATTACTAATTTTTCAGGATCTGGGAGGAGTTTAACTCTGCTTTTAATGTCTTCAAAATTCTCAAATGGTTTTTCCTTCCTTTGCTCTATGATTTCCCACATGTGTTTTTTTCCTACACCTGGCAATAATTCTAGGTAATGTCTCCTCATATTTATTGGACCAGCCTCATTGAAAAATTTGATAAATCTCTGCTCATTCTCTTTGATTAATTTTTCAAGTATGAATTTAACTTCCGTCTTTGCTGTTTCTGTCAATCGGGAATAAGATAATTTGCCGATTATGTGATGTATTTCGTCCCTTTTGCCTTCGCCGAGATAAACTTCCTGACCAGGCTGTAATGAAATACCTTTTTTAGGCGCTAATTCTAGAAGTCCAAAACGAATTTTTCCGATGCCTTGAGCTACTGGAAACTTTCTCTGGAATTCTCCTCGCACTCCGAATGGATAACCGTTCGGAAGGAAGTCCAGTACAATCGCGAATTCTTCGCGCGGTGCAGGATTTATTTGGTTCATCTTTGAATTTCACTTTAAGGCCTCAAGTATCCTCTTAAGATCGTCTTGTTTTACTGTAACGGTATCATTTATGAACAATGCTTTCATTGATTCTATTTCTTGAGGCATTATGTCCAATATCTTAATTATATGCTTGTCTTTAAGTCTTGGTATCGCCAAGGCTTCTATTTTATCATAAAGTTCTTTGTATTCTTTAGGTTTTAATTTTACGAATGCATTCATATATTCTGAAGCCTTCAAAGCCCTGAAATTTAATTCATTGTCTTTTTTAGACTTATCTAAAGCACTCTTCACTTCAACCATTGAAATTGGTCTTTCTTCCAATATTTTTATGTCTGACATTTTATACTCTCTTTAAATGGACAGGATGAACAATCATTATTTTTTTCACACTTCCATCATGAATCATGACTTCGTAGCAAGTACCCTTCTTACCTATGACTTCACCTGATTTATTGTGATATCTTGGAAAAAACATTCCTTCATGAACTGAAGAATCTGCAATAAGATAGACCTTTTCGCCCGTCTGAAATTTCTGCAGATAATTCTTTATTGAAATCTTTCCTTTTGCCCTTACATTCTTCCTCATAAGAGCCCTTGTCTTCCTTCTCATTCCGCCTAGTCTGCCTGCCATGTTTATTCACCCAATTGCTCCGAAACGTCTTTCAATACCCCATTGAGGCCAAAAAAGACGTTTTTATTCTCTATCTTTGATTCTATTTTCTTGTTTTCTAATTCCAGTTTTGCGCTGAAATTGACCTTATTTTTCATCATTAATTCCAAGCTTTTGAACTTGTGATTTTGCTGCATATTTCTTACATAATTTCCTACTATTTTCTTTATAATGACCAAACTCCCCTTCTCTGCGTCTTCAAAGCCTTCCAGCCTTATATTTCCGCCTAGTTCTATCATTTTATTGTATTTAAGCTAGGGTTTATTTATATATTTATCGGTTAGATTATCCTTTTAAGAAGCAATTCTTCAAGCTTCTGGAGATTCCATCTTACTGAATCTATTTTTTTTCTCAAGTGGGAAGAACGAGGGTTGAACTGCAGGAATTCACCATATAAATTTTCTACAATATTTTTAAGTTTTTGGACTTCATCAAAATTATTATTTATTGCTTCATTAACTGCCTTTCTTACCAGTTCACCTGTAAGATCGGCTAATCCCAAAAGGTAATCTTCAGTATTAACCTCCAAATCTTTTCTTGTTGGAAGTTTTTTATTTTTTATAATTTCATAATAAGTTATTGCTTCGACGTATTCTTGCTTTGCCACTGATGCTGTAGGCTCATTGTTTTTTATTGATTTTATTTTTGATTTAATCTCTTGGATTAGTGATTCTGTGTTACTCGTATTGTTTCTATGTATACTATATATGATAAGTTTTGAAAGCTTGATTATTTCTCTTGAAGTTTGGATAGTCTTCTCTCTCTGCACTTCCAGGTTTTCTAATTCTGTTTTAATGTCTTTAAACTCGTTTTTATCTATCATTAAATTAAAAATTCTTGCCTATCTTTAAAAATGTTTCTGAAAGATTTACGCAAATAGTAAAAATAGCAACTATTTTTTTTAACAAACTTATTTTAAGACCTTGAGTTTCAATTAAATAAATTTTCAAAGGAGGCTTGAAAAATGATAGAACTAAGAGAAAAGAAAATCGAGGAATTAAATAAACAACCAATAGTAGAAACAACTATAAGAAAGAGCGATGATGGAAAGTGGATTATTCACAAAGTTAGCATTACAGATATCAAACCTGTGAGCTACTTAGAAAAAGTTATGGATAGCTTCTAACGAAGCTATTTTTTTTAGAAAATTTTAAATACTATGGTGGGTTATATAATGGCTATGGCTACAACAATACAAATAAGTGAAAAATTGATGGATACATTAAGAGACAGAAAAATGTATGAAAAGGAAAGTTATGAAGAAGTAATTTGGGATCTTCTTGAAGATACCATGGAGTTATCTGAAGAAACAAAGAAAAATATAGCCCAGTCCGAAAAAGAAATAAAAGAGGGAAAAACTGTAACGTTAGATAAAATAAAGAAAGAGCTGAAGCTGTAATGTATTCTTTTGAATTCTCCGAAACTGCTGAAAAACAGTTTTACAAATTTAATCGAGAAGTTCAAAAAAGAATCATTTCTACTTTAGAAAGAATAAAAATACGGCCTTACTCTTATATCTTAAGACTTGTTAACTCACCATATTTTAGATTAAGAGTTGGAGAATACCGTTTAATCTTAGATATAAAAGAAAATAAACTAACAATATTTATAATTGAAATTAGGCATAGAAAAAAATATCTATAATACTTCTAAGTTTTTTTAATAAGAAAAGCTTATAAATAGAAAAATCATTCCACTTATATAAATGCCTGATGCAACGTTTTTAAATTTTGTCAATGTAAAAAAGAGGTTTGGAGACAAAAAGGTCCTCGATGGGGTGGATTTACAAGTTCAGCCCGGTGAAAGATTTGGGATAATAGGACTTTCTGGTGCGGGAAAGACAACTTTATTGAATATTCTTATTGGGTTTTTACAGCCTGATTCGGGAAAAGTTTTTTTCAAATTTACAAATGTTTCTAAAAACCAAAGTAGCGTAAAATCGAGATTTGGTTTTGCAACACAAGAAGGTTCATTCTATGAGAATTTAACTGTGAGGGAGAATTTATTATATTTTGGTCAACTTTATGGATTAAGTAAGAAGAATGCGGCAAAGAGAGCGGATGAACTATTGAAATTTATGGAATTAGATTATGCTGCAAAGAATAAAGCAAAAGATCTTTCAAAAGGAATGAAAAGAAGGCTTGATATTACTTGCTCAATGCTGCATAAACCAGAGATTCTTATTTTAGATGAGCCTACTGAAGATTTAGACCCACATCTAAGAAATGAAATTTTATTGCTGATAAAGAAAATAAATGAAACGGGTACAACGGTGGTAATAACTTCGCATTTGCTTGCAGATATGGAATTGATATGCACAAGACTGGCAATATTGCACGAAGGCAAGATTTTGGTTTCAGGAACACCTGATGAATTGAGGCAATTATATACAAAGAGTGAAGAGATAATGCTTGAAACTGCTCCTGCAGATTACAAGCGTATGATTACATATTTAAAAAATCCCAAGTTCAAAGTTAAGAATATAACAAAGAAGGCAAATTCCTTGACTATATTTACTGAAAGTTCAAAACTCACACTAAGGGGATTATTAAGTTTTATTGACAGCGAAGGTATGGCATTATTAAATTTAGAACTGAATAGACCTACCTTGCAGGAAATATTTAAGGCATTGACCATTAAGGGTATACATCTTGATGAATCAAAAATTGTAGATAAGGCCCCACAAGAGCTGAGCAGGTGGGTTAAGCTTAAGGATTATTTAAGACAGGTTAAGGTCGCTATTTTTAAGAGCGCTATTTTCGGACCTGCAAAAAAAGAGGATGATGGCTTTTTTGATAGTGATTTGATGAAAAAGAAAGAGATAGAAATGATGAAAGATGAAATGAAGGAAGAAGGACCTAAGAAGAAAGGCCTTTTTGGAGACGAATAAAGATGATGAAATTACTTGTGTTAATGGGTCGAAATATCACTCTTTTGTTTAGATCAAAAATTACTTCCCTCATATTGCTCTTAGGCCCATTATTACTAATATTCCTCGTTGGGACTGCTTTTAGTTCCACTGGTGTTTCAGATATCAAAATTGCATGCTATTCGGATCAGTATTCTAGTCTTGCTGACTCAATTGTTATGAGTTTACAATCTGAGAATTATAAAGTAATAAAGGTAAACGATGCTGCGTCATGCATGTCAGGTATTAAGGTTGAAGAATATCATATTTGCGTTATTTTTCCGCCTGGTTTGAGTGTGGATAATTTTGCAACAAAGAATTTGGATATATATGTGGATGATTCAAGGAAAAATTTGGCCTCGTTAATTACAAGCACTATAAATGATAAAATTTCTGGAACTTCGAATCAATTAAGCTTAGATATGACCAATAACATAATAAATGTTTTATTGAGTTCTAAAAATACAGTTTTTTCCCAATTAACTGCATTGGAAGGATTATTGACGTCTAATAGTCAAGTAAAATCAAGCGCAACAGCAGCCAAAGAGAATCTTGGTTTAATGAATTTTACCGCAGGGGCAAATGCTGCGCTTTTCTCAACTGTTTCAGGTCAACTAAGTTCATTGGCTTCAAGCAAAAATTTGAGTAGCAGTGATATAAGTTCAATAAATACAAATATTGCCACATTGGAAGCAGATTATAATGCATTAAATGCTAAACTTACAAATGCTGCGACGACTACTTCAAGTTTATTGGCTTCTTTTGAGGCAGTTACCAGCAGCGTGGATTCTGCATCTACTCAAATTACCGAGATAAGGAATGGGCTTACAGGCATAAATGCAAACATAGATTCAATTGCAGTTACAAATGCGGCAAGCATTGCGAACCCAATTTCAACAACAATGCATCCGATAACAGAACAGAAAACGAATTTGAATTATTTATTCCCCACGTTACTTTTAATCGTCGTTATGTTTGTTTCATTGTTACTTTCATCTTTAGTTGTGATAAGAGAAAAGATATCTTCTTCTTACTTCAGAAATTTTATTACGCCCACTTCAGATTTCCTTTTTGTTTTTTCCACTTTTTTGACTAATTTGCTTATTGTTTTTGTGCAACTTATTATCATATTTTCTGTAAGCTGGATATTCTTTAAGGAACAGATTTTTACAATACTTCCTTTAACTGCATTAGCCGTTCTTGCTCTTTCAACTATGTTTATACTTTTAGGCATGGTTATTGGAAATGTTTCGGGGTCTGAAGAAGGTTCGACTTTAGCATCGATTTGCTTAGGTTGCATCTTTTTGATATTTTCTAATGCTATATTACCTTTGGAGAGCATACCTATTAAAATAAGAACATATGTAGAATTTAATCCCTATGTATTAGGAGACAATATATTAAGGAAAGTAGTTCTATTTTCAGCGAATCTACAAGAAATACAGGAGGGCTTGTACATTGTAGCAGGTATAATAGCGGGATTGGTAGTTATTTTAGCCATTGCGCATAGACTATCAAAGAATAGGGTTTTATAGCCTGTTTCTTAAAAATTTCTTTTTTCATATTACTACTGAACAGATACAACAAAACCGAAAGGTTTAAATATTAGTTCTTAGTCTAATGTGCTTGAAGGGGTAGAATGCAGGAGGATATGAAAAATGTTAGTACCTAATGATTTTTTGAAAAAGTTGAGAAGTGTATTTGATTTGAATATTTATGAAGTCAAGATTTGGATTGCATTGCTTTCCAAAGGTGTTGCAACAGCTGGTGAACTTAGTGATATAAGTTCTGTTCCAAGGTCAAGAAGCTATGATGTTCTTGAGTCTTTGGAGAAGAAGGGATTTATTGTAATGAAGCTTGGCAAGCCTATCAAATATCTTGCGGTTGAACCTAAAGAGATAGTTACAAGAGTAAAGAATAGTTTGGCTAAGAGAACTGAAGAGCATATTGCTTCTTTGGATACTGTGAGAAATACTGAGATTTATACCGAATTGGAATTGCTGCACAAGCAAGGCATAAAGAATGTTGATCCTGCAAATGTTTCTGGTGCCTTGAAAGGCAGAGAAAATGTCTATGAGCACTTGAGATCAATGTTCAATAGAGCAGAGAAAAGCATATTTTTAGTCACAAGCGCTAATGGTTTAATCAGAAAAAATGACCTGTACAAGAAACAATTCAAAAAACTTAAGACTAGCGGTGTGAAGATAAAAATTATATCTCCATTCACAAAAGAGAATGATGAAGCTGTTAAGTCTTTGAAAGAGGTCGCAGATGTCAAGAATATCGGAAGAATTAATGCTAGATTTGCAGTCATTGATAATAAGGAAGTTGTTTTCATGATGAATGATGATGCAGAAGTGCATGAAAGCTACGATGTAGGCATTTGGGCAAGCTCGCCTTTCTTTGCAAAAGCAATGGGCGACATGTTTGATGTTAGCTGGACAAAGGTTGAAGCTTAAAATTTAATTTCTATTTCTTTATTTTTTATTGATTAGCAGGAGTATGCATTCTAATAAATTAAAAACATTTATATAATATTGTTTACCATTTTAATTTCCATGAGCGAAAAATATTTAATTGGGGGGCAGGCAGTTATGGAAGGCGTGATGATGCGTTCTCCCAAAAAAACAGCTATAGTTGTGAGACTTCCTTCTAAGAAATTAGTATATAAGGTTGAAGATACAAAATCATTTGCAGATAAATCAAAGATATTAAAATTACCATTTTTACGAGGCGTAATACAGTTGATTGATATGCTAGTAATAGGCACAAAAGCTTTGAACTTTTCTGCAAATAAGGCTCTCGATGAAGGGGAAAGTAAAGAAAAAGAATCTTTTGGCTTCTGGCCTTTGTTTGGCTCGATATTTTTTGCACTAATCTTTGCAATTGCCATTTTCAAATTTTTGCCTTTATTGGCTACGCAGCTTATATATAATAATTTAGGGCTATTGAGGGATACTTGGGCTTTTAATAGTATGGAAGGAATAATAAAAATTTCAATGTTCATAGGTTATGTGTTTGCAATATCTTTTATGAAAGATGTAAAAAGAGTCTTTATGTATCATGGGGCCGAGCATAAGACGGTTTACTGCTATGAAGCAGGAGAACCACTGACAGTTAAGAATGTTAAGAAATATTCTACATTACACCCAAGATGTGGAACAAGTTTTATTATCATTGTTTTGATAATGAGCGTTGTGGTTTATTCTTTTTTGCCTTTGAATTTAAGTTTTTTTGAAAAATTTGCGTATAGGCTTTTATTGCTACCAGTAATTTCTGGAATGTCTTATGAGACAATAAAATTTGCAGGCAAGAGAAAATTCACTAAATTCTTAAGTTATCCTGGATTGTTTGTACAGAAAATTACCACTAGACAGCCCACAGACGACCAAATTGAAGTTGCGATAGCTGCCTTGAAGAAAACATTGTAATCATTGAATGACAAACATCAATCACCACTGCACAAAAAATTTCTTTATAAATATTTATGCTTACTAAAAATTGCTTTTTATAATAGGGACTAAAAGATATTTATTACATAAACCTAATGTTTATAAATGAAAAAAACATTAATTAGTTTAAGAATTTTTCTTGTTTTAAAAAAGAGGGATGGCTTGAACTGATGAGGAAAAAATGTGCTGATTGTGGGGGATTTTTTGATGTTAAATTTCCTGCATGCCCTTTTTGCCACAATCAAAAGCAAGCAGAACTTTCTGATTTTAAAAAGAGGTGGGCATTTTGAAAGAGGACGAAGTTATAAAAAACATAATAAAAAAGTTGACGCAGAGGACAAATAGCATTCTTACTGAAACTCTTATATTTGAGGCTGGAGAGTTTGGCATAGGCGAACAGCAGGTTTATGAGGCGTTGGGCAGACTTAAGGAAGAAAATTATATTATACAGCCCATGCCTATTACTATTGAGATTGTAAGCAGATAAAAATTAAGATTCAAACATCGCTAGAGGAATGCAATAATAATTGTCTGAGTAATTTTTTATTTCTTCTATCGTTATTTCTTCTGTTGGTTTTTTTCCTAATGCTTGCCCAATTGCACCATTATCATGCAAGTATTCTTTACCGCAGGTGCATATTGCCATTTGCCATCCGGTTTGATCATACGCTGTTAATTTTGCTTTTTTGCCTTCGCAATGCCTTGATTCCAACACTAAACTGATTAAGTTATTTTCTGTCATTATGGGTCTTAATTAAACAATCTGAAAATTTTCTCTTATGAAATCAACCATTTGATGGTTATTCGCCCTTTGGTATGATTTTAAGGCTGCATCATATTCGCCTTTCTTTAGGAGAATATCTCCTAGCTCATTTAATTTGCCTTTATCCATTGCTATTTCAAATGCTTTTGCTGCAAGAACAAGCTGATTTTCATTTAGACATTTTTCACCTAATGCGATTAATCTTGGCATGTCTCCAGAATCGTAAAAAATATCTATTGCCAAATCATATCTTCCTCTTTTTACACATTCTTCCCCGACAAGAACTATTTTTTGAACATTATTCACGAATACATAGGCTTTTGCAGCATTGCTCATGTCGCCCTGCTTATAACAATAATCACCCAAACGTTCAATCTTTCCGAAATCTTTGGCAAGATTATAAGTTTCCAATGCTTGATCATAGCGACCAAGATCTCTTAATTGATCTCCAACTTTTGATAATTTTGCCCCATTACCTGCTTTGTAAAATGCTTTCAATGCTTCAGCTAATTTTCCTTTTTCTAAACAAAAATCTCCTACTGTGTTTAGAATCTGTTTCCTTTTATCTTCTTCAAACATAGATAGATTTACATTGTCGATTCCCTTGCTAAGAATATTTGGCACAATTTTTGCAAATGGGGAATCTTCAAATGCACTATGATCTTCCATCATTTTAGAAGCATTTTTTTTGATTTGGTCTACCATTAAACTTCATTAAATAGGTGCGATTTAAAAGCATTATTGATTGAAAATATCTGTTTCAAACAATGTATATTATAGGAGATAAATGTTTTTATATTTTCTGGGATTATATAAATGGATGGTTATGTCTTTAGACGAGGCGATGCTTGGTTTTAAGGCAAGTTTGGATGAATACGTTAGGGATATTCAATGGAAAATGTTTTTGTATTCTAATAGCATTGATTCTCATGTTCGAGACAGTATATTCGGTTTAGAAGACTCCATTGGGATTTTTAATAAAAGATTTTCTGAAAAGTATGAATCTAGTATTAATCAAATCCAAAAACATTTTAAAAAGGATTTGAATGCAGGAGTTCTTAAAAGGTTGTATTAATCAACCGTAAATAATTTAGAATCATGCTTGACATCAAATAATCCTAGTCTAGCACCTGCGTCTAACCATCCGTGAGCGTAGTTTAAGGCTGCGAATGCATTTACTAGATTTCCTTTCTGCTCAAAGTGCTTTGCATCATTGAAATAAAGTTCAGCCATATTGTAGAAGTCCATCGCTACGACATGAAGGTGCGTTCTCTCTGGGATCTTGATTTTTGCTTTTTTTAATGCTTTTTCAGTAATTGAAAAATATTTCTTTAATTTTATATCTGTTATTAGATTCATGAAGCTTTAATTGTTTTTGCATTATTTAAATATTTTGTTAAACAAGTATTTGATTTTCTTAAGCGCTTTTACAATTCTTTCAGTGTTCTGCTTTCGTGCATGCCCTTTGATTTAGTTTCTTAAATATTCCCTAACGTTCCTAGCCCCTTGTAATTGGGTTATTAACGTTTTAATTAGTTGTTTTGAAGTTTTTTTAGACAGATTCATTGAGTTTTAACTCTAATAGTGAGTTTTGATAATAATAATAATTATAAATTTGTTTTTTCGATATTAATTAAAATGAAAATACATCCTGATTTAAGATATATAAACTTAGAAGGCGGACCTGGAAATGGTAAAAGTACTCAAAGTGTTTTGCTTAAAGAATATCTTGAAAATAAGGGTTATAAGGTAAGCTGTTTTGAAGAGCCCTCAAAGAAAAAAGGGACTATTGGCCGAGATATAATAAGGGATCTTTTTCTTAAGGGGTTATTAAAAGTTGATGCGTATGGGGCGATGTGCCTATATTATGCAGATAGGCGCGACAAAAATGAAGTGGAATATCAGCCCGCATTAGATTTAGGAGAAATTGTTATTGGGGCTAGGAATTATGATTCTACCGCAGTTTATCAAACACAAAGAATGGGATTGGATGTTAATTTATTCAAACAATATCATAATTTAAATAAGGCTTTTTTAGCAATTCCAGATTTAAATATCATTATGGATGTTGATCCATATGAAGCCGCAAAAAGAAGATATGCCCAAAAAAATGATGAAGCTGATGTTTTTGAGGCTAAGGCTGATGATATGAGAAAAACATTCGAAGGATATAACAAATTACCTAGTTTATTTGATGATGAAAAATTTGTTATGATTAATGCTAGAGGAAATATTAATGAAGTTCGAGATATATTAATTAAAGTTATTGAGGCTTTTGATCCTAGTTTAAGCAAATTTATGAAACTTGAATCAGGATTTTATGTATTAAGATGATAATCACTATATCCGGCAAGAATGGAAGCGGAAAAAGCACAATTGCTAAAGAACTTGCTAAATCACTTGGACTGAAACATAAATCATCAGGGGATTTTTTCAGAGATCTAGCCAAAGAGAAAGGATTAAGTTTTGATGAACTTGGGAAGCTTGCAGATAAAGATCCTAAGATTGACAATGAAATTGACAACAAACAGAAAAGGTTTGGAGAAATTGAAAATAATTTTGTGATGGATGGAAGACTTTCATTTTTTTTCATTCCGCATTCCTTTAAAATTTTTTTGGATGTCTCTGACCGAGTTGCTGCGGAGAGAATATTCAAAGAGGGCAGGAGTGAAGAGCATTATTTAAGCCTAAAAGATGCGGAATATAAATTGAGAGAAAGAAATGACTCATTAAGAAAAAGATTCCTGAGCAAATACAACGTGGATTATTGTGATTTTAAGAATTACGATTTAGTTATTGATACGACGAAAATGCCGATAAAAGTGATTAAAGATAAGATTCTAAGGACTTTGGGCAAGTAAAATTTATATATAAGTAAATTCCCTTTTATTACCTAATATGCTCAGAACAAATACCTGTGGAGAATTAAGAAGAAAAGATATTAATAAAACAATAACTCTTTGTGGATGGGTTCAAAGCAGAAGAGACCATGGCGGAGTGATTTTTATCGATTTAAGGGATAGGTATGGTTTAACCCAAGTGGTTTTTGATCCTTCTCATTTAGCTAAGCTCCACAAGGAAGCGGAACATTTAGGAAGAGAATTTGTCATTAAAGTTAAAGGTAAATTAAGAGAAAGAAAAAAAGGCATGATAAATCCAAATATGGATACTGGTGAAGTTGAGATGTTTGCTGATGAACTTGAGATATTAAATAAATCTGATGTTCCACCCTTTGAGATTGATGATAGAAAATTAGCAAATGAATTTTTAAGGTTAAAATATAGGTACTTGGATTTGAGAAGGCCTGAGATGCAGAGGAATCTGCTTGTCAGACATAAAGTTGCTTTGGCTGCAAGAGAATATTTATCATCTAAGGGATTTTTGGAGATTGAAACCCCTTTATTGATTAGATCGACCCCTGAGGGGGCAAGAGATTTTGTTGTACCAAGTAGAGTGAGTCCGGGAAAGTTTTATTCTTTGCCGCAGTCACCCCAATTATACAAACAAATATTAATGGTTTCTGGATGTGACAGATATTTTCAAATCGCAAGATGCCTAAGAGACGAAGATAATCGAGGAGACAGACAGCCGGAATTTACACAAATTGATATTGAAATGAGCTTTGCCGAACAGGAAGATATTTTTCAGGTTGTTGAAGGGCTCATGAAGGAATGCTTTAAGAAAGGAATAAATGCAGAGATCAAAACTCCGTTTAAAAGAATGACCTATGATGAAGCAATGAATAAGTATGGCGTTGACAAACCTGATTTAAGATTTGGTTTAGAACTTTGCGATGTTTCTGAAATTGTAAAGCATTCAAATTTTGGGGTTTTCAAACAAGCCTTAGATAATAAAGGCGTTGTTAAGTGCTTAAATGTTAAAAAATGTGCTGAATTTTCGAGGAAGGATATTGATGAACTTGAAGAGGTTGCCAAAGTTTATAGGGCTAAAGGTCTTGCCTGGATGAAAATGGCAAACGGAAAATTAGAAAGTTCTGTTACTAAATATTTTTCTGAAGAATTGCTAATTAAATTGATTAAACATACTAATGCAAAAAACGGCGATTTATTGTTGTTTGTTGCTGATGAGTTTAGAATTGCCTGCTCTGCTTTAGGTCAGATAAGAAATCATTTAGGAAAGAAATTAAATCTAATAAATAAGGATGCTTTTGAAATATGCTGGGTTACGGATTTTCCATTATTTGAATGGGATAATGATACTGAGAGATGGCTTGCTATGCATCACATTTTTACTGCTCCAAGAGATGAGGATTTAGAATTATTAGAAACAGATCCAGGAAAAGTGAAAGGGAAATTATATGATATGGTAATAAATGGATATGAGATTTGCTCTGGAAGCATAAGGATAAACAGAAGAGATGTGCAGCAAAGAGTAATGGATGTTATTGGTTTGACGATGGAAGATGCTGAACAGCAATTTGGATTTTTGATGGAAGCTTTCAGATATGGCGCTCCGCCTCATGGTGGAATTGCACCAGGTTTTGACAGGTTATTGATGGTTATGTTGGGCTATGATGATATAAGAGAAGTTTACGCATTTCCCAAAAATAAAAAAATGGAATGCCCTATGGATGGGTGCCCTTCAGATCCCGACAAGCAGATGCTGAAAGATTTGCATATAAAGTTGGATATAGCGAAGAAATAATATTTTTTTTTAAATAGAATTTATAGAAAAGTTTATTAATACATAAATATTGTTTTCTTGTAATATTATTAGTTTGAGAGAAAAAATGAGAGGTGATGGTTTTGGAAAATAAAGTTATAGTTAGTATTTTGGTTGGTTTCTTAATGGTTTTTGCTGTATTATTTTTTGTAGGGCAGCTCACTACAGGCAAGAACTTATCTATTTCAGACACAGATTTAACTGGTGGAGCAACAGCAGGGGATTTGGATTCTGAACTTGGTTTGGAAGCTTGGACTTCCCCGACAGTTATTGTTTCAATTAAAGATACCGGTTTGACTGGGGGGGCATTGGTTTACAATACAACTCCAGCTTTCATTTTTAATTATACTAATTCGACAATTCCGGTTGCGCCAAATAATGACTCGGCTAATTGTACATTATATGCCGACATTCCAGGAACAGATTTAGCTAGAGTTGCGAATATAACTGGCCCTCATGTGACTAATCATACAAATTATGTATTGATTCCAGGAATAGGCGGTCCTGCATTAACTGGAGGATTAGCTGAAGGCGTGGTTCATTGGTATATAAATTGTACACAATATAACACTACTGCAACTCAGGCATTGATTGCAGCAAACTCTTCATCAACAGCGATACAGAGTTTCTATCTTAAGACTGTTGAATATAATCTCTTTTCTGCTACAGATGGGGTTAATACTCTATATGATTCAGAGGGTGATTTCAATGGAACCACTGGTGCGGCAGGGGCAGGATTTCTTAATGCAACTAATGTGACGCAATTGACAATTAATATTACGGCATATAATGTCACCGGCGCAATTAGAAATATTACAGGAGTCAGAATATATTACAATTCGACAGGTGGTGTACCAAATGTAAATTATATGAATGTGACTAATCTATCTCTTGTAGCAAATGCATCTAGTGTTGTATTTTATAATTATACGTTGAATACATTCCTAGAACCCGCAAGATTGACCACTGATGGCGCTGTCTTGAGCTTTATGATTTATGTATACACTAGCTCAGGTAGACAAGTCAATTTTACGAATGATGGAAAGTACTACAATATAACAATTGATGGTGCTGCACCTACGGTTACACCAAGTGTAACTCCTACGACTGGAACTTCATTGACAACAGCATTCACTTTAAGTTGCACTTATTCAGATACCGTTGATAGCTCGTTGACTTATGATGCAATGACGATTATTAAGCCATCTGGTGCGATAGTTAACCCTTCAAGTTTGACCTTTACGGACACAGGTGAAGCTGGAACATACACTTTGAGATGTGGTGCTAGAGATGATGCGGGCTATTATAAACTTTCATCAACGACATTTGTGGTATCCCCACACTCATCGACAACGTCTTCAGGTGCAGGTGGATCTTCGGGCACAACAACTGTTTCAAGTACCGTTGGCGTTGATTCTATTGCCGCAGGCGGAGTAGCTCAATTTGAGACGGCTGCTTCTAAAGTTGACGCAATAGGAGTAACAGGTGTTGATATCGCTGTTATAAATAGCGCTAGCAATGTTGTTCTTAAAGTTGAACAAGTCAATACAAAACCTTCGACTATAACTACAAATGTAGATGGGGGTCTGTATAAATATGTGCTAATAACTGTTAGCAATATTGCTACAAACAACATTGATACAGCAACTATCAAGTTCAAAGTCAGCAAGTCATGGCTTACTGAAAATGGATTTGATAAAGCTGATGTGAGGCTGAATAGATGGGCTGTAGAATGGACATCATACACTGCAACAATATTGAGCGAAGATGACCAATATGTGTACTATTCTGCAAATGTCCCTGGATTTAGTTATTTCGCAATCTCTGCTGAAAAGAGCACATCTAGCGAACAAACTGGATCTACTACCGGAGAAAATGTGGCAGGTACTGGTACAGAATCAAGCACATTGCCTCCAGAAGCTGGAAGCAAGAGCAATATCTGGATTTGGATATTTGGTATTGCGGTTTTAGCAGGAATAGGATTCGCCATTTATTTTGTATTAAAAAAGCGATAAGCTTTTAAATTTTTTTATTTCTTTTATTTTTGTGACTTACTTTGATCAGCATTTCATGGTAGATATTGATTTGATAGAAAGAATTGTAGATTATGCTGATTTAAAAGAAAATGAAAAAGTAATTGAAATTGGTCCTGGTTCTGGAAACTTAACGAGATTTTTGGCTAGGAAGGTTAAGATTGAAGCATTTGAAATGGATAATGCATTCATTGATGAACTTGAGAAAATAAAAAATGTAAAGGTTGTTAAGGGCAATGCTTTGGAACTTTTGCCTCGGGAATTTGATAAATTAGTGTCTAATATTCCTTATTCAATTTCTGAACCCTTAATCAAAAAACTAATGCACTGCGATTTTAAGCTTGCAATATTAACAGTAAGCAAGAGTTTTGCAGATATATTAATAAGAGATGAAACTAAAATAGGGTTAATAAGCAAATATTTCTTTGAAATTAAGATCCTTGAAGAAGTGCCTCCAAGCTCATTTTCTCCTTTGCCTAAAGTTGTATCTGCAATTGTAGAAATAAAACCAAATGAAACTGAAAGCAAAGCAATAAAAGAATTGCTATTACAGGAAGACAAAAAGGTGGCAAATGCGATAAGGGAAACTTTATGCAAACTTAAAAATAAAACAAAAAATGAGATTAAAGCAATACTTCTTAAATTTCACGTGCCTGACAAGACTGTTGATAGCTTGTCGTTTAATGAGACTAAAAGAATTTTAGAATGGATTAAAACATTTTAGAAACAATATCCAGAGTGAATAAAATTATTGCATATGTCTGCTGCCTTGTTGGAATAAATAAGTCTCTTTTCTTATGAACTGAGAAAATCCTTACATTGTTGATTAAATGGATTTGCTGCGTTATGCCTGGATCTAATTTGATATCTTTTTCCTGCATCTTTGCGATTAATGTGCCCAAACCTATGCCTGGATTTTTTTCTAAAATGTCAAAACCGGTTACGTCGTAATATTTACGATGCAGGCAAGTTTCTAGGATTCTACCACAAAGAATAATACAGCTCCTGTAACAGGAGGCATTATAAGCATTTTCTAACTCTTCTATATCCGCTAAAACTTCTTGGGCTATCTCTGGGTTTAATTTTGGTCGGTCTATTGTCATTTTATTATTTTCGCTTTCAGGAATAATTAATTTTTTTTGCTCTAATTTTATCTTTTGTATTATCTCCAATGAGTTCATATAGTTTTTCTTGTTGAATTCCTGATTTAATTCATGAACCAAATTCATCAATTCAATTATTACAGGCTTATTGTTTTCAACAGTGTGGAGTTTTGTGAGCGCCCAGACATTTTTATTTATATTTTCTTTTGAAGAATGAATTGCCGATGCAGAAAATTGACCTTTTTTCTTTGAAATAGATAGTCGAATTTCATTTTTGGGCTTTTCAGATACATCTACATTATGATACATTGCATCTAATAGTGAATCTTGAAAACGTTTCAATTCGAAAGACAGAGAATTGGCCATAAGATTAATATGTAGAAATGAACTTTTAAAGATTTATGGACTTCAATATTATATTTTAAAAAGTTTTATATATCTGCTTAAATCTTATGAGGAATATGGAAATGAAACAGGTAATCCTTGTAAGGATGGATTTAAAGATGCCTCCGGGTAAATTGGCTGCACAAGTAGGTCATGCGGCTGTTGAAGCAGCTTTGAAAGCAGATAAAGACAAATTGAAAGAATGGAGAAAGCAGGGCATGAAGAAGGTTGTTTTGAAAGTTCTGGGGATAAATGATTTACACAAACTAAAAGCTGAGGCAGATAGTTTGGGCTTGGTTACTGCCCTTATAACTGATGCTGGAAGAACGTACTTTGATTCACCTACAACAACTTGCCTGGGAATAGGACCCGATAAAGAAGAAGAGATTGATAAGATTACCGGCTCTTTGAAGATGCTCTAGACAGAAAGATATTTAAAACACTTCTTTGATAATTTTAACTTATGCTATGCTTAGGTATTGAGACGACTGCACATACTTTTGGAGCTTCAGTAGTTACTGGAGAAGGTAAAATATTGAGTGAAGTTCGAGATATGTATACGACTACTGAGGGAGGTATGATCCCAAATGAAGTTAAAAAACATCATCTTAAAATTGGAGATAAGGTTATTGAAGATGCATTGACCCAAGCTAATGTTAAAAAAGAAGATATAGATTTCGTTGCTCTTTCAAATGCACCTGGATTAGCCCCATGCTTGCTTGCAGGGATGGAAATAGCCAAAAGGTGGGCTTTAAGACTTGAAATTCCTTTAGTGCCTGTAAATCACATTTGCGCGCATTTAGAGATAGGAAAATTACTGACTAATGCCAAAGATCCAATATTCGTTTTTGTTTCTGGTGCAAATACACAGATAATTGCTTTAGAAGGAGGACGGTATAGGGTATTTGGTGAGACCCTTTGTGTGGGAATTGGAAATGCCCTTGATAAATTTGGTCGTGAAGTGGGGTTAGGATTTCCAGCTGGACCTAAAATTGAGGAACTTGCGAAAAGGGGAAAGTATGTAGAATTGCCTTATGCTGTAAAAGGGATGGATGTCGCTTTTTCTGGAATTATAACCAAAGCAGGAAGTATGGTTAAATCCGGAAAGTATAAATTAGAAGATATCTGCTACTCTTTGCAAGAGACCCTTTTTGCAATGGTTACAGAAATAACTGAAAGAGCTTTGGCGCACTGCGATAAAGATGAAGTTTTGGTAATTGGCGGAGTTGCTGCCAATTCTAGATTTAAAGAAATGCTTGAGACTATGTGCTTAGAAAGAAATGCTAAATATTATGCTGCGCCTTTGAGGTATGCAGGGGATAATGCGGCTATGATTGCTTGGCTTGGAATAATGTATATGAATTCGGGATACAAACCTTTGAAGTTAGAAGAGATAGATATTTTGCCGAAAGAAAGATCTGATGACATTGATGTGTTTTGGGTTCTTTAATTTATTCTTATTTGAATAATTTTTTCAGAAAAGATTAAATAATTCTCTAGGTTTTATTAGATCATATGAATATAAACAAAGAAGACATTGGAAAACAGATTAAAATTATTCTTAAAGAGAGGCGAGATTTAGCAGGCGAGCTGCTCGAGATTGGTAATAATTCTATGAAAGTAGGAATTATATACCGACCGGTTCCTTGGAGAAGTTTTAACGTTGAAAAAAATTTGTCTTATGGTTTGATATCAAATTATGAAGTCATTGGCGCTTGTGAATTAAGCAGAGATAAGTTTGATAAACAGGATATTGGCAGATGTGTAGAAGTCTATTTTAATCCCAAAAAACATAAGTTAGCCAAGTTCCTTGGCGCCACAAGAGTATCCTCACTCGGCAGGCTTACTGGGATTTATAATGACCATATTAAGCTGACAGATGATTTTTCGATGAGTTATGTAGGAAGAACATTTGAAGGAATTGAGCTAACTCCTTCCGAAATAAAACAACTCAGCTGCTGGATAAATGGCGCGAGAAAAATTCCGTACGATCAAATTTTATATTTCCTAAGAGAATAATTAATTCGTTTTCTTCAACTTGTGCTTGATGTGCCTGTAAATGAAATAAGAACCTGCAATAAGCAACAAGGCAACTATAATTATAGAGAAATACTCAGAATATGCTCTAACTAAGGCCCAGTTCTTGCCTAACAGAAATCCTAAATATGCTAAGAAAGCGTTCCAAGCAGTTGCACCTATTAAAGTATACAAAAAGAATTTCTTCAAGTCCATCTTTCCTATCCCGGCAGGTATAGATATTAAATGCCTGACAACAGGAATGAATCTGCTTATCAGAACTGTTTTTTCACCTTTTTCTTTGAACCATTTTTCTGTCTTCATTAAATCTGTTTCATCTAGGAAGAAATATTTGCCATATTTCAAAATAAATCTATTGCCCCCATATCTTCCAAGACAATAGGAAAGCCAAGAACCAAATATACTGCCTAAAGAGCTAAATACTATAACTAAATAGAGATTCATTTCTCCTGTGGCTGCTAAAAAGCCTGCAAATGGCATAACCAGCTCAGAAGGGATAGGAAAAATCATGCTTTCCATCGTCATAAGGACGAAAACGCCAAAATAGCCTAAATAAGAGATAACTTGGATACAGAATACACCTACATGGCTTAAAATCTCTGTTAAAATGCTCATTTAGAGACATAAGATAGGGTTATTTATAATCGTTTCTTTCGTCTAAACAGGGCAAAAGTTTATAAATAGGGACTACAAATATATCTTCATACATAAACGAAAGTAATTTCTTTTATGTTTAAGGAGAAAAAATGAAAGAATTCGACAGAGGTCCAAGAAGGGATTTTGGGCCAAGAGAGATGCACAAAGCAACTTGTTCTGAGTGTGGAGCTGAATGTGAAGTACCATTCAAGCCAACAGCAGGCAAACCTGTTTTCTGCAGAGACTGTTATAGCAAGAGAAAAAAGTTCTAACTTAATTCTTAGATACTATACCATTCATAATAGTTTTTGTTTTTTTTGTATTATAAAATAAAGAATTAATTAAAAAAAATTAAAATAAGGCTTTTTTATCGATTATGTTCTTGACTTGTTCTTTCTGAACCTTGTCTTCCATCTCTTCGACGGCTTCCTTACAGACATCTTCGCAGTTTTCCAATAATACTCTTGGATTATTTTCAGATTTCTTGTAAATATCGATAATCATGTCATCTGTCAAGAAACTCAAGTTACCAATTCTTTTTCTGACTAGTTTAACTGCTTCTTCATCTGAAAGTTTTTTCAGCTTGAAAATATTTTTACCTATTAGCTTTTTTATTCCTGCTTGATACTCGTTTTTTCCTTCTTTACTTACTAGGACGATGGATTTGAAAAATCCTTCTCTATAGTATTCAAGAAGCTTTTCAGAATCTTCTGCTGAAAGATCTTGAGCCTCATCAAGCAAAAGAATCATTTCCTTTGATTTAAGCTTTAATAAACGACCTATGAATCCATGCCTCTCGATCAATAATTTATCGTAATCAATATTGGATTCAGTAGTATTGCAGCTGTAGTAAACAATTTTTTTATTGCCCCCAAATTCAGCTACAATCCTCTTTAGAATAGATGTTTTTCCTAATCCAAAGTCGCCTTCTAAGCTTATTATAGCACCCATTTCCACCAGGTCTAAAATTTGTTCAACTTCCTTTTCATAGCCTACAATGTCATCGTGAAATGCAGCAGGCTTTATGCTGAAAGGATTGTTATAAAAACCAAGTTGTTTGTACCATGTTTGTTTCATCTTTCATTCCTCCTAATAATACCTTTCTGCAATGTCTTTTTCGGCGCCTTCTTCCTTAGGCCCGATGACAATTTGTGGCTTTTCATAGACGATGTTGACTTTTTTTGTATCCTTGTCTTCTTCTAAAGGCTCAACAACGGGGTCTTCATCTTCTAAGACTTCAACAACAGGTTCATTTTCTTCTATTGTCCTGCTAGTTTCTACTATTTCTTCCGGTTCGAGAATTTCTTCTTTTGGAGCCTTTGATTGTTTAGCTGCCTTGGAAGATTTTCCGCCCAAAAGCGCATTAATGTGCTCTTGGAGAACTGTTTCTTCACCGTTTTCAACTGCATAAGCGCAGAGTTTCTCACAATTTTCTAATAACTGTTTTGGCGAACCATTCGATTTCTTGAATATTTCTTTTATCATATCATCAGAAAGAATTTTATGCTCTCCGATTCTGCCCCTTATAATTTCTATTGCATCATATTCAGTAAGCTCTTTCAAATGGATGATCCTTCTACCTATTCTATGCTTTAAGCTTGGTGAGATATTCACCTTGTTAAAACTCTTGCTTGTGAATACAACCGCACGAATATAGTTGTGATCATATAAATGTTTTATCCTTTCAGAGTTCTTTTTTGATAAGAATTGAATTTCATCCAAAAGGAGAATCATATTCTTTGGCTTGCTTCCGCGCAATTTATCAAGCAAACTTATGTTTCCGAAGACCAAATTTGTGATATTAAAGTCCGGATCCATGCGCTTGCAGTCTACATAAATGACCTTGCCCTTGCCTTTGAAGTTATCAATTGCAAATTTAAGCAAAGTCGTCTTTCCTGTCTCAGGTGAACCTTCGATAACAAGCATGTTACCAGAAATGATCCTGTAGATTATTTCGTCTTTTATACCGCTATGGCCTACAAATTCAGAATGACCATTAAGCGGATTAGTGTCAAATGGGTTTTTGTCAAAATCCAGTTCTTCAAACCATCTATCCATATTCATCATGCCTCTCTTAATTCTGTTGATTTTTCTCTATGATATTCAGCTGCGCCGTAAAAATCCTCAGCTGACGCTATGTCTCCCTTATTGTAATAAATCTCACCTTTCTTATGATAATTTATTGCTTTTCTCATATGCTTATTCGGAGATTCTCTGAAGTAAACATACAATGCGACAATTATCACAATGGCTGCAATGACTGAAGCCACTTTGTGAGCAAGTATAAATCCTATGAATGTATTCATTTTTATTCATCCCCCTTTTATTGTAAATGATATAAAATTATGTTCTAATCTATTATTTAATGGCTGTTTATAAAAATTTCTCATTTAAATCATATATTTTGAATAATAAGGCTGTTTATGCCACTTAATAGAAAAGAATTCAGACATTGAAATGTTCAGAAACTTCTTCAATTCTTAAAACTTTTGAGGTATCTCTTTCTTGATTAAGATCCATATAAAAACATTCTGAACAATTATTTGATAAACTGCCATGGGTGCCTTTGCCCCCTTTCCTGAAAATTTTTTTCCCGAAGAAAAATCCTTCCTCTAAATCTATCAAAACATCACCGGGATTTTCAACTATACGAAATGCATTATATATGCGATGCAATGCATCGGGATATTTATGATTTGTTGTATTTATAAATAATAAATCATTGGATATAAATCCATTTTGATCTTTTTCAAGATTATTTATTATTTCAGAATAATTTAGAGGGTCTCCTGTTAAAACTTCATATTTAAATTTATTTTCCCTTTTTGTGATTCTAGCTGTTAATTTATTTTTTCTAATGATTATGTCTTCTTTTTCATGATAAACAAAGAAGCTAATTTCATCTATTTTGTCCAATATTGCGTGAATCTCTTTGCTATACGAAGGAGTGTGAAATAAGGGGATAAAATTAGTTATACCTGGAGCAGAGAGGATGACTGATTTTTCTTTCCACAATCTATTGTGAACACTGAAACCATAATCCTTGAATTTGCGCTTTAAGTCAATGAAATGAGTACAGTTTATTGCCCCATGATCGGACCATAAAGAGATTTCTAATTCAGGATGCTCATGGATTATACGAGAAAATAATTTCGAGAGACTTTTTAATTCTCTTTTTGTGCGTTCTGTGCCATATCTATGTGTTATTTGATCATAAGTAATAACCCAGATATTGTTGCTATAATTGCCTAAAATGTAGCGTTCTAATTGAGCCTCAAGTTTTTTAAATAGTTTTTTATGGTTTGGGCTGAAATATGATTTTGTGAAAGCCCTAATTTTGTCTCTTGTCTTTCCGACTGTGGTGTAAAGAGATTCAAAAGTCTTCTTTTTTCTGAAATCCTTATCTATTATAATATAGTACGGAAGGTTCTTGCGCTTTTGAAAACCAATAGATTCGTAACATTTTGGCTTCTTATAATTGTGAAATACAGAATGGTTTGGCCTTGTCAAACTAGGATATGCTGAGATAACCCTATTTGGCGCTTTAAACTCTTGGAAATACCCCTGTTTTTGCAGATCTATTATAGTCCTAAAGGGAACTCCATCAATGCAAATTGAGACTTTACGGGCCATAATTTTGGGAGAGATAGCTGACTTTATATAAATTTTTGTATTTTTTTAGTTGAATATATATTATCGGATGTATTTAATTGAATTTGAAAGTATTTTTATATCGGATAACTCTTTGGTTGTTGAAATGGCGCTTGAACTTATTACGGGATGTATGTTTTCCGGTAAAACAGGAGAATTACTTGACCGATTGGATAGATTGGATATAACTAAAAAACGTATTTTATTATTTAAGCCTACTCTTGATAATCGATCTGAACTTGATGAAAAATATTCTGCAATTGATGTTTCATCGCATAATGCGCATAAAAGACCTGCGATTGTAGTACCTAGCACGGACGAATTATACAAAATCGTAGGTGAGCAAAAACCAGATATTATTGGCATTGATGAAATACAATTCTTTGATGAAAAAATAGTAGATTTTTGCTATGAGTTTAGACGTGATAAACTGATTATTGTTGCGGGTTTGAATATGAGTTTTAGGGGAGAGCCTTTTCCCTTTAGAGATTCTAAACATTTGGGTGAGGAGCCTATTGTCTTTTCAGATAAGCATATGGGAGATTTGATGGTAATAGGATTCAATATTTCGAGAAGGGCACTTTGCATGTATGAATTTAAGAATGGCAGTATATGCGGGCATGATGGTGTGCCAACTGCAATTTATACACAGAAGCTTATTGATGGAAATCCTGCACCTTACAATTCTCCTTTAGTCTCTGTTGGCGCAGATATTAAAAATAATGAAAATGTTTCTTATCAGGGAAGATGCGAAAAACATTATAGAATTAATGGACACTGATTTTATTTAATTAACTGCGATAATACTTATTTTCTTTCTTTTGCGTTTTATCTAACGCTGAATTGTGCTTGTTGATTCTTGGACGGTTGTTTTCTTTATCTACTCTATAAGTTATATCTAACATTTTTAAAACTTTGTTCATGCCATCTGTTTTGCTCAAGGGACCTTCAACTTTGCCGTGCTTTCCAGGAACGCCTTCGAAAACAAGCATAGAATCTGAAATGTAATCTATGAACTGAACATCATGGTCTACTACTATTGCAGCTTTGTCTTTTTTGATTATGAATTCTTTTATTACTTCTGCAACTTTTAAACGATCTTCGACATCAATGAATGCTGAAGGCTCATCAAAAGCATAAATATCTGCATCTTGCGATAAAGTAACTGCAATGTAAACTTTCTGCAATTCACCGCCCGAAAGATGCTTTATTTCATTGTCTAATAATTTATTTAATCCTAATTTTTCCAGAATGTTCTGCTTGTACCAACCGGAATTGAATAATTCTCTTGCGGATTTTAAAAGCCACATTTGCACTGTGCCTTCAACATCCGATGTAGGATATTGCACCTTGTAAGCGATCTTTATTTTTTCTTTCACTAAACCTTTATCTGGTTTTATTTCTCCTGCTAATAATTTGAGGAAAGTTGTTTTTCCTAAGCCGTTTGCACCCATGATAGTCATAACTTCGCCTTTAATGATTTCACCTTTGATTGTTTTTAATTTAAAATCACCGAATGATTTTTCAAATTCGGGGAGTTCGAATAAAATTTCATGCCTTCTTTTTTCTACGTTATATTTACCAAAAACTATCGAATAGTCTCTAAAACGAACATTATCACTGGTTATGAAGCCGTCTAAATATTCATTTATTCCACGACTTACACCTTGGGAGTTGGATATAACTCCATAAGCGCCAGCTTGACCATAAACGATCTGAATTTCATCGCTGATATAATCTATTGTTGCTAAATCATGCTCAACTACTAAAACTGCTGAATCTTCTGCCAAATCTCGAATTAATTTTGCAACTTTAATTCTTGCAGTAACGTCTAAAAATGAAGCCGGCTCATCAAAATAGTAAACATCTGCTTTTTTTGAAGCTGCTGCGATTATTGCGACCTTTTGCAATTCACCGCCTGAAAGCTGACTTAATTCACGGTCTTTTAAGTTTTCCAATTCTAATTCTTTCATTAATTTTTCTGAAATTTTTCTTTCATCTATTTTCTTTAATAGTGCTCCGACCTTTCCTGAGTATACTTTTGGTAATAATTCTATTCTCTGAGGTTTGTATGAAACAACTATTTTATTTGCATATAATTGCCTAAAATAATCCCCTAATTGAGTTGTTGAATATTTTGCAATAATTTCTTCTTTCGATGGTTCCTTATTATAATTGCCTAAATTGGGAATAACTTTTCCTGAAAGAATATTGAAAGCAGTAGATTTTCCTATACCATTTCTTCCTATGATTCCTACAACTTTGCCTTTTTTAGGAATCGGCAAATGAAATAATTCGAATGCATTGGCACCAAAACGATGGACCGGATTTTCTTTTAATGCCTCCGGGAGATTTATTATTCTTATTGCTTCGAAAATACAACGATGTGTGCATATGCCACAGCCGGTACAGAGAACTTCGTCAATTATTGGTTTTGAGTCTGGTCCCTTAACTATGCACTCCTCTCCAAGCATGTTCCTGGGGCAGATACGCATGCAAAAATGGTTGCCGCAGTTTACCGGATTACATTTATCCTTATTTACTATTGCTATACGTGACATATTGCTTCAAGAATCTAATTTTATTTATATACTTTACCTGTTCCAGATACGATTAAACTCTCTCAGGTAATAATTTGCAATAGTTTCATCATGAATTATCAAAATATTTTCATCGTTCTTTTCATAGCCCCCTTGCGTAGGATTAGCAGAACCTGTAAGAACTATTTTTTTGTCTATTATGAAAACTTTGTGGTGCATGTTATATTTATTTGAATCCCACTTAACCGAGATATTTGAATCATTCAGCTTATAAAATTCATGATACTTATTTACTTGAGTTCTTTCAAAGACCCCCTTTATATCCAAGTCAGATTGTTTTTTTATTAACAAATCACCTATTTCATCTAATGTAAGACTGAAAGCTAGAATATAAATTGATTCTGATGCGCTGTTTAAGGTTTTTAAGACCTGCTTTTTGCAATCATCTTCAGGACAGAAATAATTTTCTATTTTTTTATCATTAAAATAAATGATTGGGTTGCTTATTTCGTAACCTCTGCCGTAAATTCCATTCCAAAGCTCTACGAATTCAGCCTCATAATTTTTTGCCAAAGTTTTTGATTCTATTACTATTGCATTATTATCATTGAGATAAGTACAGCGATCTGTTGGATTCTGGCTGCCAGTCCAGATGATTGAAGAATCGAAAACGCAAAATTTATTATGACTTAATTGATTTTGATTATCTGTTCTTGCATAAGGATAAGTTGTTTTGCTTGTATCATCAAGAACAATTTTAACATCTTTTTTATTTAATAATGCATTTATTATGGGTTTATTGTCTAAATCAAAAAATGCGCAATGAATTGTAGTTGCGTTTTTAATATATTCTATTAATTTCAAACTACAGTTTTCCATCTGACAGAAATAGACTTTTATTTCAGGGCCATATTCCTTTATTACAGGTTTTTCTTGAATTATTGTTTTTGAAGTTAGCACTGGTTCTCCGGTGTTGAGCAATACTATTAAAATAGAGAACGCAATTAATGCAGTAATTAAGATAGTTTTATTGAAATTTACCATATTCTTGTGCTAAAATTACTGGTTTTTTAAGCCTTTTTGAGCTATTTCCGGAAGATTTTCGAATAATTGCCTAAAAAGAAAGTTTAGACTACGACCAAAGGTTTAGGAATCTTCCTTAGTCTTTTCGCATAATCTGAATATATTGTTAAAAAATATTTGCGCGTTCTCGATACTTTCTTGCGCTGGCTCTTGGTTTGCCTGCGGTATTCTTTTGTAAGTAAACTTCCCCCGCTTGCTTTTCTCAAATTCAAAAATGTGCAAGAGTGTATCTGCTTTAACTATCATGTTCTGATAAATCTTCAGCAATTCAACATCAACTATGCCTTTATCAACAAGCTTTGAAAACTCATCAAACGTTTTCTTATGCTCTTCAGGTGCCTGCGTTTTAATCCCTTTTAGCAAAAGATATGCTTTTGCGGCGTAGAATATTGAATAGTATGCATGAGAGGTTGTTGCACTATAATAAGTGTCTTCTTTCACTCCGAAGATTTCAATCTGCATATTTTTATCATCACTTATTTTTTGAATCATAGTTGACAAGTTTAATTCGTTTTGAGCTCTTGCAAGATAAATTTTATATTCGGAATCCATGATTCATTCCCTCTTTGATTATATTGTAAAATATCCCCTGATTATGAACGGCCAAGTGTTTTCGTGCTATCTGCTTGCCTAAATTTTCTTCTTTATTGGTTAGCATATCAAGCATTTCTGCTTTTGGTATAATATGAACATCCATTTCAAGAATACTTTTTAATTTGGCACTATTTGCTGATGCTTCTATCTGTTTTCTTTTTCCCTCATTTTCAATAAATATTGCTATGTCCAAATCTGAACCTTTTTTCTGCTCATTTGCCGCATAAGATCCAAAAATCACAATTGAATAGAAAGGTGTATCTTCAGCAATTTCTTTTTTCAGACTTTCTAAGGCAATCTTTGCAAGGCGATTAATCCGATTGTCATTGGATAAGGCAAGATAATAAAAGGTCAAATCATTTTCAAGATTAAGAGTCAAAAGCCCAGATTTTCCAATTTTTCTCTCTATTAACACGTTTTCTTTTTTTAATTGATTTATAACCAATGCTAATTTGTTGTTTGATTTTTCTTTTGATTCTTTCTTTATCTCTTTCCGCATATGTTCTGCAAACGGTTTTTTTGCAAACACTTCAAATAGTTTTAGCTGTTTTTCGGTAATCATATTTAACCACTTTATTGGTTCATATAAACCTAAATATTGGTTATTTATAAAACTTTCGCTTTGGATGCATAATGGAACCACGAAAACGGAGAGCGTAAGTGAAACAATAATCAGCAGATGTATATTCCAATTTATCATCTTTTTATGCTTGAATTTTGGGTTTTTTAAGCCTTTTTAAGCTATTTCCGGAAGATTTTCGAATAATTGCTTCGAAAAACAGAAATCTTTATAAAAAGCTAGACAATCAAGAGTTCAATCAAATTTATGGAGGGGATTACATGAGAAAAATTTTAATGTTTTTAATGGTATTGGCTATGTTAAGTTCTGTAGTTTATGCTGCAGAAAGAATAGACGTAACTGATTCTTTTAATAATGTCCAGTTCTTTGAAATGGGCGAAAAAGATGAAATAAAATTGCACAATATTTTTGATGGGACACACGTTCTGGGAATAGATAAGATTAGAACAGAAGGAAGCAAACCAGGGATTGATTTTAAACTATTTTCTTTTGCTGACGATTCTGATAAAAGATACCCTGTTGCATATATGTCTATTGCGCTTGAAGGTGAAGTCTTAAGGGTGGATGTTAATAGAGACATGGTTGATGATATCGTCATAGATGTAATTTCTGTTAAGAAAATTGAAAATATGAGCAGGGCAACTATTGCCATTAGGGATTTAACTGCTGAAGAAAGAGCACCTGATGAGAAGAAATATTTGGATGAAGATAAAGAAATAATCGATTCTGTAGAGCTTACTGGTGCAGGTGTTGTTGATTATGCAAAAGTTAAAACATTGGATATAAGGCAATATGCCCGTTATATCATAGGCATATTGATTGCATTGATTGCTCTTTTAGGGATATACAAATACTCTAGCAAGAAAAAAGTTGTTTATTTCCCATAATTTTTTTATTTTATAGTTAATTTTTTAAATATGGCTTGTCTTTTTCTCTTATATGCCTAAAAAAGTAGTTATTGAATTAAAAGATGTATGGAAAATTTATAAGATGGATGAAGTTGAAGTTCCAGCTTTACGTGGAGTTAATATAAAGATTTATTCAGGAGAATTTGTTTCTGTTATGGGTGCATCTGGTTCCGGAAAGTCTACCTGCCTCAATATGATTGGTTCTTTGGATATACCTACAAGAGGACAAGTCTTTCTTGATGGAAAAGATATTTCAAAACTGGAAGAATCAGACTTAGCAAGATTGAGAGGAAGAAAAATAGGCTATATCTTCCAAGTTTTTAATTTAATTCCTAGTTTAAGTGCAATAGAAAATGTTGAATTGCCTTTAGTGTTTCAGGGAATATCAAATATAAGGCGGCTTGCAAGAGCAAGAGAACTTTTGATAAAGGTTGGTTTGGGTCACAGACTTTATCATAAACCTTCAGAATTATCTGGCGGTGAAAGACAAAGGGTTGCGATAGCAAGAGCTTTAGTAAATGATCCAGAAGTACTTTTGGCAGATGAACCTACAGGAAATTTAGATTCAAAAACAGGGCAAGAAGTTTTAGCATTATTAGATACCTTGCATAAGGAAGAAAAAAGGACCATAATTTTAGTAACACATGATCAAACAATAGGGAACAGAGCCGAAAGGATTATAAAGCTAAAAGATGGTAATGTTATTGAAGAGGCAAAGCGATGAAAAGGGGGATAATTTTTGCTTTAATTGTATTTTTATTGATAGTTATTGGTGTAAATGCTGTTGCAGTTTACGTTCCAGATTCACAGTTAAAATTTAAAGTTCTAAGATATGAACCTGCTCCAGTGCAAGCAGGAGATCAATTCACGATATGGCTGGAATTAACTAATGAAGATTCTAATTTCGATTATAATGATGTTTCCATTAAGGCTTTATCTGGCAATCCTTTCTCAGTGGTTGGCACAGATACAGTTATACTGGGGGATATTAAAGGAGGAAACTCTCAGTTTTTTAATTTTAGAATACGAGCGGATGAGAATGCTCTGCCTGGAATTTATAATCTTAATTTTGAGGTTAAATACAACGGGGGAATAAGTGTAGTTAAAGATATGAAGATTGAGCTAAAAACAAGGGATGCTTTTTTAAATATTGAATCGGTAATTTCTGAACCCGAATTATTAAATCCCGGCTCGAAGGGAAAATTAACTTTAATGCTGAGGAATAATGCAGGCACTTTCTTGAGTGATGTAAATGTAGCCTTAGGATTAACCAACGAATCAATTCCTTTGGTTACAGTTGGATCAACAGCGATAAAGAATATTCCTAAAATAGAAGCTAATTCAAAATATAATATCACTTTTGACCTGTTTGTTATGGCTGATGCAGAATCTCAAGCATACAGACTGCCTATTTACCTAACTTATTATGATGCTTCAGGAGTTAATTACTCTCGATCAAATTACATCGGCGTGTTGGTTGGTGCAGATCCAGAGTATATATTAAGTTTAAAATCTTCTGATGCTAAGCAAGAAGGGTCAAGTGGAAAAGTTGTGTTAAGCATATCAAATACAGGAATGGGGGATTTGAAATTTTTATCTTTAAAACTTATGCCCTCGAATGAATATGAAATAATCTCTGCGGATGATCAATATATAGGCAATTTGGAAAGTGATGATTATGAAACGGCAGAATATAATATATATGTAGATGATTCCACAGATGGATTTGTTAAATTGAAAGTTAAACTTGATTACAAAGATGCTTACAATAATAAAATTGAAAAAATAGAAATGGTGGATATGCCAATTTATAGTTCAGGACAGCTTGCAAGATACGGACTTGCAGTATCACAGAGCAAGGGATTAATGTATTTAATTTATTTGATTATGGTTATATACGTTTTCATGGCATATAAAGAATGGAAACGAGACAAAGATTTGGTTAAAGCTTTGAAGGGGGCATTTTTAAGGTTTTTAAAGGGTGTTTTCAACATTATTCGAGGACTAAGGTGGCGCAATCTAAAAAGATGGCCTACAAGGATTAAACTCTTCTTGATGAAAGATGGAGAATAGTCCTCTTCACAGGAGGAAATATGATCAGGAGCTATCTTAATTTTTCTATTACAAGCATAAGGCACAGAAAGTTTCGTTCTATATTAACAGTGATAGGGATAATGATTGGGATAGCCGCAGTAGTTACTTTGGTTATGATAAGCGCAGGATTGCAGAACTATATAGTGCTTGAATTTGAACAAATGGGCACAGACTTATTGATGGTTATGCCCAAAGGGCAGATTTCCGCTCAAGGCATGGAAGGGTTAACAATAAAAGATGAAGATACGATAAAATCTATGGCTGAAGTCAACTGGGCGATGGCTATATTAATTAAAAATGGATATGTTGAATATTCCAATGAAAAACAATTTGCACAATATCTTTTGGGGCTTGATACTGAAAATTTTGATCATCTTCTTGAAATGCTAGATATAACTCCTGCAAGTGGTAGGTCGTTTCAAGGCGGAGAAAAATATTCTGTAGTGATGGGCCCAGTTTTTGCCAAAGATGCGTTCGACAAAGAAATAAGCGTGAATACCAATATTTATATTAAAGGACAAAAATTTAGGGTTATCGGAATTTTGGAACCTGTTGGAAACCAACAGGACGACAGCCAAATATATCTGCCCATTGAGGCGATAAGGGAAATATTTGATGAGCCTACAGAAGTCTCGATGGTTTATGCAAAACTGAATAAAGGGATGGATGCAAAAACTGTTGCAGATAAAATGGAACGAAGAATGAAAAGAGCTAGAGATGATGAACTTTTTATGATTCTTACTCCTGATCAATTGCTTGATCAATTCAACCAAATCTTATCTATATTAGAATTTGTCCTTGGCGGGATAGCTGCAATTTCTCTCTTAGTTGGAGGAATAGGAATAATGAACAGCATGTACACAAGCGTATTGGAAAGAACCAAAGAGGTTGGAATAATGAAGGCTATAGGCGCATCAAATAAAGATATAATGATGATGTTCGTATTTGAAGCAGGGCTAATGGGGGTGATTGGGGGCGTTATCGGAGTTACATTTGGGATTATCTTTGCCTTTATGGTCCAATTTGCCGCAAAATATTCAGGATATGACCTGCTAAAAGTTTTTGTTGACTGGGAACTTGTTGCATTTATTTTGCTATTCGCTTTTGCTGTCGGATCATTTGCAGGGTACTTGCCAGCTAAAAGAGCTGCAAAAATGAAACCTGTGGAGGCTTTGGCTCAAGGAAAATGATTACTGATTTTTTCAGACTGGGTTATAGATCAATGCGGCACAGACAATTGAGAAGCTGGCTGACCATATTGGGCGTTTTCATCGGGATTGCCGCAATTGTTTCTCTTATCTCCCTAGGTGATGGGCTGCAGAATGCAATATCAGATATATTTGGAAGGATGGGCAAAGATACTATTATGATTTCTCCTAAGGGACTTCAAGGCCCGCCTACAGGTGTGGCAGGATTGACAATTAGAGATGCAGAAGTGCTAGATGGATTAGTTGGAGTAGATTATGTGTCCCCCATATTGATGACCAATAATCTAATTGAATATAACCGGCAGAAAGAATACCTTCTTGTACGAGGAATTGATGCAAAATACATTGAAAATCAAATAATAAAAGATTTTGGTGCTTCACTTGAACAAGGTAGTTATTATGAAACAAAAGATACTAAAGTTGCAATAATTGGCTATGGCCTTGCTGAAAAAGTTTTTGATAAAGAAATTTTACTAAGGAATAGTATACTTATTGATGGAGAAAAATTTAGGATTATTGGAATACTAAAAAGCATGGGCTCCCAAATGGATAACATTGTTATTATTCCGTTGCAAGATTTAAGGGACTTAACGGGGAAAGAAGATGAAGTTAGCACAATCGTCGTGCATGTTTTGGCAGGAGAAGATATTTCTGTGGTTGAAGAAAGAGTAAAAAAAGAATTAAACAGAAGAAGGGATGATGAGGATTTTGAAGTTTTCACGCCTGAACAACTTTTGGAACAAGTAAAATCAATTTTAAATGTTGTCAATATTATACTGATAGGGATTGCAGCTATTTCTTTATTAGTTGGAGCAATAGGAATAATGAACAGCATGTATACAGCAGTTATAGAACGAACAAAAGATATAGGCGTGATGAAATCTATCGGTGCTTCTAATGCAAATATTTTAGTTATATTCTTGTTAGAATCTGGGCTCATGGGTTTGGTTGGCGGGATAATTGGCGTTAGTTTAGGTTTAGGGCTTGCATTTTTGGTACAGGCTGTTGCTGTTCAAGCAGGAGTTTCTTTGCTAGTTATTAAAATAAATTGGGACCTGATAATGTTTGCTCTTGGTTTTTCTTATATTATTGGAACAATTGCTGGAACTTATCCGGCATATAAAGCAGCCAGGTTAAAACCCGTTGATGCCTTAAGGTACGAGTAAGGCTTATTTCTTAAGAACTAATATAATTGAAGGCCCCAAATAATTGTCTAAGAAACTTCTATTGCTGTCAAATCTTCGTTTTATATTTATTTTAAATAATTTGAAAGGCTTTCGTATTAGATCATATGCGGAGCTATAGAAACCAGACAGATGCAATTCATAATTAAGATGATTATCTTTTGCAAATTGAATTAATTCGCTTTTTGAAAATGGGACCTCTATGCCAAAATCCCATTGGCCTGTAAGCTCTGCTAATGCCTTGTATATACGATAAAATATCCCGTACTTATACGGAACAGAAATTATTGCTAAACCTTTGTTCTTTAGAAGATTAACATGCAGTTGCAAAGCAGTGGTTCTTTTTTTTCCTGTAAAATGCTCGCACAAACCGAATGATGTTATTATATCAAATCTTTCTTTGGAGTTATATTTGAATAAATCTGATTGGATGAATTGGAATTGTCTGTTTTTCCAGAACTTTTTAGCTAGGGATTTGACTTCTTTTGACTGGTCTAAGAGCGTTACTTTAATGCCTTCATTTGCGAAATAGTATGAGGTTATTCCCATGCCTGAACCAAGCTCTAATAAAGTTAAACTTGAAAGGTTCTTTTTGTTAAAATGGTTTTGAATTAGGTTTTTATATTCTTTTAATGATTTAGATTTGAGAATATCTTCCTGGTTCCATTCCATTTTTGAACCCTTGCTTTTCCAGAATTTGTTCCAGGTTTCCATAGTAAATATAAGCGCCGAGGCTGGGATTTGAACCCAGAAATCCTTTCGGAAACAAGCTTTCCAGGCTTGCGCGGTACCAGGTTGCGCCATCTCGGCAGCTTGCTAAAAGTTAAAGAAAAACCGTTTATAAAAGTTTCTAATTCAGCATAGGCTTTCGCATTCAAACTGCTTATCTATTTCATTAATGTGGATCAAAATGCAGTTATTAACACAGGCCTTACATGCATTAAATTCTTCTGAAAAATAAGGTTGGCATTGATCTTTGATGATTTCACAGCTTGCAAGAGTCCTGCATTTATCTCCTAATTGATAAATCTCCGTACATATTTCAGCAGGTTCAGGACCGCATTGAATATCTAATCCATGGCAGTTTTCTATGCCACAAACTTGCTGCGGAGCAAGATAATTATTATAAATGAATAAAGCGAGAATGAACATAAGAAAGATAATTGCTAAGTGCAGGAATTTCTTAAACAGATACCAAGAGATTATTAAAATAATAACCAAAGCAATTATACCATAAATAATCCAAGTATTCATATTTTAGGTTAATGAAATATGCTTTATAAAAGTTTCTAATAATCTAAAGAAATAAAAGCAAGAACCTTAATCAAGCAGTTCGATATTGATATTCAATCCGTCTGGAATCTCAACACGCATAACCAAACGCAAAGCTCTTTCATCAACTCCGAGATCAATCATTCTCTTGTGAACTCTCATCTCAAAGTTATCAAAAGAAGCTTTACCTTCTCCATCAGGACTTTTACGGGTAGTAATCTTTAGCTTTTTTGTTGGCAAAGGAATTGGACCATGCATTTTTACTTTGGTCTTTTCAGCTATATCTTTTATAGAATTACATACCTCGTTAACCTTACCAATATCTGCACTTGAAATGTTTATTCTTGCTTTTCCCATTTTTTAAAAATAAATTAAAAAAAACCCTTAAAGGGTCTTTTTAACCAGGTCTATACACATACCTGCTGCAACTGTCGTGCCTGCGTCTCTAATCGCAAACTTGGACATCTGCGGTATGTCTTTTTGTTTCTCTAAAACGACTGGCTGTGAGGGCTTCAATTTTACTCTCGCTGCGTCACCGTTCTTTAAGAAATCAGGGTTCTTTTCCAACACTTCACCTGTTGCAGGGTTAAGTTTTTCTATTAACTCAACGAACTGACAAGCAACTTGCGCTGTGTGGATGTGGAACACTGGTGTGTAGCCGACTGTCAAAACAGTTGGGTGATTCAAAACGACAATTTGTGCTGTGAATTCACTTGCAACAGTTGGTGCATTGCTTTCATGGCCTAGGACGTCGCCTCTTGCGATGTCTTTCTTTCCTATGCCTCTGACACTGAAACCAACATTGTCCCCTGGTTCAGCTGAAGTAATTGATTCGTGATGCATTTCAATTGATTTGACTTCACCACAAACGCCTTTACCTTCTCTTGCTGGTACAATTATGACCTTGTCACCAACTTTCATTACACCTGTTTCGATTCTACCTACAGGAACTACACCGATTCCGGTGATGTTATAAACATCCTGTAATGGCAATCTTAAAGGCAAGTTAGTTGGCTTTTCTGGCACTTTTAATTGGTCCATGAATTCCAAAATTGTTGGACCTTTGTACCAAGACAAATTTGCACTTTTCTTTACAACATTGTCTCCATTGAAACCTGAAATTGGTATGAATGTCACCTGATCAAGCTTGTAACCAACGCTCTTCAAAACCTTGCTTACATCTTCTTTGACTACGTTGAATCTTGCTTCATCCCACTTCACTACATCCATTTTATTTATCAAGATGTTGATTTGACCGACACCCATAGTCTTAGCCAAGATAATATGTTCTCTTGTCTGAGCCATGACACTGTCTGATGCAGCTACAACTAAGAATGCAGCATCTGCCTGAGCAGCACCTGTAATCATGTTTTTAATGAAGTCTTTGTGACCTGGCGCATCGATTATTGTAAATTCATATTTTTGTGTTACAAATTTCTTGTGCTGTAAATCGATAGTTACGCCTCTTTCTCTTTCTTCCTTCAATTGGTCCATGACGAATGCGAATTCGAAACCACCTTTTCCTAATTCTTGTGCGGTCTCTTTAAGCTTCCTCATGGTCTGTTCATCAATAGCCCCTGCGTCGAAAAGCAATCTGCCAACAGTTGTTGACTTTCCGTGGTCGACGTGGCCTATGAATACCAGATTGATATGTGGTTTTTCCCTTGCCATTTTACTAATATCCTCCTATTATTATGATATGCTATTCCCTTTAGAAAGTTGTCCTTTATAAAGGTTTCGCCATTACTCTTCTATTTTAAGACCTTTTCTTTCTCTTATCTGCCTTATAATTTTTTGCTGGAATGTTTCTGGCAGTTTTTCGAAAATTTGGTCTACAATAAAATGAGATCCTCTGCCACCTGTTGCAGATCTTAATTCGGAAGTTAATCCAAACATTTCAGCTACAGGGAGCTTGGCTTTTAATGAAACAAAATCTTCCGTCTGATCCATACTTAACAACTGACCTCTTTTATTCTGAACTAATTTGGACATTTCGCCCATATATTGTATCGGACCATCAATTTGTAATATTTGCATTGGCTCGAAAATAACTGCCCCACCAAGCCTTATTGCTTCTCTTAATGAATCTCTGATTGCAGGCAAAACTTGTGAAGGGCCTCTGTGAATTGCATCTTCATGCAACTTACAATCCATTAAATTTATTTTTACTTTCATACAAGGCTCTCTAGCCAATGGGCCATTGCGCATGACATCCTCAACTGCATCCAATATCAATTCAATAACTTCATTCATATGAACGATACCTCTTGATGCATCAACCAACATATTTCCATTGTAAATATCCTTTACACTTCTTGCTTCTTTGGTATCCATGCCTAGAGCAACTAATTTTTCCCAAGTTTCTCTTTGGTCTTTCTTTATTCTGCCTTCAGGAATTTCTCCTGATTTTATTGCCTGATAAATATTATCCGCTAAAGGTTCAATTATGAAATAGAATTTGTTATGTTTGTTTGGGGATTTACCTTCAACTTCAGGAGATTTTTTTATTGCTGTTTCTCTGTAAACAACAATTGGCGGAGAAGTAATAACTTCTAAACCTTTTTCTGTCCTAATCCTGTTTTCAATAACTTCTAAGTGGAGTTCACCCATACCACTCATGAGGTTTTCTCCGGTCTCTTCGTTAATAGTTATGTGTATACAAGGGTCTTCTTTGTTAACCTGTTTCAATACTTCAATTAGTTTTGGCAAATCCGCAGAACTTTTTGCTTCAATTGATTTTGTGACTACTGGCTCAAAAATATGAGTTATTGCTTCAAAGGGTTCAATTGGTTTTTCTGAAACAGTTTCACCTGAAAATGCTCCTTTGATGCCAACAAGGCCAATAATGTTTCCTGCTGTTACACTATCAACTTGTGTTCTTTGCGGACCTTTGTAAATAATTACCTGCTGGGCCCTCAATTCCTTTTTTGCACCATTAAGGTAAATGGTCATACCTTGCTTCATTGTTCCGGAGAACAAACGACCAGCTGCAACTTCACCTGCATGCTTATCTATCTCTATCTTGATAACTACAAAAGCAGCAGGACCATTAGGATCACAATTCATCAATGCTTTTCCTTCAGTTGATTCTGGGTCACCATGCCATATCTTTTGAATTCTGTAAGCTTGAGCTTGAGCAGGAGTAGGATGGTGCTTAATTGACATTCCTAAAATAACTTCATGCAATGGCGCTTTCTTTGCCAATGATGCAGAGTCACCATTTTCATAAGCAGTGATAACATCCTTGAATGAAATGTTTTTCTTTTTCATGTATTCGAATGACAAAGCCCATTTATGGAATGCAGAGCCGAATGCAACAGAACCATCTGTTACACTAACTTTCCATTTCTGCTTATATTCTTCTGGGGCTAAGTTTTCAATTAATTTATTAACATGAGTTATGATTTTTATGAATCTTTCTTGCATTGCTTCAGGTGTAAGTTTTACTTCTTTGATTAATCTGTCCACTTTATTTATGAAAAGAACCGGTTTTACTCTTTCTCTTAATGCCTGCTTCAAAACAGTTTCAGTTTGAGGCATGACTCCTTCTACAGCGCAACATAAAACTACTGCTCCATCAACTGCCCTCATAGCTCTTGTTACATCTCCACCGAAATCTACGTGACCTGGAGTGTCGATAAGATTAATTAAATATTCTTGACCCTCATGCTCATGAACCATAGAAACACAAGCAGAATCTATTGTAATACCTCTGTCTTTTTCATCTTGGTGAAAATCCAAAACACATGCTTTTCCTGCGAGTTCTTCGGACATCATTCCTGCACCGAATAGCAAATTATCTGAGAATGTAGTCTTGCCGTGATCAATATGTGCGCAAGTGCAAATATTCCTGATTTGCGCAGGGTTAACCATAATCCTTTGTATCCTATCAATCATCTTTTCTGCCATGTTTTATTAAACCTCGTATAAGCGATTTTGTATCCTTAAAGAACTTCTGAGGGGTTTATAAATATTTTGGTTTTTCAAACTGATTTTTTTGAATAAAACTATCCTATTGTTGCATAGAAGAGGATTCTTTTAGGAAATATTTAAAAAATAAGAGTCTCTAATTATTTCTTTTTTTAGAATATAAAAATTTATCTTGAAGCGTCAGCTTGCCTCTCAAGCTCTAACTTCTTTGCTATTGCAACGCTTGCTTGATCCATTTCATAGGCTTTTATAATCTCTTCAGAAAGTGTTTCATCGATTTTTTTCTTAGAATTGAATGACTTTTGATAAGAACCCTGAACCATCATCCTCAATGCAAAATCTACTCTCCTTTGAGGAGATGAATCGACGGCTTTTGGATAACGTGCACCACCATATTCAATTGTGGTTATTTCTTCTCTTGGTGCCGCATTTTCAACGGCTTTGACTAAAACCATGATTGGATTTTGCTTGATTTTTTTTTCTATTCTTTCCAATGTTTTAAGAACAATATTATAACACTTTATTGATTTTCCTGTTTGATGGCCGGATGAGATTTTATGCTTTCTGCTTTTGTGGCCGGCACCCATCATCTTGTTCATTAATCTTTCTACAATAGTATATTTTGATTTGTGGAACTGAGTTTTGACGCTTCTACCACTGGATCTTGGAACAAGCATTGGGCGAACATTGATATAACCTTTAAGACCTTCATCTCTGATTTCAATGCTTGCAGTATCCCAACGATTGCACAACTTCATCTTCTACCTTTCTCCTTCTTACCTTTTAATAAAGCATCTAAGGATTGATCATTAACTTTTATAACTTGCCATCTGATGGAAGGCAAATCACCCTTTGCTCTGCCCTTTTTACCACCTATGCATTCAATTATGACTTCATCATGTTCATCAACTAATTTAATTGCGTTGTAGCCTGGAACAAAAGCAGAAATTTTCTTACCATTCTTAGTTAGCTGAACTTTTACAATTTTTCTCATGGCTGAGTTAGGCTGTTTAGCTTCTACTTGAGATTTTTCAAGAACAATTGCTTTTGCTTGAGAAGAACCACCAAGAGGATCTGATTTGGCTTTTAGACTCAACATTCTAGATTTGTATGTTGATTTCATCCAATTGCCGGTGTGCCTTCTAGCGATAAGCTTTTTTGCAGCGCCTAATCCATTCGGTTTTTTCCCCATTCTTATTCTACCTTTATTGTTATATCGCCGAAAAATCTTCTTAAAATTTCATGAAGCGCATCAAGGTTTTTTTTATTCTTACCTATCATCATGCCTCTTGATTTATAATCTTCGGCTTGGATATCTATCAAATTGTCTTTTGCTTTATAAAGTTTACTGATTTTTGCAGGATATGTCAGGTTCTTGATAAACTGTTCAATATCTTCGCTAAATTCGATTATGCGAACTCTTTTATGCATCCTTTCTGAAAGATTTTTTGCTTTCGAACCATTTGGGCCGACAGCCTTACGACCTTGACCCTCAGGAACAATGAAAACTACAAAATCCTCAAATATAAAACAATCTTTTGCTTGGACGTGTATGACCTTATCGAAATAGTTCAAGTAACCGATAATTTCTTGATCTAAAACTCTAGTAACCATTCTTATACGCTCAATACACTTACCTTATAGGGCTTTTTGCAAGCCATGCCCAATTCATCATTTTTCATATCTAATTCAATAACTTCGATTTTTTTAAGCGAGGCGTATTTTTTTATATCTTCTGCAACTGAAATGCTGCAGTTTTTTGCTAGAAAAATCTTTTTTAGTTTGTCATTTTTGAGCTTTTTCAAAGTAAGCTCTGATCCTATTGTAAGGTTTTTATCTTTGATAATTTCTTTGAAATCATGCGCCATTTTAAATTTACTCCTTTTTCATTTTTATTACTAGGTCGGGCAAACCAGTACCCAATGGAATTGGCTGGTTCAGCATAACATTTTCTACTATACTATTAAGGTGGTCTGTTTCTCCAATTAGACTTGCGTTTATCAAATGTTTGATAGGTGTTTCGAATGTAGCTCTTGCAAGAACACTCTCTTTTTCGCTTGTGATACCACTTCTTGTGATACCTTTTACATCACCTTTAACTGTCATTAAATCTGCGATGAACATTATATGTCGGACATCAATATCAAGACCCTGATTTTGAATAACTGATGCAGTTTCATCTGCAATTAATTGCCTTGCAGCTTCAACACCTAACAGATTGAATGTTTCAAAGACATTATTACTTCTTGTCCTTGTAAAATCAACTTCGGGAATTTTAAAAACATCTTTTAAATTTGAACCGGAAGTTTTTATAACAAATTCATCATTTTCTTTTACTGGAAGAACTTGGGCTATACCCTTGACTCCCCTCAAGAAAATTTCTTTTGCTTTTTCTTTCAATGTGTAAATATCAATTAGATTTCCTCCGGTCTTTTTCGGCTGGATTGTGATTAGACCCTCACTTTCTTTAACATTTGTAGTTTTCAATGCATTAGCAACGATTAATTTTATATCTGATGCCTTAAGACCGAGCTCATCCAGTTTTCTTGGATTTAATGTAATCTCAACCATTGATTCCAAAAGATTGATTGCAAATTCCAATGCAACCTCTTCAAGTTTCGTTTCTTTTATTCTTGCAGCCACTTTTCTTGCTGCACTTGCATCTTTTCTGAATTCTTCTTTCAAATAAATGTGCATCATAGGTGTACTTGGATTTTTTCTGGCATCTAAGATTTCAATCAATCTTGGAAGACCTAATGTAACGTTAACTTCCGCTACACCTGCTAAGTGGAATGTATTTAATGTCATTTGCGTTCCTGGTTCACCAAATGATTCTGCGATGACTATCCCAATTGCCTCGCCACAATTTATCAACGCATCAATGTATCTTTTGTAAAGTCTTTCAATAACCTCTTTTTGTTGAGGCTTTGTAAGATTAAATTCTTCAGATGAAGCTTCAAATTCATTTAATAGCTTTGCGGGAATCTTATGGCTATATCCTTTGATAAGTTCTTTGTCAGCAACCATTTTATTTTTTACCTTCCATAATTACTTGCTCAACAATTTTTCTTACATTGATTGTACCGTTTTCACTTTTTGAAACATCAATATTATCATCCCCATAGTTGAATTCAACTATAGTTTTGTTCGCATCTCTTACAGTGTAATCATATTCTACTTTAAGGTCCTGCAATGCATTTGCAAGTCTTCTATATAAATAACCGGACTTAGGTGTTCTTAATGCGGTATCCATAAGCGAATCTCTACCGGTCATTGCAGCAAAGTAGAATTCTACTGGATGTAGTCCCTGCTTATAGCCTGAAAAAATAAATCCTCTGCTTCTAGGACTTAAATCTCCTCTTTTGAATAATGAGAGCGTTCTGCCTCTGTAACCATCTTGGATACGTTTGCCTCTAAGGGCCTGCTGACCTACAGTAGATGCCATCATGGCAATGTTTAAAATATTACCTTTTCCTGCTTTACTCATATAAATTATTGAATTTTCCTGATTGATTGTTCTAACTATAACCTTACCTACTTTGTTTCTTACATTGTTAAGGACTTGGGAGATCTTAATCTCTAAAGTTTCGTAAAGGGTTTTACCTGGATATGTTTCCATATCTCCTCTCTCATACTCTTTGATAAATTCATCAACCTGTTTTTTTGTGTCTTCAACAATCATGTTAATTTCAGTTTTAACATCAAGAGGAAGCTCGATTTCGTCAAGGTTGATTGTGAATCCTTTCTTCAGCAATACTGCAATGCCTAATTTGAATATATAACCCATGATTTCTATTGTCTTTTCAGCACCTAACAGCCTATGCAATTCTCTAATAAGGCCTCCACCTTCTTCACCGATACTTTTTTGGTCTATGACCCCACATTTTAATTTTCCTCTTTCTATGACAACATCGTGAATTGGACACATTGATTTGCTTTTTTCATCCTTACAATGTTCACAGGCAGTATCTTTTTTTGCCTGACCATGGTATTTCAATTCTTTTGGCATAAGAACACTGAATACTTCTTTGCCCTCAACCTCCTTACCGAATGACTCGAAAAGAGAATTATCATCAATACCAATTGAGGCCAGTAATGAAACAGCGTCTTCCCTTGAAAGAGTCATTCCCTTTGTAAGCATATAGCAACCAGTAATAGAATCTTCAACGCAACCAATGATATTTGTTCCATTTTTAGGAGTCATGATTTGAGTTTGTACCTGCATTAGAATATCTGCTTCCGCTCTTGCCTCTTCAGTTTGAGGAATGTGCAAATTCATCTCATCACCATCGAAATCTGCGTTATATGGATTACAAACTGCAGGGTGCAATCTGAAAGAACGACCAGGTAAAATCTTAATCTTATGACACATGATAGACATACGATGTAAAGAAGGCTGTCTGTTAAAAATTGCAATATCTCCATCCATAATATGTCTTTCAACAATATATCCGGGTTGGATTTCTTCAAATATTACGGCTTTAGTTTCTTCTGTAATTTTCTTTTTTTTGCCATCAGGCTTCATTACATAATTTGCACCAGGATATTTTTTTGGCCCATTGTTAATGAAATTCTTCAACCAATCTATATTCCATTCTGTAACTCTTTCTGGAACTGTAAGTTCTGTTGCAATCAACTGAGGAACACCAACTTCATTAAATTCTATTTCTGGGTCGGGAGAGATTACTGCCCTTGCAGCATAGTTAACTCTTTTACCTGCTAAGTTATGACGGAAACGACCCTCTTTACTTTTGATTCTTGCCGTAATTGTCTTCAATGGCTGGCCAGATCTGTGTCTTGCCGGTGGAACTTGAGGTACACTATTATCTATATATGTAGTAATATGATAAGTTAATAGATCCCAAAGGTCTTCGACAATTACTTCTGGCGCACCTGCGTTTATGTTTTCGAATAATCTTTGATTTATTCTTACGATGTCACCTAATTTGTGAGTCAAGTCATCTTCTGATCTTTCACCTGTATCTAATGTAATTGACGGCCTCATTGTCAATGGAGGAATTGGCAGTACTGTCAGGACCATCCATTCAGGTCTGGCATGCTCGGGCTCAAGACCAAGCAAGGGTAAATCTGCATCAGGAATTTTCTCTAACCTAGCACGAACTTCTATTGGCGAAAGCTTATTCTCTTCTTCAAGGAAGGTCATAGGCTTTTCAATCTTGATATCTTTCTGAGAATCGCCACAGTGAGGACATTTCTTTGTTGATTTAATAGCATAAATAACTTTTTTTGTAAAGCTCCTTCTATCTTCAGCAGTTCCATTTTCTTGGATATCTGAAAGTTCTTTTTGGAATTTTTTTATCCTGTCTTCAGCAATCATAACTCTTCCACAATCTCTACATGTGCATCTTAGGAGATCTTGGATAATTTTTACATATTTGATATGAATAACTGGTCTTGCAAGTTCCATGTAACCAAAGTGACCGGTGCAGTTTTTCAGTTTCTCACCGCAGGTCTTACACCTCAATCCCGGATCGATAACACCAAGACGAACATCCATCAAACCACCATCTACAGGATAACCTTCTTTATCATAAAGTTCAGGTGTAACTATCTTAACACTTGCGCTCTTTTTTATCTGCTTTGGAGACATCAAGCTGAAAGTTATACTGCCTATTTTTTTGCTTACACCTACCATTTTAATATTTACTCTCCAGTTTCAATTTTGGATTCAAACCAAATGCTCTTAATTCGTCAAGCAATAATTTGAATGCGTATGAAATTTCAATTACGGATATATCTGTGTTTGCCTTGCAGGCAGGACAGAATTTTTTGTTTCTATATGAATCGTGAACTGCCAGACCGCCACAGGTTTCGCAAATATACAACTCTGTTTTATCTGAATCGAATCTTTCTTTTAATAGCAATGATGCTCCATGGGCTACCAAACAATCTTTCTCCATTTCACCCAATCTAAGACCTCCGCCTTGGCTTCTACCTTCGATTGGCTGTCTTGTTAATAATTCAATTCTTCCGGATGCTCTTGCATGCAATTTGTTTGCTGCCATATGCTTCAATCTCATATAATACATATTACCTACAAAAATTTCAACATTATACTCTTCACCCGTCTGACCATTGTACATTCTTTCTGTACCATTTGATCTGAATCCTAACTCCTGTAATTCTTCTCTCAATTTGGCTTCAGGTTCTGAATCGAATACAGTACCATCAATTTGTCTACCTGATAGAGCACCGACTTTTCCTGCTAAGACTTCTATCAAATGAGAAACAGTCATTCTCTTTGGAATGCTGTGAGGCGAAAATATTAAATCTGGTTTAATACCTGATGCTGTGAAAGGCATATCTACTTCTGGAACAATTGCACCGACAACACCTTTTTGACCATACCTGGATGAAAACTTATCACCCACTTCTGGAATACGGATATCTTTGACCCGAACTTCAACTAATTTGTTGCCCTCTTCGTTTTCTGTGATGAATACGCAGTCGACTGTTCCGCGTTCACCGTGTTTTACAGCAACAGAACTTTCACGCCTTACATTTGCAGTTATACTAAATTCTTCTAAATCATCAAGGAATCTTGGAGGAGAAGTCTTACCGATTATAACTTCTTCTGATAGAACTGGTGCACCAGGATAAATTATACCATCTTCTTCCAATAGCTTATAATCTTCTTCCGACTTGTAACCTTTGACATCTTTGTCAGGCATACATACATCATCTGTTAAGCCACCAGAATAACGACGTTCTTCGGCAGAATATGGCCTAAAGTAAACTGAACGACCTAATCCACGTTCGATAGAACCTTTGTTAAATATAATACCGTCTGACATGTTATGACCACGATAACTTAACAAAGCAATGGTTATGTTTTGACCCGATGGGTGCTTATCAAATTCAGTAATATCATGCATAACAGACCTTACGATTGGAGTTTGCGCATAGCATAAAATACTTGCATCTGTATCCATTCTTACCATGTAATTTGCAGCATAAATTCCCAATGCTTGCTTTTGAGTTTTCGAACCTCTGTTTAATCTTGCAGATTGACCGCAATGAGAATAAGGAACTAATGAAGTCGTAATTCCAAGAATTGCTAAAGAACTGATTTCAAGATGAGTATGTTCTGGAGTAATATCCTCTTCATATAGTGCGACCAGAGAATTTTCTTCTTCAGATGCATCAAGATATTCTATGGTCCCTTCTGTTATTAACAAATCCCAATTCATATCTCCCCTAGCGACTTTTTCCACCATTTCGTTCGTTAACTTAGATTTACCATTTTCGATAATAATTAAAGGTCTTCTTGCTCTACCCGTTGATGTATTTATTTCAATAAGATCAGTTTCTTCATTGTAACTTATGTTTAAACAGGAAGGCAATTTATTTTTTCTTCTATCTGCCTTTATGCTGTTTACGAAGAGATCTTTATCTTCTACAGCTCCAATGTACCTTTCGTTGTAAAATACATCTATCATTTTTAATCCTTCAATCCATATTTTTCGAATGACTTTATTATTTTGTTATCTTCCACTGTTTCCTGAGAGATTTCACATAACATGGCCGTATTCTTTCTCAAACCGATGGGTGTACCTTCAGGAGTTTCTATGGGGCATAAACGACCCCAATGCGTACTATGAATTGCTCTTGCTTGGAAATTTTCTTGTGATGCAGATAATAATGAAATTACCCTCTGAAGATTAGATTGGAATGACATAAAATTTGTACGATCTGCGTTTTGGCTTACACCCTTTCTTCCGCCAGTCCACGCTCCGGTTGCCATTGCACTTTTAACTCTTGAAGTCAATAGTTTTTCTCTGATTATAATTTTAGTTGACTGAAGTTTGCCTCTTTTAACCAATCTTTGGAAGTTGTAAAGTATATCATTGACCAAAACAATCATGTTTGTCCTGAATAACTCCAATAGTAAATCTCCTGAAAGCTTTAATCTTTTATTTGAATAATGATCTTTATCATTCAACTTTAACCCTTCTCTTGAAACCATGAGATACATTTTTACAATTTTACACAAGTTCTTTGCTTTTGCAATCCTTACTCTTTCATCAATTCCTATATGAGGAAGCAAAAATTTGTCTAAGTTTTCTTTGACTTTTTCTAATTTAATTTCTCTTGGTTGAGTCATATAAATTTTCTTTGCCAACGATTCTTGGGCGTCTTCATCATTTTTTAGTTCTGAAGCGCTGTAAAGATTTATGTAAATATCATCGTATTGCTTGTTTCCTGAAATTAATTCTGTAATTTCTCTATCATTTGTTAGACCTAAGGCCTTGATTACATTGATTATAGGGATTCTTTTGAATCTTGTAAAACTTAGGTAAATTATACCATCTTTCATTTGCTCTATTACATGTGGAATTCTATAAATTCCGGATTCTGAGAATAGTTTACCTGTAAATTTACTTGGACCGACAGAATTTTCCTGTACGAAGAACTTATTTGATGCAAGATCTTCTACGGTAATTAAAACGCGTTCATTACCATTAATTATAAAATAACCGCCGGGATCATCCGGGTCTTCATTTCTTTTAATTAATTCTTCTTTGTTCAGCCCATAATAATTACATTTCTTTGATTTAAGCATAATAGGTATTTTACCGATTTGTGTTGTATATGATTCACGCTGAATTCCATTTATATAAACGCTTACCTCTATATCTATAGGCGCAGAATAAGTAATTTTTCTTAATCTTGCTTCTGCGGGAGTAATTTCAACTCTCGAACCATCTGCTTCTATTATTGCTGGCTTGCCCACAGAAATTTTTCCGAATCTTATTTTAAAATCTTGCATATCCTGAGGGATAATTGTTGGAATTATATCCCCAACAGAATCTACTGCTTTCTGCAAATATTTTTCTATAAAGTTGTTAAATGATTTTAAATTAGCTTCAACAATAGAATGATCTTCAAAATATCTCTTTATTAAAACATTTCTGCGACTACTCATCTGACACCAACCTATAATAGTGAGATTCTCCTATTGTCGGACTTTTTCTTGTGACCTTAATTATGTCACCAGTCTTTGCATTTATGACTTTGACAACTGGATCTTCTGCGAGTATTCTTGGTAATTGGTAAATTGTAATGTTATACCTTTCTAGAATTTTATTAATCTCTTCTTTGCTGACTATCTCGTGTTTCGGAACTAAAGTATGGGCGGTTAAATCAACCGTTACTTTCTTGCTCTTTTTCTTGTCGTCTGCCATTTTTTTGTTTTTTTATGAACGGGCCCAAGGGGATTTGAACCCCCGACCCCTTGCTTAAAAGGCAAGTGCTCCACCAAACTAAGCTATGGGCCCTGAAGGACGCCCTGACCGGGATTCGAACCCGGGTCGCAGCCTTGACAGGGCTGAATGATAGGCCGGTCTACACCATCAGGGCATAGTCGATACTAGTACTCGAAATTCCGGAAATTTTTGACTTTTTACTGTCGATACTAGAACGGATTGCCATTTGTAGATAGAAATTTTCTCTACCCTTTATAAATGTTTTGGTTTTTTTAGCTAAATAGAATTAGTTAAGGCAATCTTACAGGTTAGTAAGTCATCCAACTTATTAAACTTATTGCTTTTTTAGTAACTACTTTTACTTGATTTTAAGGCTAATTATTAAATGAAAAAATAATTTAATCCACAATAAATCTATTTGTTGAATATATTTTATTTAATCCCTTCTTATAAGTAAGTTATATATAGTGTTCTATATTTTAATTTTAGATATGGAGGGGGATAATCTTTTCATGAAAAAAAGAAATAAGAAATTTATTGCTTATTTTGATAGGTTTCTTCTTTTGGTTGCAATTGTTGCACCAATGACAAATTTACCCCAACTATATAAAATATTTTCTTTGAAGGATGCTACCGGCGTTTCATTATTTTCTTGGATTCTTTATGCTCTATTTGTTGTGCCTTGGATTATATATGGCATATTGCATAAAGATAAACCAATAACAATTACAAATATTCTATGGTTCATTACAAATAGTTGGATTGCTATCGGGGTTTTTATATATGGATAAGGGTTGTTTTGAGTGATAGCAAAATTTATAAAGGAATTATTCAGTTAAAATAATGTAAAATCGTTTATTATAGGAGATGAGAAGTATGAAGATTTATATTGTGGTTGTTTTAGCATTGCTTTTAACGTTTGCTTCAGTGATTGCACTAGATGAAAATATAACTAGCAATCAGTCAGACATAAATCAAACTGAATCTAATCAAACGTTAAATGAAACAATCGTTCTTGAGGAAAATATTACACAGGGCACTTCAGTACCGGTCTTAGAGGTTTTGGCCATTATTCCTAGTGAATTTAAGATTGGCGATGTACAGTTTAACATCCAAATAAAAAATAACGGTCTTGAAGAATTTAATGATGTAATAGCAACAATCTCAGGTAATGGTTTTGCAACTTATGATGTTGTACCAATAGATCTTCTAGGGTCCGGTGAAAAATCGTATATAATAGTTTCAGGAAATTTTAAACAAGAGGGAGATATTAGGCTGACTATAAGGATTAATGGATATTTATTTTATCAAAATATTACTGTCTTAGATCCGAATTCAGGACAAGATGCAAATAAAGTTAAGGAACTTGAAAAAAAAGAGGCACAGGAATTAAAAGAGCTTGAAGTGATGAAGGCCCAGCTTGATGAATTACAATTAAAATTAAGAGGGCTTGAAGATGAATATTATGAAAAAAAATCTGAAAGTTATGATGTTTCTGGGATTGTTACAAAAGATCTTAAAAGTTTTTTGAGAAATGCACAGTCCAGTTTAATACATGGAGATGTTGAACAATTAAAAGTTGATTTGACTCTTGCTTCAAGCGAGTATGATGATCAAAAAAGAAATTTAGATTCTGCGAGGTTAATTAAAAGGTCTTTTACTTCTGTAATAAAAGATAATGCAATTTTGATTACTACTTTATTAGGTTCAATAATGGCAATGGTGACTTTCTTTGAACTTGTGAAAAAGAAAAAAGAAGCCTTATATCAAAAAGTTAAATCTATGAAAATTGACAAGGATACAAGAGTGACTATTGAAACAAAAGAAGAAAATAAAGAGAAAAAACAAAAGAAAAAATAAATCTTTTCTTATTTTTTTATGTTGTAACTGTTAGGTGGTTGATAAATTATTTATATAAATTAGTCTTTCTTGGAGTATATAGCCGATGAGGACATTTCGGTTGCCCTGGAAAGGGTGTCACTATGATGGCCTCTGTCAAACGTTCGACTATTGGTTTTGGGACTGGACTATAACTCCCGAAACGAAATCTGCGTTTGTTAAGCTTTGATCATGGGGCGAATAAGATAACCTTTAAAACAGAATTGATAGGTTAAGTTCGATTCAGTTGCTGTTTAAGGCACTTTTTCACCGAGTCCAGATTCATCGGCTCAATTTTTATTGAGGTGGAATTTATGTTTAAGAAAAGCAAAGTAATAAAACGTAAGATTGTTAGAAAGGTTTCTAAGAAGATTATGAAGAAGAATATAGTTAAGAAAAAAATTAAATCCAATGGAAGAAAGGCAAGTAAAGGATCTAAAAAATCTAAAGTAATGAAGCTGATTAGACTTGCATTGAAAAGAAAGAAAAAAAGATGATTTTTTTAGAATTTGTTGTTAGAGTAGTCTTTCTAAATTGATTCTAATTTTTTCAAGTTTTTTATTATATCTCTTACCCATTTTATTCAATATTAAGATTAGAAATATGATCCAGATGATGCCAATTATATATCCTGCGATTATATCGCTGAACCAATGAACACTAAGATACAACCGGCTGAATCCTATTAATAGGGGCATTAGGATGCAAAAAGCCATAAAAATATTTTTCCAAATTTTATTTTTTATTTCATTATTAAATGAAAGAAATATTATTGTGAAGAATACAAGAGAAACTTCCGCGTGACCACTGAAGAAGCTATGATTTGAAACTTCAATGAGATTATTTTCTGGTCTTGCTCTTTGAACTATGAACTTTGTCAAAAGTTCAAGAATTACACTTCCCGACATTCCAAAAAATAATAAAATAGAATGATACCACTTGCGCCTAAAGATAAGAATTGCAAATGTGGTTATTGAAAGAAATGCCATGAATGGAACGCTTACAATATCTGTGATTAAAATCGTAATTATCGTCAATGTTGGATTCCAAATTGCAGGTATGATTATATTGAAAAATCGGTCCAATGCTAAAATGCTCCCAGTTATAAGATTTAATGAAACCATGTATGTAATAATATGAGTCATTTATAAATTTATAAATTATCCGTTTATATGAACTTAAATCTACATTTATCTCAGGTTATTCATTCTTTTTCCATTTTATGTTATTTCTTAAATTAAAGGTTTGAATAATTGACCTCTTTAGTAATGACAGAAATATCCGTTTAATATATTAATTCATTATATTTGCTTACTAAATGCTACTTTTTTTCTATGTTAAATTATGACCAAAACCTTTAAATATTACCCCTTAAAGATAAATACCATCAAGGAACAATAAAATGGCAGAACAATCGCAAAACTACGTAATACCTGAAGGCTATCATAGGTCTGTTGGGAAAGCCGCACAAAGGAACAATATCTTGGCTGCAAGACTGCTTGCAGAGACAGTAAGAACAACTTTGGGGCCAAAAGGCATGGATAAAATGCTTGTAGATTCATTAGGCGATGTCATTGTCACAAATGATGGGGTTACAATACTTAATGAGATGCAAATTGAGCATCCTGTTGCAAAAATGGTTGTTGAAGTTGCTAAAACGCAAGAAGAACAGATAGGTGATGGCACTACTACCGCCGTTATATTTGCCGGTGAATTGCTAAAAAATGCTGAACACCTTTTAGATAAAGAAATACACCCTACGGTGATAATCAAAGGATATCGGATTGCTGCAAGAAAGGCGCATGAAATTCTTAATAGCATTGCTGAGTTAATAACTATCAAAGATGAAGATTTGATGAAGAAAGTTGTGACTACAGCAATCATTGGGAAGGGAGCTGAGCACGCTAAGGATAAAATAGCCGAATTGGTTGTAAATGCAGTGAAAGAAGTTGCTGAAGGAAATGAAATTGATTTAGAGAATATCAAATTAGAGAAAAAAACTGGTTCTGGAATAGATGATTCTGAATTGATTAAAGGTATAATTTTAGACAAAGAAAGAGTTCATTCTCAGATGCCAAAGGTTGTTAATGCAGCTAAAATCGCTTTGCTTGATGCAGCTATTGAGATAAAAGGAACTGAAACAGATGCTAAGATTTCTTTGACTAGTCCAGAGCAATTGCAGGCATTTATCGATCAGGAAGAAAAAACCCTGAAAGATATGGTGGATAAAATTTCTGCAACAGGTGCTAAAGTCGTTGTATGCCAAAAAGGCATTGATGATATTGCGCAGCATTTTTTTGCAAAGAAAGGAATTTATGCCGTACGAAGAGTTAAGAAATCAGATATGACTAAACTTGCCAAAGCGGTTGGCGCAAATATTGTTTCTAATTACAAGGATATTAGTGCAAGTGATTTAGGATATGCTGGCCTAGTTGAAGCCAAAAAAGTTGGCGATGAGGAAATGACCTACATTAGCGAATGCATGAATCCTAAAGCTGTGACTATTTTGATAAGGGGCGGAACAATGCATGTAGTAGATGAAGTCGAAAGAGCAGTAAAAGATGCATTAGGCGATGTGGCCATTGCAATTAAAGATTCTAAGGTTGTTGCTGGTGCTGGCGCTCCGGAGATTGAAGTTGCCAAACAGATTAGAGAATTTGCTAATTCCTTTTCTGGCAGAGAACAGCTTGCGATATTGGCATTTGCCGATTCAATAGAAGTTGTACCTAAGACCTTAGCTGAAAATGCCGGCTTGGATCCAATTGATATGCTTACTGACTTGAAGGCTAAACATGATGCAGGGTATAAATGGGCAGGATTAGATGTTTTCAAAGGCACGGTTGTGGATGCATGGGCAAATTCAGTTATTGAACCTCTGAGAATAAAAACCCAAGCTATAAAGTCTGCTTCTGAAGTTGCTGAATTAATTCTAAGAATTGATGATGTTATTGCAGCAGGCTCTTCTAAGAAAGAGAAAATGCCTCAAGAACCAAGGGATATGTAATCATATTTAATTTTTCTTAAAAATATCCAATGCATCTTTTGAATTTTTTAGAAGTTCTTTTAATCTTTTTGAATCGGCTTCATTTAGTGGGGGCATTATTTCCATATTTGATGAACACACATTTTGGGTTTTTAGTTCTATTAATTTTTCTAGAATTTTAAATTCATCCTGGTTTTTTAAGAAGTTATTTGTATCTTTGGAGATTGGATCTATTTTGAGTCTTGTATCCGTCTTATAACTGCTATATATGTCTATCGGATGACCCTTAAATGTCCGTACAATTTTCTTTAAAAAATAATTAATGTTTGGCAAATAATTTATTTCTGAAGTTAAATCACAATAGAGCTCATCGTAGTTTTTTTCGAGAAATCTAAAGATGTCTTCTTTTGCCTGATTGGATTTACACGTTTTACGTATCATTTCTATTGTAATAATTATGTCATTTGTTGCTTTTTGCTCGCCTAATGCAGGAAATTTATTTTTTTCAAAATGCATTTTTCTTAGCTGTTCTGCATCCTCAATTGAATTTTTAAGGATTTCATGCCTAGTAAGACGACAATCATTCTTGAATGAATAGGCTAAATTACCAAATGAACTGTATAGACAAAGACCTTTCCAAGCCAGATCTAAATTATCATTAATCCAGTTAGCATGGAACATTGTGTATGATTTGGTGACTGCTACATACATCGCTTCGGTAACTTTTTCTATCATTTTGTCTAGTGAGATATATCTGGTTTTTAAGGTTTTCCGTAATCTTTTTATATTCAACTTCCATTAAAATATAGCATGGTGGATAAAAAAAATAATGATTCTAAGATAAATGGGCATGTTGAGAGAGTTCTTGCGAGCAATATGCACCTTTTGAAGAAAGAAATTGAACTTATAGAGCAAATGAAAAAATTAACCCATAAGGTTGGGGCTCTTGTTGATATGTTTGATAATGCCGCAAGACTAGTAGAGAAACATCAAGTTGCGCCTTTATCCACAGACAGAGAATTTATAGATAAAATGGAAGCAATGCTGGCGAGAACAAATGATGTTCAGAAAGGATTAATGCTTTTGGAAAAATATGTACGAGATAAGGCTACGTCTTCTGTTGAAACAAAGAAAGGGCCCATGCCTGAACAAAGATACTAAATATGGCCGATAACCTGATTTCTGCAACTAAGGAAATAAAATTTATCTTTAACCGAAATGAGGGAGATGCCGGCAAGAGGGTAAATGAAGTTCTCGATATGGTACAAAAGGAACAGGATAAGCGAAGAGCAAAGATACTTTTAAATTTGGCTTATGCCGTTTTGAAAACTAAAGTTAAAGAAGAACCTGAAAGAAAAGTGCATCTTATGGATGAAGGTGGAATAATTGAAGAGCATCCCATTGTAATGCATAGAAATGGATGCAGCTATCAGATTAATATCAAATTGGTTAAAGAAAATGGCCGGATAAAAGCGCTTCTTTTTGGACCGCAGATTGAGCCAAAAATTGTATTTGAAACAAGGAGACTGATAAGGAATTTTAAATCCAATGATTTATGTCACGGAAATTTTCTTGCCTCTAAAGTAAAAGAGGCTTGCTTAAGAATAGGATTTAAATTCAATGAGTCCCTAGTTGAAAAAGTCAGAGTTTATATTATAAGGGATCTTTTGGGTTTTGGTAGAATTGAGCCCTTATTATATGATCCTCGCGTTAGGTTTATCAAATGCGACGGCCCTGGAAAGTTCTTGAAAATAGGATACGCAGATTATTCCGATGAAATTGAAACTAATGTGATTTATCCTGTTAATGAAGAGATAGAACTTTTTGTGAAAAAAATTATACTTGCTGCGAAGAAAAGAATTAATTTAAAACAACCTATTTTTAACGTTCAGGTTGGGAATCTGACAATGCGGGCAACAATAGGAAAAGGAAGAAGCTACGCAAAGTTTACGATAACAAGAACCATCGTTTTTTAATAGTAAAGTTTATATATTAAATCTTTGTTTTTATTCTTAAACGCGCTGGTAGTATAGTGGTTAGTATTTAGCCTTGCCAAGGCTGAGACCCGGGTTCGAGCCCCGGCCGGCGCATATATTCAAATCTTCTTTATTACTTTAATCCATTCTTCTGGATTTTTTCTTTTCATTATTGTTTCTACAGAATAAAGTATGACATTCTTTGGCTTGAAGA
>JAGVXY010000031.1 GCA_018303545.1 Candidatus Woesearchaeota archaeon | reverse complement strand
TTTGATGAAACAACTTCATATATCAAAGCAGAAGCACCAGAAAGAAACAAAGCGATAAATAATAAATATCTTTTCATAGTTTTCTGATAAACCCAAAGCATATTTAAAGGTTTTTATTAATTTAGAATAATTTATAAACCCTAAAATCACCTATTATTAGCAATGGAAAAAAAAGGGTGGATTTTAGTTTCAGTACTATTTGTTTTAGGCTTATTTTCATTATTTTCAGGTATAGACTCATTAGTTGTTCTTGGAGGTACAATTCAGGCAGGTGCTCAGTGCAATGAGACTGTTGCCTGTACTTGCGGTGATGTTCTTAACGGCTCTAAAATTTTTAATGAGTCTGATGTTTTAACTGGCTGCACTGGGACCGCATTATATATTGGTTCTAATCATGTCCAATTAGACTGTAATGGCACTGTTCTTTCTGGTGACGGCACAGGTTCAGGCATAAACATTAGGAGGCACATAAATGGCGCCAATATCACTAACTGTACAATTAACGGTTTTAATTACGGAATTAACAATACGGTTGGGGGCAATTATTCTTTAATTAATGATAACGAGATTACTAACACTAGCGCAGCTTTACGTTTTTATCAAAATTTTAATTTAACAATTACAAATAATACTCTTTCTAATTCTACTTATGGCATTTATTTGCTTAATTCAACTTCGTTTTTAATTCGAAGCAATCAAATCTCTTCTCATGTTATCGGTGGAATTTATTTGAAATATTCAGATGGTTTTGGGCTGTACAATGTTCTTGACAATCCTCGAGATTATAATAATAGTTATGGTTTTGATCTACAAGACGGAAATTACACCATCATAGGCAACAATGTTACGAATTATAACAGCAGTTTTTATCAAATATATAATAATTATGTTGGCACTTTAATCGCTAATAATACCCTGACTGGTTTTTCAGATGAAATTTTTAATGTCATTCCAGATAATGCTACCTTCCAGGGTAATGTTTTTGAATGTGATTTTTCATCCGGGTTTTCAATGATATTTGTTTCAGGAGATAGTTTTTATTCAAGCAACGTAGATATTGATGCCTCTAATACTATAAATGGCAAAGGAATTTATTTTTATAATAGCACAAATGATATCCAAACGGTTACTAACGCAAGTTTTATTATCGTCGAATTTGCAGAGAATGTTACTGTAAGTGACTCGACAGATATTTCGATGGTCTGGTTCCGTAATGTAAATAATAGTTATGTTCGCAATAACAATTTTTCTGCGGGTGACACAAACATCGATATACATACCTCACTGAATTTAACAATTTCAGATAATATATTTAACGATTGTTTATATTGTAATTATTATAGTAAAACCAATGATTCTTTAATCTATAATAACACTGTAATAAATTCAGCCTATGGATTTTATCTTCAATATATTAATAATCTAAATTTTTCAGATAATTTAATTCTATCTTCAATTAACGATCAAAGGTGTAATCACATGCATTGTAATTGTTTTTATTCTATTTATTCAGATAATCTTACGATTGAGAATAATGATTTATCCTGTGCAGAAACTTTTTGGAGTCTTTCTTCTTCAGGGTTTCGTTTAGCATTTTTTTCAAATGCCACCATTATTGGCAATACTATAAGTAATTGCCCTAAGGGTTTCCTTTTTGAAGATGTGTATAGCAGCCAATTTATTCATAACACAATTTATTTGAATGCTTCTCAGCAGGGTATTTATACAGCCCCTTTAAAGGGTATTTTACATTCCACTATAAAAGATAATTCCATTTATGGTGGTTCTGTAGGAGTATATTTAGCAAAAGCGGGCAGAGGTACAGTTCCGCTTAACAATTCCATTTTGAATAATACCATAAACGGCGCCTCAATGGGAATATATCTTTCTAGCACACAGTCGCACATTATCGCAAATAATACGATTACTAACATAACTTGCTTGTTCGGGCCAGAACCTTGTGCAGGGATTTATTTAACAACCACCTCTGCCCTAAACAATATTAGCGGCAATAATTTAAGTTATATCAGCAACGCTTCGATTTTAGTTGAAGCAACTTGCACTAATACAATCATTACTCGAAACCATTTATGCCGAAATCGTTATGGTGTTACAAACAACTCCGTGGGATTATTAGGTTTTGGCAATAATACTTTCTGCGTTGATATCATTAGTCCTGCCAGCGGAACCACTACAGCAGTTACTAGTCCAGCATTTAGTTTTAACGCATCTAAAATGTATCTGGATGGTAGCACCAATTGCACTTTAGATTTTGGTTCAAGTTCAAATTCCGATGCTACGATTGTTCATGGCACAATTGAAACAATTTATCCTTCTCCCTCCTTGACAACTCTTTCTACATATTCATGGAATATTTCTTGTGATGATGGATATACAAATACTGGACGAACCGGCAATAATATTTTATACATTTCTTCCACTTGCGGTGATTCTAAATGTGAAGGTAATGAAACTTGTTCAACTTGCGCGCAAGATTGTGGGCAATGCATGCCCGTAGGTGGCAGTGGTTCTTCCACCAGTAAGCTTAATCCTGCACCTGAAATAAAGGAAGAACCCGAAATTCCTATAATTCCTTCGACGGGTTTAGATGAAGAAACGGAAGCTGTAGGGATGCAGCTTAATGAGGCAGAAGGGACAAATTTAAAATCCAAATTTCAAGATTTGTTTAAAAATGTATCCCTGTCTTGGTGGATGTTAGGAACTATCGCCCTCTTATCTTTAATCACAGCTTTATTATTTTTCTTAATAAAAAAGAACAATTAATTGAGAATAATTTATAAATATTAAGAGTTGCCATTCATTGAAAATTTATTCCCCGTTAATATATTTTTTAGCTAATTGTACTTCATGTTTGCTTCCGATATAAATCGGACTTCTTTGGTCTAATTTCTTAGGGATAATATCTAATATATTTTCCAATCCATTCGTAGCCATTCCTCCCGCTTGTTCAACAATGAAAGCCAATGGCTGTAATTCCATTAACAACCTTAGCTTTCCCTGCGGTTTATTTATTAATGCAGGATATGTGAATATCCCCCCATTCTTTAGCATTGCATTGAAATCTGAAACAAAAGCTCCGCTATATCTGATTTTATATCCCTGTTCTTCAAGATCATTAATGAATTTTTTATGCTCATCAGTCCAATCTTTCCTTAATCCGCCTGGTGCAAACAACTTGCCTTTTTCTGGAATTATAATATTTTCACTTTTTAATGTCCAGTTCCCTGCAGGATCGAATATAAATTCATGTACCCCCTTTCCCGCAGAATAAACTAAAGTTGTTTCCGGCCCATACATTACATACATTGCAGCAACAAGGTTATCTCTGCCAGGTTTTCCACTTATTATTGATCCAGAATATATTCCAAAAATAGTTCCAATCGTTAAATTAGATTTTATTAACGAACTGCCATCTAATGGATCAACAGCAATAGAATATTTTTTAGACATTTCTTCTTTATCCGGATGTATATTAATTATATTTTCCTGTTCTTCCGAAGCAAAATCTTTTACTCCAAAACTTGTTTCAAGGCTTAATCTTTTTTTAATAATTGTATCCGCAAGAACATCTAATTTAAGTTGTATCTCACCATAGGTATTTTGATTTTCAGTATCACCCCTTAATGATTTTTTAATCTCAAATGCAATATATTGGGCACTTTTAGAAAGATTACTAATCAATCGCCTTAAGTCATGATCAATATTTTTATTGGAAAGATGCGTTCTCAGGACAGTTCTTTCATAATATTCCAACTTATCTATTCTTTAATTACTTTTTATTTATAATACTTATGAAACTAATTATTATTTTTAAGCTTGATGTACAATTTGAATTTTTCCGATGTGTATCACATTGTGAAATTAGCGATATCCCCTTCTAGAGAATCAAAAAATATTTTATTCTAAAGATTAAAAATATCTAAGAATCTTAGTTCTTCTTGAATCTGCCTGCAACATCTATCAAATCAACATGCCCCATGAACAATGATCTGCAACAGAATCTCTCTAAGCCTAAGCTGTCTAGAACTTTCTTAGCTTCTTCGCCTTTCTTGACTCTTTCTTGGAATTCTTCCCAAAGGTGCGAAACAGGTTTTCCGCAGCTCATGCATCTCATCGGAATTATCATTTTATCATAAAAACAGCTGTTTGGTTTATAAACGTTTCGCTTTTAAATTCTTCCCCCAAGAGTAGATTAGAAAATCTATTTAATATTTCTTGTTTATTTCGTTTATTTTGCTTCCGAATTTCTTCAAAGTCGTTTCTATTTCTTCATCAGATGAAATCTTTTTAACTATTCCGTATGGGGTGGATAATAAAAGTCCAAAAATGACCAAAGAAGCTCCGCCTATTAAAAATGGGATGCCTCCGGAAAGTGCAGGTAATGTGCTCACAAAAGCCCCTGTTATGCCTTCCCCCAGGCCTGTGAAATTATAGAGCCCATAGCCCATAAGGAGTCCAGAAGCCAATGTGCCCATTATCAGGGCAAAGCTCATTAGATGCGGCCCTATTTTGCTATTCTCCCTTACATCTTTAATCTCAGTTTCATCGCAGTTGTCGCTTGGCAGGTCAGCATTAAATAAATCTTTTTCTTTTGTTTCCGCCTCTTCTTTATTTCTTCCAAGATAAATGGTTTTAATCTTGCCGCTGTGATCTCTAACAGAAGTATAGTAGTATTCTTTTCCCTTAATAATTTTGACGTGCATATTCCCTCTTTTATATTAATATTCTGTATACCTGGGTATATTTAAATTTTTCCTAACCACTTGACATATTCGCGCAGAGTTTTTAAACCGAAATGGAATATATTATCTCATGATAAAGCAAACATTTCTTTTCCTCCCAGGTATAGGAAAACTGAAAGAGCACTCAATAAAAGCCCAGGGCATAAGAACATGGGGCGATTTTTTGTCTAAGGAAAAAATAAAAGGTTTGTCTAAAGAAAGAAAGATTGCTTATAATCAATTAATCTTAGATGCAGATAAAGCATTAAAAGATTATAATCCCGAATTTTTCATGAATAATCTTCCACAGTCAGAAGTCTGGCGTTTATTTCAGTCATTCAAAGATGAAGCGATTTATTTAGATATAGAAACAACGGGTTATTATGGAGACATTACGGTTATTGGCCTTTATGATGGAAACAATACAAAAATGATAATCAAGGGTTTTAATCTCAATCGTGGTCTTTTAGAAAAAGAATTAAAAAAATACAAAATGGTCGTTACATTTAATGGTTCTTCATTTGATATCCCTATTATTAATCGTTATTTTGGGGATGTTTTAAAAGACAAATTACATTTTGATCTAAGATGGGCTTGCAAATCTTTAAACTTAGAAGGCGGATTAAAGAATATAGAAAAAGTTCTAGGTATAAAACGTCAAGAAGAAGTTTCTAATTTGCAGGGTTCAGATGCAGTTTATCTCTGGCATATGTGGATTAAAACAGGAGACGAACATTACTTAAATTTATTAATAAAGTATAACGAAGAAGATATCATTAACTTGAAAACTATTGCAGAGCACGTTTGTAAGGAACTGCCTCAAAAGTTTTATTAACTTATCGTAATTTATTTCAATCAATGGAATACGGCAAAGTTTTAAATATTTTAAGCAAAATATACAATCCATATGGTTTTGCAGAACGTTATGATAAAGACCCCTACAAAGTTCTAATTGCCTGTATTTTGAGTCTAAGGACAAAAGACAAAGTAACGGATGAAGCAGCAGAGAGATTATTCAAGAAAGCATCTATTCCAAAAGAGATGCTAAAACTTTCAGAGAAACAGATTCAAAAATTAATTTATCCTGTAGGCTTCTTCAGAAATAAAACTAAGACAATAAAAGAAATATCTAAAACATTAGTAACAAAATACAATTCAAAAGTTCCTGACGAATTAGAAGATTTATTGAAATTCAAAGGAGTTGGAAGAAAAACCGCAAATATTGTTATAACTTTTGCTTTCAACAAGCCCGGCATAGCCGTAGATATTCATGTTCATAGAATTTCTAATAGATTAGGCTGGGTAAAAACTAAAACTCCGGATGAAACTGAACTAGTTTTAAGAGAAACTCTGCCAAATAAATATTGGATAATAATAAACAATCTTTTCGTAAGATTTGGGCAGAATATTTGTCTCCCAAGAAATCCAAAGTGCAGAGAATGCCCCGTGAATAATCATTGCAATTATTATCAAGAAGTTATTTCTTAATTACATTTTCTCTTTTAGTCACTTTAGTTTCTCTAATTCCTACAACAGACTCTCTCTTTCCTGCTATTTTCTCTCTATCCAATATCCTCGCTTCTCTTACTAATTCTTTTGCTTCTTTTAATCTATTAAGAGCTTCTTCTGCTTTTTTTCTATCTGTGATGTCTCGGATATTGCATTGAATTACTTTAGTATGGTCTACTAGATACAAATTGCTTACAAACTCTACATAAGCTTTTTTTCCTGATTTCGTTTCCAGAGGCATATCTTCATAACGTATAAATTTCTTGGTTTGCAATTCTTTAAACTTTTGTTTATTTGCTACAATATCTTTAAATGCGCTAATTTCCCATAAGTGCTTCCCTTTGAGCTCTTTTTCAGAATATCCTAAGAGCTTTTGAATAAAAGGATTAGAATCTTCTATGATCCCTGTTTCAGCATTCAAGATTAATATTGCATCTTGGGCGGCTTCAAACAATCTCCTATATCTTACTTCATTGTCTCTTAGTTTTGATTCTATTATTCTTTCTTGGGTGATATCAACACTGAAACCAATCACTCCAATAATCTCTCCATTTTTGTTTTTGTAGGGTATTTTATCAGTCCTCAACCATTTTGTCCCGGTTTTAGTGTCCATTTGTTCAATTATGCCCGTTTTTGGTTTTCCAGAGGTGATAACGTACTTATCATCTTTCCAAAATGCATCTACTTGCTTTTTTGGATACAGTTTATTAACCGAAGTCCCCTCTATTTTTTCCACAGGTATTTTCATTTCTTCTGCAAATGCTTTATTGACCTTTATAAAATTATTCGCTTTATCTTTATAGAAAACTAATGCAGGCACAGAGTTCAATATAGTGTTGGATGCTTCCCGAGATTCCGTTAATTCTTCTTCTGCTAATCTTCTTGCCTTAATTGCTTCGCCTAACCCGAGCTCTCCCTTGGTTGCTCCTGTTCGTAAAATCGCCAGTTTTACCGTTGCAAGCAATCTGCCAATGGATTCAGTCAATCCTTGGATTTCATATATATTGCTTTTTTCAAGCGGAGCATTAATCTGTCCTTTTGAAATTTTTTGCAGGTTTTCATCAAGTTTCTTGAGTGGTTTTGAAATAGAGAAAGAAATTAATAAAGAGGTTATTATTGAGGCAATTATAATTAAAATAGTGAAATATAAGTTTATTGTATTTAATTTTGAGGAATAATTAATTATCTCATTTCTCATATCATTAGTTACTTCATTTTCGATATGCTTCCAATTATTATACAGCGTTGCAAGCTCAGTTTTATGGGCCTTATATTCTTCACTTGTCACAAAAGAAGAAGCTAAGTCAATATCCTCTTGAGCTATTGCTGCAAAAGCATTGGTTTCCAAATCAACAAGGGCTAAATTAACGACATCAAGCCTTTTAAGAATCTCTGAAACATTATTCTTTATTTCTATGGGTCTTTTGCTTTTTTTAAGTAAATCTTGCGCTTCATTTTTGAGTAAATTGTCAAGTTTTTCCCCAATTAGATTATAATTGTGTCTATGTGTTTCGAAATCTTTCAAATTTTCTTTTTGGGAATACAGAATCGCTTCATGTATATTCCCGGTTAGCATTGCATCATATCCAATGACTTTTTCAACCATTAGCTCTAATGGTGCTTCAACATCTTTAATCTCATTAGTTAAATCCATTCTTTTATTTCCGATATAGAAATTTATCCCCGACAATGCAACTGCAAGCAAAACTATGACAAAAAAACCCAAAAATACCTTAATACTAATTTTCATGCATCCTCTTTTCCTTGAAATTATAATGGACGGCTTTGTTTTTAAATTTTTCTACTTTACGATTAAAATAATCCAATCAAAAATACGAATGATACGAATTAATTATCATAGTTATTGTTTTTTGAGAAAAGATTTATAAATCATAAACTTTAACAATCTTAACATGGGCTTTTTGAAGAGGGGTGCAATTATATTTATATTTCTGCTTCTTTTAGATTGTGTTGTTGCTCAGAATGAATTAGATTTGACTGCTGGAGATTCTTGTTCGGGCTGGAGTAAAGAAATTCTAGTAGACCCTATGTATTATGAAGCATCAGGTTTTCGTCAAGTAGACATGAAGGGTCAAAGCCTTGATGGCAATGGAGTTCATACTGCATTTTTTCCTGGGACTAATTCTTTTAAATGGGGCGATTGGCGCCGCATAGATGACCGAGATATGATGTCCGGTCGTTTCGGTTCAGATCAGAATTATAAGATATTTGACGTTCCTGAATCTGGTTATTATTATATCAAAATGGCGATTATCAATCACTCGCTTGCCGAGCCTACACCGGGCGATTGGACGGGCGGGGAATACATCGATTTTATAGTTAATGATATCCCTGTTTGTGGCATCGATATAGAGCTTCTTCCGCCGAGAGAAATAGTTTATAAGGTAGGCATACCGCTAAAAAAAGGTGAAAATTCAATCAGAATCGGCCAGCCAACAGCAAACGGGGGCACCGATTATGAAAACTTTGTGCTTGTTGAGTCATGCGGCGATTTTAACCGTTCATGCCCCACGTTATACTGTACTCCTCAGCAGGTTCAGTCAAAATGTCCGGAATATTTGCCTTCGTTTCCATTCCCTTGTAAGGATGCGTGGGGGTGTTCAAGATGGGAAGGTGATTGTGCAGAAGCTCAAAATATACTCACTAGAATTTGTACAGATGTGATGAATTGTGGCACAGAAATGTTTCAGCCAAATCCGTTTGAGCAGCAATCTTGTTTGTATAATATGACCTGCCAAGATTTAGATTTTGACGGCTACGGTAGAAACTGTTGGACGGAGGATAATGGTTTGAAAATTGATCTTCCAGACTGCAATGATTTTAACCCCAAAATAAATCCAAGTGCCATAGAGGTTTGTGATGGAGTAGATAATAACTGTGATGATTCTGTTGATGAGGGTTGTCCTTGCATGTTCGGCCAGACGCAGACTTGTGGCTCAATAATCGGCACTTGCTCTCAGGGTGTTCAAGTTTGTTTGGGTAGTCGTTGGAGTCTTTGCGGCGGAATAGGTTATGGTCCGAGCAAAAGGGAGATATGCAACAATGGCAAGGATGATGATTGTGATGGGCAGATAGATGAATTATGCAAATGTATTGAAGGTTCAGTTCAGGAATGCGGTTCCGGCATAGGTGCCTGCAAGAAAGGTCAGCAGAATTGCTTTTTAGACGGACTATGGTCTGCATGCGCAGGCGAACAAGTTTCTTCTCCCGAAGTAGGCATAGCTTGCTCGGATTTAATAGATAATGACTGCGATGGTCTAATCGATGCAGCAGATCCAACATGTCAGGAAAATATTATGGACATTTCATTTGATCACTGCAAGAATTCATACCAAGATCAAGACGAAACAAATGTTGATTGTGGGGGCATTGATTGTCTGCCCTGCTCTCAAGTCATTCCCGCAAATCAGATAGATGGAATAGATATCAACACTCATTTAACTGAAGGGGAATTCTGTGGTGATGGCATCTGCAATGGTGAAGAAGACAAAGTAACTTGCAAAGCAGATTGCGAAGAACAATTGCCTATGTCCTTCTCTCCTATAGCCCTATGGTCAACTATTTTGATGATTCTCATTTTCTTAATATTATTTGGCCTGTTTGTTTACATAAAATATTTCAAGCACGAGGACCCCATAGAAAAATTAAAAGCATTGTTAAAAATAAAACAATCTGTTCCCGTCAAGCAGGAAACATCTTTCAAGCCTTCGCAGCCAGCATTCAAACCTATTCCAAAAAGCATTATGCTTGAGAAGAAGACGCAGTTTGCAGCTAAAAAAACATTCACTTCTGCTCTTGATAGGCAGCTTGAAGAGTCTTTCAAAAAATCCAAGGATATTTTCAAAAAAAATTTTATCTGGTTCTTTGCATTGATATTTTTCTGCATGATTTTTGGATTCTCCATGACAGGCTATTATACATTTATTAACGACAATATCGCGATTAGCCCTTCGGAAATTACAGGAGCATCTAAAGAGATTTTGGTCCAAGGTTCATTCTCGCCGGAATATTTCATAAATAAATATGTCTTTCTCTGCGACGGCAGAGGTATAGGATATTATACTGCAAAAGGCAAAAACTCAGAGTATCCCGACTGGCTGAAGCAGAACGCAATCGCAAAAATTACATATGATGGCAAAGGTTCGAAACCCATTGGCAATACGTTCATCGAAAGCATCGATAGAGATTCAGAATTATCAAATATTTTTGGCAGCGCAAAAGATGATGCTGACAACAAATTAACTGGAGAGGTTATTTCTGCAAACTCCAATAGTTTCAAATCTTCCTATTCACAGCCTGTTCTTAGCGAGCTTTTAGGATACATAACAAAAGATTCATCTAATGATTCAATTAATGAGTTCAAAAACACCAGCTGCAGACCAAACGCTACATTCAGCAAGGTTGATTTGGGCGTCAAAGGTTATCATGCACAGCTTTTGTCAGATTTTGCAGGCAGGTTGCACATAGCCTACATCGGTGAAGACCGCAAGGTACACTACATAATTTATACCGAGATAGGCAAGCAAACCGTTGAAGTTCCAAATTCAGAGATATCCGATCTTTCAGATATTTCATTGGATTTGTCTGTCACAGGTAATGGCATCACATACATAATGTGGCGAGATGGGGATAATATAACTCTTGCAAAACTCTCGCAAAACGAGTGGAAAATTGAGAATATTCCTTCATACCCCTCAGTTGTCGATAGCACATTTTCTGTTGATTCAAAGAATGTTGTGCATATATTATATTCTATAAGTGCCCCATCAAAATTATTATATTTGAAGAGTAACGAATCTTCATGGTCTTTGCCTTACGATATTTTTTCCGCAGGAGTAAGCCACGATCTTAATCTAGACGCTCAGAAAGAAAATCTCTATGCCTCATGGGCATCAGGAGGAAATGTTTACAGGAATTTAGTCCAGCAGGGTCCGGCAAATCCTTACTATATGAAAGATTTTGTCTCAGGTCCTTCCATGGTACTGGATGAGTATGGCTCGGATTACATTGTTGCTGCAGGATGGATTAATGCAACTAATGATTCTGTTGACAGCATATCATTCTTCAAAAATGGGATAGTAAATTCTGTAGTTTCATTGAATAGTTCAATTACTTCAAAGCCGGAATTGCTTTTCAAATCATCCAAGGAAATTGTTGTTTCAGTTGTCATGCAGGGCCGCGTTTTCCTCACTTCCTACGATGGATACAGTTGGCTCAGTCTTGTAAAATTGGATGACAGTAATTCTTCTAATTTAGCTTTGGCTAAGACAGAAAAGAAAGATTGGGCTTTATACACAGATAAGTCGGGAAATCTTGTTTTGAGTAGCTTCAAAATTAATAAGTGCCCTGTTTATGGAAGTATGCCTCAGCTTAAAGAGTATGTTTATGATGACTGTGCGAGGAATGCATACATATTTGCCTGTGTAATAAATTCTAATAAAGTTTGGGACTGCTCATGGTATTATGAGCCTATATTTTACAATGCCGAGGATGAAACTGCCCCTCTAATCCGAGACTCAGATATGAGACCTATTGCAAGACATTTTGTAGCAAAAGAATTTGACGCTTCTAAGTTAGGATTGAAATTAGGTTCAGAAGATACAACCGACATATCCAGCAATGCTTACAGAAGTCTAACGATGGAATCAGAATTTAAGCTTAATGAGTTTTCTCCTCCAGAACTCATCAATGAATCAGGAATTCCTATCATGGCTATGGCCTCAGATCCAAGCAGTTTAAAATCCTTTACCGCAACACTTAATAATGCGCCATTAGCAACTATAGAAAGTCCTTTCTATGAGAGAACAAAAGAATTGATTGACATGCCTTGGGGAGAACCCTCCTTCTGGGGCGGTATGGAAGGCATGGATCTCTCGGATGAGCAGAAGATGATGTACTGCGCAACATTTAGGGAGCTCACATTTCAGGCAGGTAAATCAATGAGTTTACCTGGCGGCGCATTCTTTGACCGTCAAGAAAATCAGGCAACCTACGAATATCGCGGCGGAGTCCACTCTTTAGTGCTCGAGGATACATGGGAATCAGGTACAATGGAATTCATTGTGGATAATCTGCCTTGCGACGGATTCATTTGTGAAGGCCCGTACAATATAAATTGGACAAGCACCAATTATACTATTGGCCATAATTTAGGAGACAACACAGATATACTTGATTACTGCAGGAGCAAAGGTTCAAAATCCGGACTTGCTCTTACATCCACTGCCGCAATTGCCAGCATTACAGATTCATATTCTGCGGATCTTCAGCCAAATACAATGTTTGCATTTGCAGACGAAAATGATAATGTTTTGCTTACCCTTGACTTAGCAGGTATGTATATTCTCACAGGTCCTGATGGCCAGCAGCATCAGGGTTACTTCATGCATGATACCCCATATAATCAGGTTGATGAAGTATTCCCTGTTTGTCCAGGATATTTATTTGATGTTATGTGGGGCGATGGCATCGCAACAGTTGCTATAATTGGCCAGAAGAAAAACTGGGCTGAGGTGCTTTACGAGGGTACAATTTATTATAATAAAGACCTAAAAGTAAAGAAAGTCTTTTTTGGTGGAATACCAGGGAATAATAGAAAGCTTGCTGTAAGGAAGGTTGGAGATGAATCATGCTCTAGTGTTACATTAGGCGATACAGATATGGGTCAGGGCGTAAGATTCTATAATATTTTTGGTCACGGTATTGGAGATTCAAAAACCTGGCCTACATATACAGACTGGGAAAATTGGGATGCAGGCAAAGGCGAAAATACAAAGACGGCAGGCCAAATCATAAACTGCCCATTGCCTGCAAAGATAGGAAATGAAGCTGATAGTTTATTGAATCAGAATCCCACATTTAAGGAAGTTACATTTACTTTGCCGGTCGGAATAGATAATATAGATCTTGCATTGGTCCCTGATAAAAACCATACTATCGATCCAGCAAGTGGAGGATGGTTCTTTGATTGTCCTTCAGAGGTTGAGCGCGGTTACAGCGAGGATTATGGTGAAACAGTTTGTGGCGGTTTAAGGCTTGGATGTAACACTTTAAAAGTATCTGCAAAAGATGGCAATGACAATGAAAGAATAAAGACATCTCATTTTGGCGTTGTTGATCAGCCACATTCTCCTTATTGGTCCGTTTACGCGCAGACTCATGGATATAATCCTAGTTTAACCAGCATTCCGATGCCTTCAGTAAACTTCCTGCCAGATGGTCATGGAAAAATATCATTTCTTGGTTTTGTAGCTGATCCCCTGACAGATATGGATGCATTTGATGAAGTATTGCCATCGCTTAATATTAACGATGGGTGGTGGGGTGCTTATCATCTTGTAACAAACATTTTTGTTATGGAAGAGACCATTAAGGTTGTAAATCTGAATGGCAATGTAGCAAACGCATTATTTGTTAATGGTATATATTCCGGAGGTACATTGCTGCCTGGAGCTCCATCAGTCAAAGCAAGTTTATACTTGAAACCGGGATGGAATCGTTTGGATCTTATAATCTATGCGTACGATTCGATTAAACCAGATGTTTTGCACAGTCATTGGACAATGTTATCTGCACAATGTGATGATGAAGATAGTGCTCCTGATGATTATTATAAGCGGGAAGAGCCAGGGAATATAAAACTTTCAATGACCCCCAGTATAAGGGAGATTGGTGTGATAATGAATCCTGCCCCTTTAACTTATGACGAGATTTTGGCTACTGGTTCGAAGTTTGATTACAACAATTGCCCATCACTTGATATTATAAAGAAATATGATAATTACGAAGTCTCATGGATATCTTATCCTGATGGTGGTGAGACAAATGACTATGACATAGGCGAGGGATGTAGAGAAGGCGATGGATATTTCATGACAAGCCAAAAATTTACAGTTTCTTCATCAGGCTCAAATATAAAGTTCCGAAGCAGTATGTCTGATGATTCTTCAGGGAATTGTGCCGCTTGGAGTGCAGTTGAGAATCCTAAAATCCTTTTCCAAACATATGATGCAGCAACATCAAAGTGGAAAACTCTAACTAATGGCAATTATGATTTCATAACAATAAGCGATGGCAATCCAAACACAAATAGTGCTTCTAAGGGAATTTGTGGGGCTACATATGGTTATACGGACCAGAATTATCAGAACTACGGTCATTTCTGCTTCAGTAACCCCCCATGCAATACAATTACATATCCTTCTACAAATATCGAGGATTTTTATTTTTTATTGAATAAAAATGAAGTAAAAGTTATTGCAGGTAAAAATAAATATTTGGGTCTGTTCACAGAATTTCCAGGCTATCTGGTGCATGGTGCAACCCCAGGTAACTTAGAAGCGGGAATGAATTCGAATAAATTAGAGTCCTGCTATTCAAATTATATCAACTGCAAGAAAGGCGGCCAGTCTGGCACTTTAGGCTGCATAAGATTGGATTCTTCTGCAGAGATTTCTGAATAAGTTGTCCTAGCAATCAGACATTTCATCAAAAATGAGAAAGCGATAAAAGGAGGATTAGGCGCCATTTTCGATAATAATTAGAGTTAAATCTCGTAAAATTTTCAGGTTTACGCATTATTTTAATAATGTAGTAACGATAAAGTGGTAAAAATAGAAAGGTTTATAAATTAGGGGATTTATATAAATTAAATACATTTTGGGGTAAAAAATGATTGATGAAAAGGAACTAAAAAGCATTATCAAAGAAGATTTTATCTCAGATATTAATCAAAAAGAATCTGAAGAAATATTGTCAAAAGCAGTAAAATTAGGTATCGATTTTAAACTAAGCAAAAATACAAAAAAACCTGTTGTGAATTATAAAGAACAAAATCAGATTATGATGGACCTTCTTGAGGAAATTCCAATTAAAGGAAAGAACATAAATCTAGTTTTAGATGAATTCAAAAATAAGATCATGGATGGCTCAGTGAATTTTAGCAGTCCAAATTTTATAGCCTTTCCTGATTGTGGTAATTCGTTGGCTGCTCTAACAGGCCATATTTTGTTTGGAATGTTGAACCAAAATCTGATTAATTCTATTCATACTTCGCCAACAGCAACATTTGTCGAAATGGCAGTAATTAACTGGCTGAGATCTATTGTTGGCTATAAAGTCAACAATAATCCAAAAGACATTTTAGATGTTGGCGGGATAAATGTAACGGGAGGAGTTTCAGCAAATACTGTCGGCTTATTGCTTGCAAGGGAAAATAAGTTTCCAGGCACAATTAATAAAGGATTACAATGTGATCCAAAAAAATTGAGAGTTTTCTTGCCTAGGAGTATAGGACATTACTCAATTACGGCCGCACTTGGATGGATGGGACTCGGAAAGGATAATGCTATTGAAGTTGATACCACACCAGGTTTTACCATTGATCAAAAAGATCTGATTAAAAAAATAAAAAAATGTAAGGATAATGGAGAAATTCCTCTTGCATTGGTAGCATATACAGGAGATTCTAGAACAATGGCAATTGACGATTTTCCAGAATTATACAAAATTGCTAAGGAAAATGATATGTGGTTTCACATTGATGCATGCCACGGGTTATCTCTATGTTTTAGCGATAAACTGAAGGAAAAAGTCAAAGGTATAGAATTAGCCGATTCAATCACAATTGATCCACACAAAGTTCTTTTTACACCTTATACCTCAAGTTATATTCTTATAAAAGAACCAAGAAAATTTGGGTTAATTGCAGGAGTTAGTGACTTAATTACAAAAGAGCAGTATTCCTTTGGGCAGATTACTCCCCTATTTGGCAGTCGTGCTTTTAACAGTTTAAAGGTCTGGTTTTTAATTAAACATTTAGGAAAAGAAAAGATTGGTCAATTAATTGAACATAGGCATGACATGGTCAAGTATTTTGCTTCATTAGTGGAAAAAACTGAAGACTTCTATATGATGAATGATGTGACTATAAATAGTGCAGTATATCTTTACGTACCAAAAAAACTAAAAGAAGAGCTTTATGGTCCTGAAAAACTCAACGCATTGGGTAAAATTAATACATTAAATAAAAATATACAATTTAGGATATTCAAGGAAGGACAATATTATATTCATACCTTCCAATTAAATGACTTTAAGAATGTTATGGGTCTAGGTACAGAAATAATATTTCAAATGCAGAGATTAATGCTTGGAAACCCACTGACAACTAAAGAAACATTAAATAAATTCATTGAATACTCAAATAAAATCGCCAAAGAAGAAGCATTAATAATGGGCCATAAATAAATGAATAACAAACTAAAGAATATCAAGAAAGAATTAGGCAGTTTTTTCAGTTCAGAATTAAATAAAACAGATTACTTTACAATTATTTATGGTTCATACGCTTATGGGGCTGATAGGGCTGAATCAGACCTAGATTTTGTAACTTATGCGAGTGAATTTAATGAAAAGAATATGGAAAATACAATGAAATTTATATTTGACCTATATAAGAGATATGATATTGCGCTGGATTATGAAGTGCCCCATGAAAAAAAAGTGTTAGTAAAATATAAACTGTTAGAAGATGGAATAAAAGGAAGAGGATTCGAAAAGAGAGGAGATAAATTGTTCGTTCCACCAGTTGTAAAATCCAAAGAGTTTCTTGAATCAAATGAAATCATAATGAGGTTATCATTAAATTCTATTACAAGCGAAAATATTTTTGTTTCGGGAAATATGGATTATTATTTGTCCAAGAGAAGTGAAGCATTAGAAAATCTAGTTGCTTTTATCTTTTCAATAAATGATATAACCTCTGTTAATATTGATGAATTCGTTCAATATTTGATTGGTACGCAAGAGAGAAATGGAGAAATGTATCTGGGATACAAAGATAAGGGTCCAGTTAGGGAATATCTTAAAAATGTTTTTAAAGCCGAATTTGAACACTTTTTTGAGCAAAATATATTTGGTAAATCGGACAACAGATATTATCTTAAGAATAATTATTGGTTTGATTCTATAATTCAATCGTGAGTCCATCATAGGCTAAAGACAGACGTTTATACCCTTTAACCATTTTGCCTATATAATCAAGACCCCAAACATTTAGTTCTACTTCTTCAATATGGGTCAAATAAGTTTTAACCGGGATAATTTCTTTAAATCTTTGTATCATATCAGGGAAGGATAATTCTGTTTTAACCTTATCATAAGAGAAAATGCCGCATTCATGAACTAAAACATCTATATTCTTGAAATTAGAATAATTTTTGAAATGCAATGTGTCACATGGAGCGTATAATAATCTTTTATTGTTTTCTTCAAATAAATAGGCATAGTAATTTGAGTTTTTTCCATTATATCCAATTACTTGTACGGATATTTTTCCGAATTTTATTTGATCTTCATCATCTACAAAATGAATTTTTGCCACTTTGATTACATCAATAAGATAAATGATTGCAGGGAATCTTTCCTTCAATGTATTATAAACCGTTTTTGATATGAATATCTCTATAATGTTGGTCGGTTTTCTTTCAAGAAAATTATAATTTGCTTCCAATAGAACTCTCAAACCAAAAGTATGATCAGGATGCCAATGAGTTATAAATAAACGATCTACCTTTCTAATATTTTCTCGATTAAGTGAATCCCCAATATCTTCGGGGCAATCAATCAGGGCATTAATTTCTTGAATAAAAGCTGAACTGCTGTTTCTTTTATATTTAGAATTCTTCCTAGCCAATCTGCATATCTTGCATTGACAAAATGCCCGCGGTGTGGGCATTGCTCCTCCGGATCCAAGTATTTTAAATCTCATATCAATTACAAATTAAACAAAGTATTTAAAAATTTCGCAAATTCAAATTTGTAACCTTTGATGAAGCATTATTGTTATTATCGTTTAAAGACTAGAATGTACCTCAATAAGGGCATATAAGGGGACACAGCTAGTATTCCAATTAAATTCCAGATAATCCACTTAACATTCTGAAGCGCAAGATTTATAAATAACTTAGTTTCATCACTCTAGAATATATATTAATGGAGGAATTTAATGATGTCAAATCCTTCTATCGCAGTTCAAGCTCATAGAAACAGTTCTGATTTTTCAGTTTATGGCATGGCCTCTCAGAGGTATATCAACGGTGAAGAGAAAACTCTTACCCTAAAAGATTTGACTCCTGTGCCTACTAATCGATTTGCAGAAGACGAAAGGACAGTCTTTATTTTTCAGGATATAGCCGGGAATTATGGTTTTCATCTGCGGGACAATGGAATAAATGCAATGCCATTTGCTTTTGATTCTGAAGATTACATTGATGGGCAGAAAGGGCCATATGCAAATCAGTTGTGGCTTGCTTGGCTGGGCGATGGCTCTCGAGTCAGTGGTTACGGCAGGTTCCTCAGCTACAACGGCAGGGTTCGTGGGGTG
>JAGVXY010000030.1 GCA_018303545.1 Candidatus Woesearchaeota archaeon | reverse complement strand
AATTTATTTCTCTTCATATGGTACAAAATATCAATATCAAATGCCCATCTTGTAAGGCCCAAATAAGGATAGATTTTCTTCACCGCTCTTTTAGTAAACAGCTTAGCCCCACATTGAGTATCCGTGTAATGAAAGAAGAAGTTTAACTTTACAAACAGATTAAATCCCCTGCTAAAGAATCTTCTTAAAAAAGGCTGTTTTTGCCCTATCTTAGACCCATCAAGCCATCTTGAAGCAATTATACCTTGATTACCCCCAATATTTTTAACGAGCTCAAAAAAGGCCTTTGGGGGCGTTGCGCAGTCGGCATCAACAAAACCGATAAAATCTCCCTCAACAAGTTTAAATCCCTCTATTATCGCTCCGCCTTTGCCTATAGCTTCCTTATAATTCTTGAATCGGATATTATCAAATTTATTAGCATAATCTTTGACAATCTCTAGGGTATTGTCTTTACAACCATTGAGTATAACAAAAATTTCATAATCTGGATAATGCTCATCAAAAAAGGCAGAATATCGCTCCAGAGTAGGCCCTATTCGCTTCTCTTCGTTATATGCCGGCATTATTATCGATAATTTGACCATTTAAGCAAAAATAGAAAGAAAATCATTAATAAACCTTATGGAATTAGTTTTAATACATGCCACTTTCTGCTACCTTATCAAATAATTTTAAAGATCCTTTTGGGTCCATGTTTTTAACTTCAAAATACCATTCCCACCCAAAATAATGAGGCTTAAAAAAGGTAAAAAATCGATTAGAAAAAAATCGGACAAATTTGCCTATTCTGAGGCTTGTATCTTTTTTGCTTTTATCCAATTCTATCCTGCGTAAAAATCCAGAGTAAAATCCGTAAAAAGGAGGGCACACACCATAAGATTTCATACGAATGATTTTAAATCCATTATTTTCAAGATAATTTCTAAAACCCCTATATCTGAAAAGATAAGGATAAATAAATGGGTGTTCATTTCTATAATTTGGTGCAGTAATCAGGCAAATTCCCTCTTTTCTCAAAACCCTTTGTATCTCATTGATTGCTTTTTGTGGGTTCATAAGGTGTTCAATTGTCCCAATCATCAGCACATAATCAAAAACTCCTGTTTTAAAAGGCAGTCTTTGTTCACTGATATCTACTTTAAAAACTTTTAGGCCTTTTCTTTTTGCAATTTTAATTCCGCTATCAGAAACATCAGCACCATAAACCTCGTTAGTTTTCATAAGAAATTCAATCATCCCTCCACTTCCGCAGCCTATTTCAAGTATTCTTTTGTTTTTTACATTACTAAGAAATGTTTCAATTGCCCATTTGTGTCGAATAATTGTTTTAGGGTAATCTTCTGTATAATAATCATTATATGCTTCTATCATATTAATAAAAAAACAAGATTTTGTATATAAAACTTTCCATTAGAATCCTAAAAATTTCTTGAGCAAAGGCAGATAATCTTTTATCTTATGCGAAGCAAAAATTGGGTGTTTTATAGAATATACCATTAGCCCCGTTCGTAATTTTGATAAGTACTTTGAAGTAATATTTTTCATTTCTTCTCTGCTGAATTCATCTGTATTAAACAGAGGTTCCCCATATATCTGTGTGCATGAAGATAACTCTTTATCAGACAGATTTTCATTGATATATCCTTTATCAACGCAGATATTGTAGAGTTCAGTCCCATACAAAGGTGTAGCAACCAATAAGCAGGGTAATACGTCATACTCCTTCAATAAATGGATAGCTAAATCCACTGTCTCTTGTATCTCTTCCAGCTTCTCACCAGGGAAACCAATAACATAGAATGCACTTATCCTAATTTTTAATTCCTTGCAGTATTTTACAATTTTCAACATATAATCTAAAGATGTGCCCTTGCGGATGACATCATTTAAGACTCTTTGGTTTCCAGATTCAATAGCTAAAGTAAGCTTTTGACACCCTGCTGCCTTGATTTTTCTTAGAAGATTAAAATCCAATGTGTCTGCCCTTATGCCATTTGGAGTGTCCCATTTTATTTTCAGTTTATTTGAAATAATCTGGTCCAAAATGCCTTCGAATCTTTCTCTATTCAGGGAGATATTATCGTCTTCAAAATGAAAATTAGTAATCTTATAATTATCAATTAAAAATTTGATGTTTTTTATTACATATTCAGGAGAATGATATCTATATTTTCTGCCCATATGTAGTTTTATTGAGCAGAAAACACAGCCGTAGGGGCAGCCCCTTGAAGTGATAATAGAAATGGAATTGCCCCCCATTTTTCCACAATCTCTATAAAGATATTTATGTTTTAAATATTCATTGACATCAACTAAATCATATGCGGGCAATAGCAGCTCATCAAGATCATCAATGAATTCTCTTCTAATCAATTTTGATTTTAAAGAAGCTAATCCTTTAATACCATCAGCATTAGGAAATTTCTGGATAAACTCTCTGAACGTTTTCTCGCCTTCTCCAACAACACAATAATCGCAATATTCTTTTTTAAGAAGAGAATCGTACCTTATTGTCGTATCTGGGCCCCCAAAGACAATAACTATCTTTGGGTTGACTTCTCTACAAATTTGACTAATCTCCTTAGCATTATCCGATTGAGCGGAAAAAGGCGTTGAAACACCAACAATATCCGGCTTAAATTCGTTTATTGCATTTCTAATCTTTTCCAAAGGTGTACCATATGTAATATAATTTTCACTTGTATTAATCTCAAAATCTTTCACTAAACAATCAAATATTTTAACCGTGCAGATATCCCGAATAGACGCCGCAATAGAAAGTATTCCCAACGGAAAATGTACACTGAATCCTGCAGACTTATCATAATACTTCTGAGGCGGATTAAAAAGCATAACTCGTACCATTTCGCATTAACTTTAAGACAAATCATTTATAAAATTATCGTTCTAATTTTCAAAATTTAGTTCTCTTGGCTTTAATGTGTATAAAACAAGGCTAAAAAACATTACAAGCATCATTAGGGTTATAATTTCAATTACTTGGAATATCGAATTATGTCTCAAAATAATGATTAAAAAAGTTATAACCGTAAATATTGCAACAATAAATCCAACCTTGACTCTATTAAGAGACATATTATAATACATTAAAACGTTATTCAGGGATAAAAGCATCATGCCTATTGCAAAGAACCATAGGTGAAAATCCGCAATCTGCAAATATTCTGACCCAAATAATAATCCTACAATAAATTTAGGTGCAAAAATATAAAAGGCCAACACAATAATTGAAAACGCCATTACAAAAAATAGCGAGTCTTTCAAAAGTTTTGTGCTTTTTTCTTTGTCAATTTTTACTTCAGATATTTTTGGGAACATTACCTGAACAAAAGATTGTGATCCGAAATAGACTATCTTTGCAAGAGTTGCAACTGCGACATAAAGTCCGGCATCTAGCGCAGAAAAATAATGCTTTACAAGAATCACATCAAAAGAGAATAATAATATCACCGACAAATTAATCATAAGCATTGGAATAGAGAATAAATATATTGATTTCCTTTCGGTTATATCCTCAGCAGTGTAATTAAATAGTTTTCTTAGTGAAAAAACAGCCCAGGTAATCATAATTAAAGTGGGTAAAAGCAAAGCAAGTATCGCCCCATTAACTCCAAAAAATAGAAATGATATCAACAAAATTGCAAGAGAAAATTTAAGCAATGCTTCAAAAGACATATTCCAACCTAAAGCACTAAAGTGTTGAGTGCCCTGTAATATTCCCCTTAGTGAAGCCAAAGGCCCGATAGTAACAATCAATCCCGCCAGTATTATTAAAGGCACAGAAGACTCTATGTTCAGAAACTCTTTTATCCAAGGTATGGCAAAAACAAAGAGTATTGCAACAAAAAAACTATAATAGAAAAATTTTGTAAAAGATTTTACAAACAGGGTTTTAATTTTTCCAAATTCCCTCTTTGCCTTGAATTCGGCAACAAATTTAGTTACAGTTGATTGTATTGTGCTTCCAAAAATAGTAAATATATATAGCAAAGATAAAAGTGCGCCAACAATACCATACTTTTCAGGGCCCAATGCTCTGCCCAAAAAGAAATGATATCCGTAATTAAAAAGATTAGTTATGCCAAAAGCAATAAATAATATCACCGAGTCTCTAAAAAATTTATTCTCCTTTAAAAAATTTTTCAATATCATATTAAAAGCACTAATCCTGCTAAAGCAATTTCAAAAAGATAGAGTAAATAGACTGCGGATCTTTCTTTTTTTGTAAATATCAACGCCACATGTGTCAATGAAGAAATTCTGCTTGGTGACAGGAGATTGCCATTTTTTTGCGGTATCCCATAAGATTGTCCCTTAAACTTAGTCCTCGCTTTCAAAATAAATTCAATAAAATAAGGTATAAACAAAATCAAGGCCATCCTCTCAAGGTTTCCAAATATCGCAACGCAGGCTATCAATGCGCCTAAGGCATAAGTTAGTGTATCTCCAGGAAATATTTTTGCAGGAAAATGATTGAAAAAGTAAAAAGGTAATAATGCAAAAAGCATAACTAAACATATCATAGCAACCCACCCTTGATTTGTCATAAATGCTTTAAGTCCTAATGCCGTTAAAATTATCATTCCCATCCCAGCCTCTAATCCATTAAGCCCTGCGAGCATATTATACGCATTTGAAGCGCCGATTATCGCAATAGGAACAAAAACGAGGGGATATACCAATCCAAAATCAACATTGCCTAAAAAAGGCAAGTAAATAATCGAGTGCCCTGCATTAACAACCATTATAGGCAAAGCCGCCAGTAAGGTTAATATTGGTTTTTCCCTCTGTCTTAATCCAATTTTCCATCCAAGAACATCATCAACAAAACCGACTATTGCTGCAATTAAAATACAAGCAACTAATGCCATCAGCTCCAAACTGAATGATGCATCAGAAAAATAAAATGTTCTCAGGGCAACATACATCAAAATCCCAGCAATAAAACCTGTAAGAACGGGTATGCCTCCAACTTCCGCAACATTTGTATCATAGGACTTATTAATGTCCTTGCCAAAAAGTCCAGACTTTTTTGCTCTATGTATCCAGCTGGGAATAATAAACAAGGAAATAAAAAAACTAAATATAAAACAGATTATAAGTACTGGCTCCATATTACCTTATTACTTTCGTAACTCCTTCGGCAACAATATCTTGATATGCCTGAGCCATCCCTTCATTGCTTAGGTATTTTTGATATTCTAAATCTTTAGTAATATTATTTGGATAATGAACCTCCCAAATCTTTATAGGCCCTATAATTCGACCATTATATATTGCTATTGGCATTCCAGATTCGTCGCTGTAAGCTAATTTAAAGTTTTCAGATTCTCTGCCAAATAAATAAAGTTTGGTAAATAAGCTGTCATATACATCTTTAGACAAATACATTAGTGCTCCAAGTGGATCCATTTGATTACTTTGTATAACGGGAGTTATCCTTAAACATCCGCCTAATCCTTCGCCTTCAAAATTGTATTCCTTATTATCAAAATATATGCAATTCATTGGAACTTGAATCTGCTGATTCTGATAATATAAAAAAGCCGATGGCTGCTCAAAGATTACTGTTTCTTCAGAATTATTATCTTTCAAAACAGTTTCTTTATAATAAGGTATTGCGAAACCTATAACTCCGGTAGAAAGAGCAGGATATATTTTATCCTGAAAGATAAAATCATCATCTAATGCTGATCCGCCAGTGTATATCATTACAGTTTCATTTCTTGTTTCTCTTGTCTGCTCAGGATTTAAAGCAAATGTGGATATCCATGAATATCTGTCATTGTTTTTATCCGCGCCAATTGAAGAAAATGCAGGATATTTTCCGATTTCATCACTTACTATTAAGGCATGAGTTACATTATGGTTGATAAAAAACTTCAACGCCTCTTCTTCAGACGTTGCCGTCAGGAAATGCCTCCCCATAAAATAGTTCAATGGGTAGAACAAATTTCCTCCATCAGTTACAGTTGCTCTATTAAAACCAGATTGAACCCAATATCCATAATCCCACCAGTGCGCAAATATTGCATTTTCAGGCGTGTTATTTTGTGCCCAGTTTCCTGCTGCTTGCCATTGCGGATTATAACTTGGGCCCATATATTTTGCAGAATTGATGCTGTTTGAAGAATAAGAAACGATTATTCCCCTGCAGTCTTGAACAGAGCATAAATTAATAGGCATCAAAAGCAATAGTAATAATATGGCAAAAACCCCATATTTCACATTACTATCCTCAAATTTGTATTCAAAAAAGATCCAAATTATAAAATAAGCTGCGAGTATTGCGGTTGCAGGTGCAAAGGTATAAAATAATCTTATCGCACTTCTTGCACCTATGATATTGAAAAAGAAATACGCAAAAATTAAAACAGAGACAGGATTAAGATTAAACACTTCGTCAATATTTTTATTTTTTCTATAAAGACTTACATACCCCAATATAATCAAGGCAGCAAATGCAACCAATGATCCAATATAAGTTACATGTGATAGAGTTGACACCCCATCAAAAATACTTCCAGGTTTATATCTGCTCATACTGAACATTAAAATAAAAGTTGTATAAGCAACGGTCAACCAGAATTTTTCCTTAAGATTTATCACATTTTTATAAAATAACAGCACAGAACCTGCAAAAAATAGACTAATATATATCCAGCCCATATCCCCTACCCAATTTATGAAGTAAGGTTGATTAGATTCCGCAACTGTCAAAGCCCATCTAGTTGTACCAAAAGGTTCAACTAAATTAGTAAAAATTTGATTCATTTGCCTTAAAATGCCTTCTGGACCTAAAATAAAAGTCATGCCTAAAAAGGCCACACAAAGAGACAGCCCCATAGTTGCAACACCAAGGGGATATTTATCTTTTATTTTTTCTTTAATTTTAAACGTGTCAATATTCAGTAAAAAGTAATGTACTCCGCAGGCTAAAACAGAAAATAAGGCGATAGCAGAAGTTACAAAAACAAAAAATAATCTTATGTAATATGTTTCAGGATTTCCAATAATCATTAGTAACATTGTCAATATTATGGCAATGCAATGGCCTATCATATCAAAAGTGCTTGCCCTATTGAAAAACAGCATTATAAGCATATAACAAGCCAAAGTCAGGAACATAAAGTTTATGCCACCCCATACAAGGCCCATAATACCCGTTGACAATCCACACAAAATACCGTGAATAACTTTCCATTTATTATCCTCAGCTTTGATTATTGATGCGTAAAAATAAAGCGAAGCAAACATAAATATCGTTGCAAAGGCTTCTTTGTCAGAAACTCCAGCCATAGTCCTATAAAGAAAAGCAGGAATAATCGTCAGCAAAAACGATGAAAGCAATGCAACTTTTGTATTGAATATTTTTCTTACGAATAAGAAAAAGAAAACTAATGCAATCACAAAGGCTATTGGTGGATACAATATTGCCGAATGTTCTATAGTAACTGGGCCCGGATAAGGATACAAATGTATACTATCCAGGAAGGCTAAAAATTTATAAAGATAAGCCATAGCATAGGATAATATTCTGAACTCACCCATACTATCAAAACCTATTGGAAAATAGCGCATTGTATCAACAATCATTAGTTTACCATGTTCTGCAATATATTTAGCAAGCCTCAAGAAAATATATGAGTCCACATCAGGAATGTATTTCCAATTGAGTATTCCTAAGTTCTGCGTTCTTATATAATATCCGAACCAGGCAATTACAGCAAATACTAGATAGATTAATTTATTTTTATACTTCTTTAAAAATGATACAACCTCAGCTTTCCTTTGCTCAATTTCATCCATCTAAATTCCCCCTATCCAACGATTCGAGGTGTTACAAATACCTCAACCAATGCTGCAAAAACCAGTATCAGCACGGCCACAAATATCAAATTAAAAGAATCAAACATTACCTCTTTAAATTTCTTTTGCTCCACTTGGTGCTTTATCATAGCCATGGATATCAATCCACCGGCTAAACCCCCAATAAAATAGGCCAAAATCTCAAATATACCATGTGTCATATACCTTAGAACACTTAATGAAAAAACCTGAAAGTACAGCCCTAAATTATAATATCCCAATTCTGCAGCATAAGTGCTTATATTATTTCTTATGAACATGCCCATAGCTGCGGAAATAACGGAAGCATTCCAAGTTAATACAAAAATCGCTCCCGCCCCATAGAAAAATGAGAAAAATACACAGAAGAATAGTACCTTCATATTATTTTCTATTATCGGCAGCAAATAAGCAGGAGATATGGCGTTAGTAGCAAGATTTGCATTAATTGATTTAATAGTATTTATCTGTGAATCAAAAACATTCAATGCAACATCTGATGGGAGCAGAACAAACCACAGAGTCATGACTATCACAAAACCAACAAACAAAAACATTAAATAGGAAATTATAAATCTATGTTTTTTTAACAGGGATAATTCATCTACTGCATCCTTGCTTTCTTCTCTTATTATTGCACTATGTAGCAAAGGGATGCACGCTAAAACCGTCAAAAAAACCATAACCAAACTAGCCTCAGACATAAAGACCCACATTGCAATCAATAAAGCTACTGAAGCATACAACCCGCCTATGAAAAGTAATTCCCAAGGTTTCCTTTCAGCCTTCTTCGGTGATATAAGTAGTTCTAAAACCATTAGACATGATATTGGTTTATGTATTTAAAAATGTTTTGCTAAACCAAATAAAAAACTACTTAGGGGTTATTGATTTTTTGTCGAAATAATAACTCAAAAAGAAGCAATATCTAGTATAATTGCAGTTTTTACATATCGCCTAGCTTTATCGAATGAATGCAAAGGTTGCTCATATTTGAATATCTCGCAAATTTGCAGGTGATTATCTTAAGCTAATCGTTAGGTAAATATTTAAACTTTAATTGTTTTTATATCTCTTTATGAGAACTGCGATTATTGACTGTTACACAGATGAGCCTGCAGGTTTGGGTGTTCCTCCTTACTTGGGCGTGTACCCTCGCTATATATATGGTTCCTTGGAAGGCGAGAAATATTATTTGACCATTGATGACCTTAGATTATGGTGGCAGTATCGCTCCAAAATCCCTTCAGAAGGACGCAAGACAAATATTTATATTAAAAATCTAACCAAAAATTATCCCTCTGTAGAAAATATTTTAAACAGTAGTAATCGCATTGTGGTTATTCTTGGTGTGCATACTCCTGGCAAGTACCTATCTGCAGTTCCAGGAACTATTGAAGAAATAATCCCCATATTAAAAAAATTTAAAGCTAAAAAGATTCTAACTGGTCCTGCAGCTTCTGAATTTGGTTCTGAATTAGAGGGTGGAAAAAAAGTTTCAAAAAAATTCAATGAACTAATAAATCAGCACTTTGATTATATAATTCATAGTGATTTTGATGATAGTTTAGAAGAAATTGAACGCGATTATTCCCAACTTAAAAGCATCGCAATTAAGGGCACCGAAATAGTGAAGCAGATTCCTTACGAGATTATTGCTGAGATTGAGACTTCCAGAGGATGCTCTTATGGTCAATGCTCTTTCTGCACTGATGCTTTAAAATACTGCTTTGAATCAAGAAAGCCAGAAGAGGTAAAATTTGAAATTGATGCATTAAAATGCTTAGGAGTTCAAAATATTCGTTTGGGCAAACAGTCATGTTTCTATTCTTATCCGGGGAATATTAAATTATTGAAATCTCTTTCTGGTTTTAAAGTTCTTCACATTGACAACGTAAACCCTGTCAAAGTTCTTGGTAAAAAAGGAGAAGAAATTACAAAAGCAATTGTTCAATATTGCACCCCTGGAAATGTAGCTGCTTTTGGCGTTGAAAGTTTTGATCCTGGAGTCATTAAAGCAAACAAATTGAATTCAAATCCCGAGATTACTTTAGAAGCCATCAAAATCATTAATCACTTTGGTGCTGAACGTGGCTCAAATGGATTGCCAAAATTTCTTCCAGGTATAAACATCTTATTTGGTTTGGAATCAGAATCTAGAAAGACTCATGAATGCAATATGTTTTGGCTAAATAAAATATTAGATTCAAATTTATTAATCAGAAGAATAAATATTCGGCAAGTTGTTCCTTATCCTGGGACTAGGCTGTATGATTCTGTTGGTGATAAGTTTTTGCGCAAGAACCGCAAATATTATTGGAAATGGCGCAATGAAATTCGTCAGAAGATTGATTTGGAAATGCTTAAACGTCTCGTTCCTTTAGGCACCATTATGAAAGATGTTAAAACGGAGATTTATGACGGCAACACAACTTTTTCCAGGCAGTTTGGCACTTATCCATTGATCGTCGGGGTTAAGAAACGCTTAGAATTAGATAAATATATAAATATTCGAGTCACGAGTCACATGCTACGATCTATAGTTGGGGAGGTAGCATGACACTATATATGATTGGACTAGGCCTTGGAGACGAGAAGGATATCTCTTTGAAGGGATTGGAAATTGTACGTTCTTGTGATTATATCTATCTTGAGAGTTATACCTCTAAATTAGATGTTTCTGTCAAAAAGCTTGAAGCTCTTTATGGAAAGAAGATTATGATTGCTGACCGTTCATTGGTTGAAAATGATGCTGAAAAAACTATTTTAAAAAATGCTTTAGCTTCTAAAGTCGCTTTCTTGGTTATTGGGGACGTCTTCTCTGCAACGACGCATACAGATCTAAAATTAAGGGCATTAGAATTAGGCATTAAAGTTGAAGTAATACATAATGCCTCTATTTTAACAGCTATTGGTGTTACAGGATTAGAATTATATAAATTTGGAAAAGTAACATCCATTCCATTTTTGAATGATGATGTACGAACACCCTTAGAAGTCCTTGAAAAAAATAAATCAATTGGTCTGCATACTTTGATGCTTTTAGATCTGCATCCTTTAGAAAATAAATTTATGAATGTCCATTCTGCTTTTGAGTATTTATTAAAATTCAAAAATAAATTATTCAATGAAGAAACTTTAGTTGTTGTATGTTGTGCTTTAGGCATGGAAGAACAAAAAATTAAATTTGGAAAAGTTAAAGATTTAATTAAAATTAAATTTGATTCTTATCCTCAGTGTTTAATAGTTCCTGGAGAATTGCATTTCATGGAAGAAGATAGTCTAAAGACATTTAAATAAAATTTTTTAGCTAATTTTTATTAATTAAAAGGTAATATAATCCATCTGCAACAACACCAAGACCAATTCCATAAGTAGTAGTCATAAGTAAAAAATCAGAATCTCCTGAAAATAATGCATAAAATATTCCCCCGGAAAATGTGCTCATTCCTGCAACAAAAGTAAATGGGGCATATTCTAAAATAGGTCCCAATAATTTTTGAATCCCATTTAATTTTCTTTTATTAAAAATATTCTCTCTTATTCCGGGGCCCAAAATAACAGTTTTATCATAGGCTTTTTCAGAAAAATCTTTTTTCTTAATTTTTCTAGTTTTATCTAATTCAATAAGCGCATCATTAATCAGCTTATCGATATCTTTCATATGTAAAGAAATCCTATTCTCCATTTTTAAATATGATTGTTATTGAATCAATATATTAAGGAGATTATTTATTTTAGTTTTGATCGGATAGTCAGATAATTTTTGTTTTCAAGAATCTTTTTTTCAATCTGTTCAACTCTTGTTATTACATGCCTTTGCGCAAAATAATTTCCTAAAGCACTACCCAATCCGGTGCCAACACCAACAACAACAATTGTAAGCCAATTTTCCATCTTATTTCCCCCACTAATTAAGTAAATTTACACGCCGAGGAGAGGATTTGAACCCCTACATCCTTGCGGAAACCGGTTTTCGAGACCGGCGCGGTACCAGGTTGCGCCACCTCGGCAGTATGCTTATAACATATGCCTATAATATTTAAACGTTTCCACTATAAGCAATTTAAATTTTTTTGAAATCACTTTAAACCAGAACTTCCAAAACCGCTTTCATTTCGTATAGTTTCATCAAGAAAATCTACTTCTTCTAACTCCGCAATTTCAATTTTCTTTATTAACATTTGTGCAACTCTCATTCCTTTTTCAATAACAAAATCTTCATTACCATGATTAAACAAAATAACTTTAATTTCTCCTCTATAAGTTGGATCAATAACTCCCCCCATGGTCTTTATTGAATTCCTAAAGGCCAAACCACTTCTATCCCAAATTAATCCCGCATAACCAAGAGGAATAGCCATTTTCAAACCAGTTGCAACAGCATGCTTTTCCCCCCTTCTTAGGATTATATTTTCAGCAGAACAAAGATCCAGTCCAACATCCCCTTCACGGCTATAATAAGGTAAAGGTACAGACTTATCCATCCTATTCACTAATACTTTCATTTTAGTAATCATAATAAGAACAGGCTTATAAATATTATTCTTTCGTATAAAGCACTTGAATCCAAGCATCTATAGCAATACCAATAAAAGTAACAGTGGAATCAAATGCCGCCCCATTTTCATAGTTTTCTAAGATAATCGAATGCAATTCCCTTGGATGTCCTTCACCAAGACCACAGGTATATTTAACCAAACTCCCAGATTTCCTTTTAACAAAGCAATCATAATTGTATAAATCATAGAAATCACGCGCAGTAACATTTTCATCAACAGCAGTATAAGATTTCCTATCACCATGCCCAATAAATACAATGCTCTGATAATCATTATTTGCAATTCCTTCTAATACATCTGTCTTAGTCGGGTCAAATATCCATTCTGCTTTTTCGCCACGGGAATTTGCAGCTAAAGTAATTGGGGCGTAAGTAAAAAAATAATCAAAAGAATTTGTAATCCTTGAAGGAATCGTAATTTTTCCCCCAAAAAATTCATACTCTGTTGTCATATAAATCGCAACCTTATTTTCAAATTTTGTGATTGAATTAGATATCGCTGCAGTACCCATAAACAAAGAGTTCATAGCCAGCACAGGCAAGCACACAATAAATGCATTATAGATAACACTGCTAAAAACATTGTAGAATCGACTTTTGTTATTACTTGTCATGCTAACCTGCATATAAAACTAATATATAAATCTTTCTCTCTTTACCCCTAAATAGTTAAGAAAACTTTTTCAAATCATCTATATTGATGACAGCCTTAGGGAATTTATCATAATCTTCGTATGCTATTCTTGGACAGGCAGTATTAATCCAAACATCAATACCGGTAAAATTCTCCAATTGAGAAAAGTCTAATGTATCAAATAAGAAAACATATCCTTTCAATTTTTTAGTATCTTTTAATCTTTCTTGCCCTTCTTTTACAGAAACTAAAATCCCTACTTTCTTTGCATGAAGGTAAGTTAAATAAGCCCCTTTTATTCTTGCTTCTCTTCTATGGTCAAAAGCAAATTCATAAATCGAATTATTAAAGGGATTCGCAACAAATACTTTCTTTCCAGTTCTATGAAAAATCTCCGATGGGTGGAATTCACCTGAACCTATAAATAAATAGCAGTTTACTTTATCTTTTATTTTAATTGCATTAGAAACATCGCACCCCAAAACTTGGCCGCCAACAACTGAATTAGGCAGTATTTTTTTAGCATCTTCGATGGCGTCTAAATGCTGTACCGTCGCAACTAGTCCATAGCGTAGATGTCTATCTTTTAATTTTGCAAGCAAAGCTCTAACGTCAAATTTGACCCTTGCCTCAAGAAACAATCTTTTCATTTTTTCACTTTTAACTTTTCCAAAACAGCTTTCTCAGAAATTATCGCGCTGTTTCCTGAAGGATCTTCAATAATTAGTTTAGTTGGCAATTCTCCAAACTTAACTTTTCTTATTTTCTTCAAAAGATTCTTGGCAGATTTTCTTACATCTTCTTCATCGGCTAAATCTCTTTCCTTCTCAACAATTTCCTCGAACCTTTTAATGACGCCTTCAACATTGCTTACAAATCCTTCGGAATCTGCCCCAGGTTCAACGCTCATTCTTAAGCCAGGAAATCTTACCGTTGCTGTGCTTGATTTAACAACCCTAATATTCATATCTTCTTCTTTTTCAATCATTAAAGTGTAGCGAGTGGGATCTTTCATTTCTTCACATTCAACATCAGATTTAGAATACTTGCAGTTATCACAAACCATGCCAAATATAAAAACATTTCCGAAATAAGGAATCTCCGCCTCATCTTCAGTCAATGTTAGCGTATTCTTCCCGCAAAACGGGCACGGCTGATTTTCAAGTTTGTCCATATTAAAATAAGTAGAATAGAAAAATATTTAAAAGTTTTGTTCTGCGTCTTTCGATGCACCTGGTTTCTTTGCCTCTTCTCTATGTACAAAAGCAAACGAAGGAGTGGCCACTATCCAATCATCTCCAAAGCCGGCAATATCGCCTTCTATAGCCTCGCAGGTCTTCTTAAGCTTATTTATAGTTCTCTTAAGCTCAACAATATCTCTTTCTTTTATAGGCCTGACATTAAGTAAAGCGATAGTATATCCCTCTCTCAAATCATCAAGAACAAACTTAAGATCATCAAATTCCCGTATCAAGAATGTCTTTATCTTTATTTTATCTTTCCTCTTCTTACCTTCTTCCATATCAATCTCTAAATAATCTTCATTAACTTCATCAAAGTAATCATTGCCACCCGTAACAATTTTACTTTTTATATTTGAAAAGAGTCCCATTTTTCCCAACCTCCCGGAAAAAAATTGTTTGCTTTATTATTAAAAATAGCAATATGCAACTATATAAAGATTTCTCTTTTTGAAAATAAAGCTAATATTGATATAAATCCAAGAATGCCTTTACTTCTATAGCAAAATCTTGGGCATCATCCCAAAGTTCTTGCTCCGTTTCTTCTAATCTGCCCTTAATTATAAAGCGGTCATACCAATCCCTTAAAAACCTTGTTAATGGTTTGTCTGTCCATTCATTCATATAGTCCGTTTCCACTATGGCAGTTATCCTAAATTCAATTTCCCCTGAATTGGTTTTTATCTTCACTCCGTCTTTTTCAATTTCTGCATCGCTAAGCATTATAAACATATCAATATATAGCCAATGGTCAACATAATCACTTACTGTCTTCTCACCCCTCCATTTGATTTCAACCTGTTTTACAGTCGGCCCCACTTGTTTGTCAGCATATTCTGTTTCATGCCAATCGTAGCCGTTGTTACCCAGCCATATCCACATTATTTTATAAAGCTCTGATAAATCGAAGACCCCCTTGTACTTAATCTTCATCTTATCTAGAATTTTCTTCTCACTCATATAAAACAACTAAGAAATCGGTATTAATAATCTTTTCGGTTTTTAAACGTATTCCATGTCCAAACTTTTCTTTAATCTGTTTGACAATTCTTGCACTTCTATTCTTAATTTTCCAAAGTGACTTAAGGTTTGTCTCTTTATTACGTATCTGTCATATAAATATTTTAAAAATTGGCTGAAGGGGGCTTTGCTGAACATTGGTTTCTTTTCGTAAGATGATCCAGATAATACGGGTTCAGAAGAATATTCAATTTCCCCATCTTTAATCTCTTTATTGTGCTTAAATTTAAATGAAGAAACAGGCCGTTCTGTTCCCCAATTTTTTTCAAAATAACAGTCAAAAATTATATGTATCCACCCATGATTCATTGGAACCTTTTTTCCATTTTTTTCAACAGTCACAGTTTTCATATGCATTATTATAAATTTAACATTAAAAATATATTTGTGATAAGGATCAGCATTTCTTTTAGCTTCAAATTCAAATTCCCCCTCTTTTCCCTGTGGCAGATTTTTCAGCTGCATATTAGACTGCCATTTCCCAGAATATTTATATTCGCTAAAAAATTTAATAACTGTTCTATTCAATGCCTCAAAATCAAAATATCCCTCTTTCGTTAACCATGCCCTTTTTTCAACAGGTATATTGTCATACTTTAAAATATCAATCGGCTTTCTATCTTGACCTTTCACAATACTCTTCTTCTCAGCCATAAGATTAGAAAAAGAAAAATAAGTTTTTATACTTTGTGGTTAAATTTGTACTAAAAGCAAGATTTATAAAGTTTAGAAGCTACAACATTATTTAACAATGCAGCAGTTAAGATTAAAAAACCTGAGAGAAACTAAAGAAAAGATTTCTAAATCAGTAAATTGGGAAGTTTTAATCATAGACTCAGTAAGCCGTATTGATATCCTTGAAGAATCAAAAAAGAAACTAGATATTATATTGCAGCGTTGGACTTCATACTTTTTTCCAGAACATTTAGGTTTATCCCCTAAAGAGTTGCTGAAGAAAAAACCTAAATCTGAAATGGGTGCTGAATTGAAAAGTGATGATATCTCTAGAATTAAAGATTATATTAAGCAGCGCGATTTAACTTCTATGATAATTAAGAAAGAACATTCCTATTTGAAAAAAGTTTTAGAGAAAGAAACGCATCATCTGATTAAAGTTACTAGTCCTTATTTAGTTGCTAAATTAATTGATTATGCTGGAAACTTAGAAAGATTGGCGATGTCAACTTCATCTAAGATTCAGGTCTTTGGTGCAGAAAAATCTTTGTTCCGGCACTTGACTCAAGGAACTGCTTCTCCTAGATTTGGCATTTTATTCTTGGATGATTCTATTCGAACTTCAAAAGATCCTGGAAAAGCTGCAAGAGCTTTGGCCTCTAAGATTATGATTGCTTCAAGGCAGGATTTCTTTAAGAAGAAAGACTAGTAAAAATTTTTCTTTTATATTTGATAAAGAAAAGTTTATAAGTTATAATCTCCTAAATTTATTTATGAACTTAATGAACATTATTATAAGAAATCGGAGCATAGAGTATATAGAAGAACTTTCAATTTTTTCTGTTACTGCTTCATTTATATTTCTACTTATGGCATCGATTGATCCGTTTTTTATTATACTATCTATTTTTTTATCTCTGTTAGGCATTGTCGGTGTCTTTTATTTGGTCTATAAAAAAGTTCATCCAATAACATATGGGAAATTATCTCTTATTTATGGGACCTATTTACTTGTTATCTTTTTGCTGATTTTTATTTTCGGAGAAAATTCATTAATCTTACTAAAATTAATTGCTCAGTCGGGATTTTGTTTATTTTATATTTTACCCCTGCTAATAGCGTACTCTTTAAATCACAAGGATTTTAATCGAATTGCAGTCATAAATATATTTACCGGATTTACTATTATTGGTTGGCTTATAGCTTTTGCTTGGTCATTAATGGATATAAAAAAATTAATAAAAAAACTCGAGAAGGAACAAAAAAGTGAATTTAGAGTAAACATTAACAAAGTAAAGGAAGAATACGATAAAAAACTAAAAGGGAAAGTTAATCTAAAACGCATAAAAAAACTCGAGAAGGAACAAAAAAAATTAGAAAGAGAGACCGCACAAAAATTAGAAGTTTATAAAAAGAAAAGATTCATGATTTTTTCTCCAAAAGAACGAATTATTCTAGATTATCTTGACATAAATCGAAAAAAGAAAGCCCCAAAAAGAATATATCCCTCAAAACTTTGTCAGAAGTTAAAATTTAAAAACGTTTCCGAAGTATGTAAGCTTTTAGAAAGGCTTGAAATAAAAGGATATATTAAATGGAAAGATACTGAAGATATAGATAAATCAGATAAAAGCGCCTATAAAAAACCTAGAAGGGTCTATAAAAAACCCATTACCCTTACTGAAAAATTCTAGGGGGATAATTTTTGTACCCAATTCTACCAGTAACCATTATAAGTGATACCCGTATCCCTATTAGATAGTTGTTTAACATATATTGGGGGGAGGTTTATTGTGTTCCTTCTCCCAGTTCCCGCTTATAACGATGATAGGAGTAAAAATATGTCAGAACGAACAATAGGATCAATATCTGAGAATCTTGTAAAATATCATTTAGAAAAATTAGGTCTAAATGCAGAAAAGCCAAAACCTGATAGAGGTGTGGATTTCTCAGTTTGGAATAAAGACAAAGAGAAATCTGTAAAAATTCAGGTTAAGGGCAGATCTATCCAAAAAACAAGCGATTGGAACAGATGGTTTCAAGTAAGAAGAAATAGCACTAAGACCCCACAGGATAAGATTAATCAAGTAGACTACTTTGTATTGGTTTCAATCAAGCATTCTGAGATTTGGTTATTCACTCGAGAAGAAATCAGGGATATAGCGGAAAAGCTTCAATGGAAATATTGGACTCGAAAGGATAACAGAAATGGCTTGCAACGAGAATTGAATTTAGATGTACCATTAGACGCTAAAGACGGAAAACTTGTCAGAGAAATATATAGTTCACATTGTTATATTTCAAATGATAATTTTAATAAAGTGCGATTTGAGACCTTGGAAGAAGATATTTATAAATTAAAGGCAGATATAAGAAAGCTAAGAATCGTTTTTAATAAAATATTGGATGAAAATTAAAATGGCAATAATGACAAAATACAAAAATGGCAAGACAAAGATAGTTTACGAACGGGATGAACTAATAGAAGATGAACAAGAACCATTAGATCTCTGGGCTAAAAGAATGGTATCATAATGGATATACACGAACATGTAAGAGAAGCAATTGAATACGAAAAAAATCCATTAAGTATAAAAGAAGAAGAGGGAAAAAATGACTCAACAATGTAGAATAATTAATGAAAAAATGACTCAACAATGTAGAATAATTAATGAATTTGATGAAGAGATACATCAAGAAAATGTCAAAAGAACCTATGATTCAATTAAACATTTCATTCAATGTAGATTAAATAGCAATGATACGGAAAAACGGATCACGTTTAACAATACAAAGAATGAACACAGTCTTTTAGGGTTATTTATTAATAAGTATGACTTAAGTTTTGATGAGTTTGATTGTTTTGTAGACTTGGTTATAGATAAAGAGGCCGGAGCAATCTCAATATGTAAGGATGATATATTTATAAAATATAATTTAGACTTCAAAACAAGTAGATTACATGAACAAGATTTGGTGATAGAAATTCTTGACCACAATACAACCCCTCAAATTTACCGATATGTAGTTTCATATAAAGCGAGGGCTGAGCTATCAGGGAAGGAATATACGGATAAATTAAAAAATTTAGATGGTGCTTACAAAAATTCAATTTATGATTCAAACTCTGAAAAGTTATTCCGCATTGAATCTTCAAATGTTTCAGAAAATGATCTCATTTTAAATGAGACCACTATGAAAAAGGTGAAATTAGTCATATTTCAAGCAAAAAATAAAGATAAATTAAAAAAACATTTCGTTGAAAGTGGATTATTAGAATATGGCTACGGAACTACCATAAGTTTAGATGGTCCACCCGGAACAGGTAAGACTTTGGCTGCCCGATATATATCATCAAATTTAGGGAAATCCCTTCTTACAGTTAAGTTTAGCCAATTAAAGTCAAAATGGGTTTCAGAAACAGAAAAAAATATTTCCGCTGTTTTCAAGTATGCAAAAGAAAAAGATG